>JAHEID010000122.1:0-3676 GCA_024639555.1 Deltaproteobacteria bacterium
TTAAATTTACAATTTTCTTTAATAAAAGAAATTACGATTGCTCACTAATCAATGGGCGCGACTACCACAATGTGTTAGATAGGTGTCCTCAATGGTTGTTTGAATTTATTTACACCTGCAAAACAAGGTTTTGCGAAGTCTCTTTTCAGGGGTTTCCCCGATGGTATTTTCTGTAATAGTTTTTACATTTACAATTAGGCAAAAATAATAATATTTCTCAATTGATAATTTATGGCCAATGAAGGCCCCTTATATTAAATTCAGGTCAAAAAGGAGTATGAAGTGGAAAAGAACGACACAGTTAAATTTACAAAAGTTTTTATGTATTCTGTCTTATCGCTGTTTTTGGTCGGCAGTATCATCAATTGTGGTGGAGGTTCCTCTTCAGGTCCTTCCCAGGTCCAGGCACCAGAGATCCTGATCCAGGATTTCATTGCCAAGCACGAGACCATGGTTGATAAATCTCTTGTTGATTTTTATGTTGCAGATGAACAACCATCTGTTGCAGCTGCAGTTGACAAAACAATTGATGAGAAACAAGCCGCAGGTGAACTCGAAAAACTTCAGCAAACTACTTTTGATTTTTCCAATTTGCAGATAGCTGTTGTTGGAGAGAAAGAAGAATATATCAATGACCAACCTACCCAACTTATCAAGGTTTCCGTGTCCGGCAGTTACATAATGAAGCAGGAGGCTGGCGACAAGACTATCGCGGCTAATGACACTATTATCCTTGAAAAGGTTAACAAAAACTGGAAGGTGACTGAAAGAATTAATCCCTGGAGTTAATGGATTAATATAGCTCAGAACTTTCCTGACATAAAAAAGGGGCACCCGAGACCGGGAGCCCTTTTTTTATGCTTTATGCAGCAGTCTTCTCCTGATGGGCAATTATTTAATTTTTTCAGGATATATTATTTTTTATATCAATTACCGGGGTGGAATCAAGTATATCCAGGCCCCTGACCGTCAGTATATTGTCATTTATATCTTCGACCAGCAGCTCTGAAACTGCGATCGGGTTCGGCCTGACCGGGCTTCGTGTGGAGAAAACCCCGCGCTTTGGTTTAGAAATGTCACCCCGGGGATGAACGCGCAAAATAGTGCGGTCGGCCCTGTTCAGCCAGAAGAGCACAACAATGGTATCCCCCTTCCGAATGCCCTGAAGACCCTCATGGAATTCCGGGAAAATTTCAATGGTCCCCGTATGCTCTGATTCATCAAAGTTTTTGGGTGTCTCTTCTCTTTTTTTCAAATCGCAATGCAGGATTCCGATAGGCCGGAGAGTAATGGCAGTCATATTTCTTTCCAATGTCATCTTATCTTATATGTTCCCGGATACCAATTATACTTAATTTTTATGGTGGGAACAGTTAAAAGTTGATGATTGCCACCGGCTTAGTGCAAGAAACAGGTGAGTAAACATGAGTATCGGTTGCATATGTGCAAGATATGCGTGTAAATTAAAAACATACATTAAAACAGGAGCAGTTTGAAGTTCAGCCATATTTAGAGTGGAGCTTGATTGTGACCGAGAATGGAATGGATAGGATCAGGAAGGAATTTCCCAATCTCCCGGACAGGCTGCTTGGTTTGGGGGAGATGGCTGAAAACCTATGGTGGAGCTGGCATCCTGCAGCCCGCATGGTATTCAAGTCCCTGAACCGGCAGGTCTGGAAAGAGAGCCTGCATAACCCGGATAAAACACTTAAGGAGCTTTCTCCGGAAAGGCTTGCCGAGATTGCAAAGGATCCGGATTTTCTGCGGCATTATGATTTGGTGCTCTCCCAGTTCCACAAGTATCTCGAAAAAGGTATATGCTCTATGCTGAGCAATGTGTGCGAGCGGGACACTCCCGGAATCGCCTATTTTTCGGCGGAATACGGTTTGCACCATTCCCTGCCTTTTTATGCCGGCGGGCTCGGTTTTCTGGCCGGGGATTTCATTAAAGAGTGCAGCGACCTGCAGGTGCCGCTTGTGGCTGTGGGCTTCATGTATCCGGAAGGATATGTCCTGCAGCGTATACGCGAAGACGGCTGGCAGGAAAATCTTGATCAGCCCTTAGATCGCGAGGCAGCATCTATCAACAGAGTGTTGGACACAGATGAGGAGCAGGTAGTGGTCAAGGTTCCATTTATCGAACCGCCCATTTTTGTCAGTGTTTGGAAAATCGACGTTGGCAGGGTTCCACTTTATCTGCTTGATACGGATATCGAAATCAATGATCCATGGAACAGGTCAATTTCATCAAGGCTTTATGCCGGAGACATAGAGCAGAGATTGCGGCAGGAGATAGTTTTAGGCATAGGAGGCATGGAGGTGCTGGAGCATCTCGGGATCAAACATTCCATCCTGCATCTGAATGAAGGCCATGCAGCCTTTGCCCTGCTTGAAAGGATCCGGGACAGGGTCCATGCCGGACTGAGTTTTGAGGAAGCGCGGAAAGCTTTGGGAGACACGACTATTTTCTCAACGCATACCCCGGTGAAGGCAGGGCATGATGTTTTTCCTTTTGAACTGATGGGGAAATATTTCCAGGATTATTGCTCAGCACTCGGTTTGCAACATGACTCCTTTCTGCAGTTGGGCGTCCATCCGGATGAACCCCAAAGCGGTTTTAACATGACCGCCTTTGCCTTGCGCATGGCAGGTCATCTCAACGGCGTGAGCAGGAGTCATGGAGAGGTGGCCCGCAAAATGTGGGAGAATCTATGGCCGGGTGTTGATGAAGACAAGGTTCCCATCGATTATGTTACCAACGGCGTGCATGTGCCAACCTGGATTGAACCGAAGATGTTGTTGCTCTTTAATAAATATCTGGGTCCGGACTGGCTGGATGAGCATAATAATCCCTATATCTGGGAGCTGGTTGACGAGATTCCTGACAAAGAGCTCTGGGATACCCACATGTGGTTGAAGATCAAGCTGATTGATGCAATCCGCGAGCGGGCAAGGCGCCGTTGGATCGACGATCGGCTTAATCCTTCCCTGATGGTGTCGGGAGGTACATTGTTGGATCCGACAGTTCTGACCATTGGCTTTGCCCGGCGTTTTACAACGTATAAGAGAGGAGATCTTATTTTATATGATATGGAAAGACTCAAAAAACTTCTGATTGACCGCTGGCAGCCTATCCAGATAATTTTTGCAGGCAAAGCCCATCCTGCAGATGATCCGGGCAAGAGAATACTGCAGCGCATTATTAATATAGCCCGTGATCCGGAATACGGTGGGAGGATCGCCTTTGTCGAGGACTATGGTGAGCAGTTCGCTCAGTACCTGGTGCACGGGGTGGATATTTGGCTGAACAATCCTCTGCCGCCCATGGAGGCATGTGGCACCAGCGGAATGAAAGCCGGTTTGAACGGGGTGCCCAATTTAAGCATCCTGGACGGCTGGTGGCATGAAGGCTATAATGGCAAGAATGGTTGGGCTTTCGGGGAAGAATACACCGAAGCAAACCGTGACAATACTGATGCCGAAGCCATATACCGGCTGCTTGAGGAAAAAATCATCCCGCTCTTTTATCAATCAGGAAACCATGAGATATCTCATGACTGGATCAGCATTATGAAAGAGTCCATGAAGGTCTGCGGCTCCCAATTTTCTGCGCGTAGAATGGTTACTGATTATATCACGAAATTTTATGTCAAAGCCTTGCAGAAGAGAGAGACAT
>JAHEID010000122.1:3776-7037 GCA_024639555.1 Deltaproteobacteria bacterium
GAATTCGGCTGGAGCCAGGATATGGGCATATCGCTGCACGACAAGATTAAAATTGATCTGAAAAAGGCTATGCTGCAGAGGAAAAATGATATCCGGGACACGATTCGTGTCGTAATGGGAGAATACCCGAAATTGACGGTACCCATTACGCTGGAAAGCGGCAAGAAGACATTTCGGGTCAAAAAACCTGAAGAGATAAGCGATGACGATCTGCTCGGGATTATCAGCGGTTTGGTGAAATCAGAGAAAACAATCCTGGAACTGCAGAAAAAGGAGAGTTCCCCGTATCTGCAGGTGCTTGAATCATACCTGCCTATAATGGCGAACCGGGATGAAATCATGGCTTGGATCAATGAAAATATTGATTTTTCAGACTACAAGAGCCCCATGCAGGCCATGGCTCCCATTATGAAGCATTTCGGCAAACTTGCTGACGGCAATATGGTGCAAGGCCTGCTGCAGGAGTTGTCTCAAGGGTAAGGCGCCATTGCTTTTGCCCGATGGTGTAGTGTGTCATGCAGAAAACGTTGATCCTGTTAGGTATGATATTCTTGGTTGTGGGACTTCTTTGGCCTTGGCTCGGGAAATTCCCCATAGGGCGTCTCCCGGGTGATATTGTCATTGACAGGCCCAACCTGAAAATATACCTCCCCATCACAACCATGATAATTATCAGTGTCATTATATCCATCGTGTCCCGCTTTTTCAAAAAGTGACTGGAGAGAGTTTACGCTACTCGAAGAAAATTTTGGATTGTATTTTTTCGCCATTATGTTCAGTCAAAATATCCATTATTGAGTGGACTGGTTAAAATTATCTGATATGCTATCATTTTGTTTTCAATATATTTATTTTCATAAAAGGAGATTGCAATGGGTAAGATAGGCAGGAATGAGGCATGTCCCTGCGGTAGCGGTAGAAAGTTCAAGCGGTGTTGTCTGGGTAAGCAGCAAACAGCGAGCAGCAACCTTACTGAAGTGCAGAAAACGCAGATCTCTCTGCAGAATGCCATTAGCACAATACAGAAGGCAGCTTCACAGGGAGTACAGAAGGTGCATGAGTTAGGGGTGTTCGTCCTTTTTTCCACTACGGGCGGGGATGCATGGTTGCTTGAAGTGACGGATTCAGACGCTCTGCAGGTAGCAGCCGATAAGGAAATTCTGACCGTGGATTTTGAAGAAAATCCTGAAACCATTGAAATCAACTGGTCCCACACATTCGAAATAAAAGACAGGCAGTTTGTCATAACTGCGTATAAAGATAAAAAAGTTGAAATAATTGAGAATTATCCGACCCATCCGATAAGGGCGGCGATTAAGCGTATCAAGAAAAAGTATTCTCCCGAACTACTCGAAAGCGTCCATGTAGATCAGGAGCAGACCCCGAAAGAGGTCTAGCCGGAATTATCCGGTTTGACTGCTGAAGAGCTTTTACTTTGAAACTTTATTTACGATTCATCCCCATGGTAACCGTCATGGGGATGATTTTTTATTTATCCCACCAGCCCGGTGATTTTGTTAAATTGCCCCAGGTTATAGCTGTAGACAAGCTGTTGCATGGTATTGCCTATGCCCTCCTTGCCGGCACATTTCTCTACAGCCTGCAACCTTTCACACATAATTCCAACCGTGCTGTAACGGGTATCATAGTAACAGTGTTTTGCCTCTTGTTCGGTATAAGTGACGAGATTCATCAAGCCTTTATCCCAGGGCGTTTTGTGAGCGCCTGGGATGTTGCAGCTGACGGTTGCGGCGCTCTGCTTGTAGTTGGTTTATGGTACAGGAAGTCCGCAAGGAAACGTACCAAGAATTACTCTTGACAAGTAGCAAAAAAGTTTCTTTCTTTTTAATTAGTTTTTAGGAATCATATCCAGCATCGTATATTCATTTACATGATGCACTGCAGCGAAGTACTAAGAGACAGTGTCATTTTATTTCACAACGCTTTGACCGGCAGAGGTTTTAACCCACAGCAGCATTGTATGACCGACAAACCATCATACAGCGAATTACAGAAAAAGGTAAAGGTTCTTGAACAGGAGCTTGCCGGACAGCGTAGTATAGAAAAGCTGTTATGGGAGAAGCAGGATCAACTCTTCAAGGTTCTCGACAGCCTGGAGGCTATTGTTTACGTGGCTGACATGCAATCCTATGAAATCCTTTTTGCCAACCGCTACACTGAAAAACTCTTTAACCATATTACCGGAAAAACTTGCTGGAAGGTGCTGCAATCCGGCATGACGGGTCCCTGTCATTTCTGTACCAATAACAAGCTCCTGACCCCTGACGGCAAGCCCAAGGATACGATCCTGTGGGAAATGCAGAACACCAGCAATGATAGGTGGTACTCCATCCGTGATAGAGCGATAGACTGGTTTGACGGCAGGGTTGTACATTTGCAGATTGCAATCGATATATCTGCCCGCAAAGAGGCAGAGGCTGCCCTGCAGGCAAGTGAAGAAAAATTCCGCACCGTAGCAGATTTTACCTATGACTGGGAATACTGGATCAATGAACAGGGCAAGTTCAATTATATCTCACCCTCCTGCGAGAGAATAACAGGGTACAATATCAAGGAATTCGAAGAAGATCCTGCATTGCTGCTAGACATAATCCATCCGGATGACAGGCAAAATGCAAGCAGACATTTAAATGAAGAGTTGAAAAGCTCCAAGGTCTGCCACCTGAATTTTCGCGTTATAACCCGGACAGGTGAGGAGCGCTGGATCTCCCATTATTGCCAGCAGGTCCATGGGTATGATAAAAAGTTCCTGGGCCGGCGTGCCAGCAACCGTGACATCACTGAACAGAAAAAGGCTGAGGAAAAGATCAAGCTCAACGAAATGCGGCTGGAAGCAGTGCTTACACTTTATGAAATGCAGGACCTGCCCATAAAGGAAGTGTGTAACTTTGTCCTTGAGGCCTCACTGCCGCTCACAGGAAGCGATATAGGCTTCATGGGATTTCTCAATGATGCTGAATCCCAGATGACCGTATATTCCTGGTCGAAAAGTGTCATGTCCGCGTGTAAAATTCATGAAATGCCGATAGTTTTTAATATCGACGAGGCCGGACTCTGGGGAGAGGCGGTCAGGAAACGGTGCCCGGTTATCATCAATGATTACATGACATCTCCTCTGCAGAAGGGAGTTCCGGAAGGCCATGTGGGTATTACAAGATTTATGGCGGTGCCTCTCTTTGATAAGGAAAAGATAGTTGCAGTTGCAGCCGTGGGCAATAAGCGCGAGGATTATGGAGAACA
>JAHEID010000123.1 GCA_024639555.1 Deltaproteobacteria bacterium
AATCTTTCCTTTCCTTGACACGACATACGAGTAATCCTTTTTGAGAAACATCCTTGCCGGCAAGCTTTTTAAAAGAGTTTAATGGCTTTAAATGATTAGGGGTAGGCGTGGCAGTTAATTTTATTTCTACCGGGTGGATTTTTGTGCCGATCTGGATCAGAAGATCGACTTCTAATCCATCATGTGAACGCCAGAAGTAAATGTCTGGTTTTCTGCCCAGGCTGGTAAAAGTTTTAATCGTTTCACCCACTACCCATCCTTCAAAGAAGGCACCACCCATCGAACCGGCTAGGGCCGCAATTCCACTTGGCTGTCTGGTTAAAGCGCAGACTAGGGCTGTATCAAGAAAATATATATTCGGTGCTTTATTGAGTCTCTTTCCAAAATTCTTGAAATAGGGCGGTAGGAAAAAAGTGATATAAGAGGCTTCCAGAATACCGGCCCACGACTTGACTGTCGGCTGCGAAATGCCTGTCTGCCTGGAGATATCGGCCATATTAAATGACTGGCCATGCCTGGCTGCACAAACCGTTGTAAATAATTCAAACTGACGCAAATCGGTTACGTTGTGAAGTTGCCTTATGTCCCTCTCAATATAGGTTTGGATATAGGATCGTATCCATAAATCGCGATTTTCCTGTATGAGTGAAGGTTCCGGATACCCTCCCAGCCATATGACATTTTCTACATTATTTTCATAAACCTGCTTGTTTTCTTCCCAACTAAAAGGGAGAAGCTCCAGAATGGCGATCCGACCGGCAAGCGATTCACTCACATTTTTCATTAACTGAAATTGCTGTGAACCTGTGAGAATCCAACGCCCATATTGCTCTCTGTTCCGATCTATTCGAATCTTCAGGTATGGAAGGATTTCCGGCACGTACTGAATTTCATCAAGAATGACTGACTTATCGTCAAAACGGTCAAGGAAGCCGTTCGGGTCAGAAATAGCAAAATTACGCTCCAGAGGATCATCAAAACTTACATAGGAATATCCTTTCCCACCTTCCTGCAGAAGAAATGTTGTTTTGCCGGATTGACGCGGACCGGTTATGAGGACAGCCGGAAAATATTGAAGAGCCTTTGCCAGAGAAGGATAGAGAAGTCTCGGAATATACATGCGACAAATATAAAATCAAATTTTACATTTGTCAACAAGCAACATTTGAAAAGAGTGCGCAAGAAAAAAACGGCTGTAACTTTTTGATATTACAGCCGTTTCACGCGTGGTGCCGAAGGCCGGACTCAAAAAATGATAGCTAACAACTTGAAATTATTAGACTCTGGGTGGCAATGGTTGCATGTTTTTTGCCGCATTCTGCAACCTATACGCAACCATTTTCCGTGGTTTGCAATAGCAAGGTAACAGTAAGGCCAAACGGAGATTCTTTTTAATACCCCCTTGAGGGGTACTTGACCCCTTTAATCATTCCTGTTAGATATTTTTTGCCATGTAATTTCAGTTGGTTATCTCAGCAGAAGGTACAGTATAGCAGAAAGCGGAAAATTGTTTGAGCCATTACTGCCACAGGCTACAGCTGGAGACCTGGGGTCAGGTCTTGCAATATAACATTTATCTTGCTTGCTTAACTGCCCTGCTCACCGTTGTGTAATGGACACCCGATGCCGCTGCTATCTCCTTCAGGGTATAGCCATATTCAAGATGGGCCGCAGCCATCTTTTCGGCCCGTTCTTGCCTGTTGTCCACCCCAGCAAACAGATCATGCAATAAAGGGCGGTCCGGATAACGCTGCTCCCTCGGGATCTCACTTATTTCTTTCTTTTCTTCCAGAAAATCCCGCATCCTGGCAATGAACTGCGAGCTGCCGAAGAATATCTGCCCCTGTAATTGCTGCCAGGGGCTCTCTGCATTCAGCCCATCATTTACAAATTCAATATACCGTCTTTTCGCTACAACTTTTTTGCGGGAGAATTGCCCTAAAATCCATGTCGCAGTTAAAAACTCATCTGCCTTTCTTAGGCCGGCTGTTGCTTTATAACTGCTCCACTCCCATTGTTCAGGCCGTTTTACTACTGTCGCTTTAACAGGATTTAATACTATATATCGGCACAGCTCCAGCAGATGAGTGCCCTTCTCAACCAATATCGATTTGTATCTTCCCTGAAATAAATGCCCGACTCTTTTATGGTTCCGGTTAAAGGCTTGAGTATAGACACCATTTAACTGGCGCATGCCCAGTGAAAGGTTTGGGTCCGGGGTTCGATCAGCAGGTGATAATGATTTCCCATCAGGCAATAGGCATGACAAAGCCAATTGTAACGATCTACAGTATCTGCGAGAATTGAGAGAAACACCCCCCTGTCAGCATCATAAAGAAAGATATCCGCGCGCGCATTTCCCCGCGAAGTAATATGATATATTGCTCCCGGATATTCCAGCCGTAATGGTCGTGCCATAATATAACTTTATATCAAGCGGAATGTTATATTGCAAGACCTGACCCCAAGGCTTTTTTGCATGCGTAGACTGATTCGGGCATAGAGGCCGGATTTTATGTTGTCAGACAGTCCGGCCGGCCATTATAGTTTTGCTAACTGCGAAAAGATTCCTTATCAGCAGGGCCGCAAATTGCTGAAAGATATGGCAAACCTTGAAGGTAAATGCTAAATTTATTATTATCTAATACCATAAATCAAGACGATCGTGATTCTGTCATGTGCTTAAATATTGTCAGAAAACAAGAATAAATTCTATAATACTGATGCCGTGGAACTTCATAAAAATTCGGGTGTGGCCAAGATGATGAAATTATATTCATTACTGTTGTGCCTCGGCCTAGTTCCGTTGCTTGTTGCCTGCATCAATCCCTATCACAAGACAGCTGCGCCGGAGCCCCAGTTTGAGGAAATTATTGCCCCGCCCTCGCAAGAGTTGAACGAACGCCAGCTGCAGGCTGAAATAATGGCCTTTGCCGACCAGTTCACCATGGTCTACTGGCAGGCCATTGACCAGGTCCGTCAGGCAGATCTGGGCCCGGAGACAAAACTTGCCGCCGAATATAACAAGCTACTCTACATCTCCTCGGTTATGAGCATCGCGGCCCAGCCCAGCCCCGACGCCAGCCTGCTTGACATGGTCACCTTTATCCGCCTGGGACGCCAGGCAGCGGAAACCTACTGGGTACCGGAGATTTACGGTGCGGCAGGCCAGCCGCTCCTCTCGGTCTACGAGCGCCTGGAGAGGGAGGTCTGGCAGTTGGCGGCCCTGGTGCTTAACGAGGAGCAACAGGCTGCCCTGCTTGAGATGATTGATCGCTGGCGCTCGGAACACCCCAACCAATGGTATGTCTCCGATGTCCGTATCCAGGACTTTTCCACCGCCCGCGGCCGCCCCGTGCATCCCATTGCCACCGACAGCAGAGGCCTACTACAATCCATCGACAAGACGCTTCTCCGAGTCGATGAAACCCTCCTGGTGGCGGAGCGGGCAATTTTTCTCGGTGAGCGCATGCCGCGCCTCGTCACCCTGCAGACAGAACTGCTGCTTGAACAGATAACGGATAATCCCCTGCTGCTTCAGCTGGTCAACGATTTTAGCAGTTTTCAGGAGGCCGGCACCAGGATGTCACAAGCCATCGAGCAATTGCCCCACAATTTTGCCGTGGAAAGGAAGCAGATTCTCGACCGGCTGAGCCGGCTGCTCAAAGAGGAGAGGTCGGCCTGGACCGGGGAGTTCAGCGCCAGGGAGAAAAATCTCGATGAGTTGCTGGTACGCGCCCAAAAAACCCTGGAACAGGGGTCGAAAACTGCCCAGGATTACAATATCCTGGTTGCTTCGATCAAAAAACTGGGCACAAGGGACCGCGAAGGCGGGGATGTGCTCGACAAATCCATACTTCTGGCCGAAAAAACCCAGATAACCGCCCGGGAACTCAATCTTCTGCTTGAAAATATCGGGCGCTTCGTCTCCCCTGTCGATGGGCAGGAGTTTGCCCCGCCCCTGCAGGAGCTCTCTGCTGAAGTCATGCAGGAGCAAAAAAAACTAATCGACCGAGCCTTCCGGCTCGGTATAGTTCTCATCCTGCTTGCCTTGACAGGCTCCCTGCTGGGGGCCTTGTTCTATCGTTTCCTGGCGGAACGGATTTTTTCCAGAAAAAAGCATGAGGTCTGACAATGATTACCCATATTAGTTACTTTCAGATGCATTTTAACCTTTGGGGGTCAATTTTTAACCTGCTGCTGTCTCTGACCTTAACCATCTTTTTTGCAGGCTGTGGAGCAAAACAGGAATTTATCCTGATGGAAACCCCGGCTGTCTACCATGAGGCAGCCATCGACCCATTTGCCCACCTGGAAGATCACCATCAGGACACGGTCATGTCGGTATTCTATGCCACCAACCGGCAGCCTCAAAAACCGGGCGATGATGGTCTGCCTTATGGTAACAGGAAGGACAGCGTCCTGCACCTGGGCAGCGCCACCCTGCGTTTCGGCAATGATGATTTCAGCTGGGAAGAACTCTATGCCGCTTCAATCGACCCGGAGCGTGACAATCAGGTAATGCTTTCCCTGGCGGATTTTGTGGAAATGGCATCCCTGCCGGAGGAATATCAGGCCACTCAGGAGCAGTCGCTGACACCTGCACAGCAGGGTTTCGCGGCAGCGATCAATGACCAGCTGGCCAAAGCCCAGGACAAGGAAATCATGGTTTATGTGAACGGCACCAAGGTGGATTTTCTAAATTCTGTGGCCATGACCGCGGAAATCGACCATTTTGCCGGCCGGGATTTCGTCGGGGTCGCCTTTTCCTGGCCCTCGCACCAGAACATTCTTTACTACCTCCTAAAGATTGACGTCACCCGGGCCAAAGACTCCAGCGGGGCGCTTCGGTCCCTGCTCGAGTTTCTTGCCGCCCATACCACCGCCAAACGTATCAACCTGCTGTCCTACAGCGCTGGTGGGCGGGTGGCATCCAAAGCCCTTTACGAGCTGCGCTCTGCCTATAAGTCTCTTGACCGGGAAAATTTGAGAAAAACCTTCCGCCTTGGATCGGTGATCCTTGCCGCCGCCGATGTGCCGCTGGAGACCTTTCACCAGCGATTGTCCTCCATCAGCGACCTGTCCCAGCAGGTTGTTGTCACGGTCTCGGATCACGACCCCGCCCTGCATGCCGCTGAAAAGTATATGGGCGGTGGTATGCGCATTGGCGAAGAGGCTGCGGAGGAAGAAGAGATTGCCTTGGCCAGGTCCCTGGGCTTTACCAATTTTGAAGTGATTGACCTTTCTCTCGGCCAGGAAGAGCGCGGCTTTGACATTATCGGCCATCATTACTGGTACCGTCACCCCTGGGCCAGCAGCGACATCGTGGTGCTGCTGCGCACCAACCTGCCGCCGCACCGCCGGGGCTTAAGCCCTGCGGAGCTGGAAGGCGTCTACTACATGTCGCCGGAGTACCCGGAGGATGTGCGTGAGGCCCTGCGCCGGGAATTACAGGGAAGCTGGTTCAAGGAAGAATGATTTCTTTTAATTAGGATTCTGTTGTATTCATTGATATCTTAATACATGTTAAAGCTTGCGTAATGGCGTATGAATTTTGGACATATTCCAAAAAATCGACACGAATCACAGGGAGAAAAAGACCTGGGGTCAGGTCTTGCAATATAACATTTATCTTGCCTGTTTAAATGCCCGACACACCGTTGAGTAATGGACACCCGATGCCGCTGCTATCTCCTTCAGGGTATAGCCATATTCAAGATGGGCCGCAGCCATCTTTTCGGTCCGTTCTTGCCTGTTGTCCACCCCAGCAAACAGATCATGCAATAAAGGGCGGCCCGAGGATTAGGGGGCAAATCTTTATCCTTGACACCCCAACAGAGAACAACTTTTTATATTACTTTAATTTATCATGAAACGCGAGCTGAGGAGTGCGCACCACAACAAAAAGCCGTAACCCTTTTCAGGATCACGGCTTTTTTATATCTGGTGCCGAAGGCCGGACTCAAAAATATGATAGCTAACAACTTGAAATTATTAGACTCTGGGTGGCAATGGTTGCATGTTTTTTGCCGCATTCTGCAACCTATACGCAACCATTTTCCGTGGTTTGCAATAGCAAGGTAACAGTAAGGCCAAACGGAGATTCTTTTTAATACCCCCTTGAGGGGTACTTGCCCCCTTTAATCATTCCTGTTAGATATTTTTTGCCATGTAATTTCAGTTGGTTATCTCAGCAGAAGGTACAGTATAGCAGAAAGCGGAAAATTGTTTGAGCCAGTACTGCCACAGGCTACAGCTGTACCTTGCGGATCAGCTTGGTCCCCAAACCAAAGCACAGCATGATGTTCATAAATTCCAACCCCCATAGCAGGAAAATTCATCCCTTCCCATATTCCGGTTTCAAGTATAACAGCATCATGTGGTGGACTATTTGTCCAGGCATTAAAGGCACCTGTAGCTGATGCCTGCCCGCTGGAACCGTATGCGTTTTCAAAGCCATCGCCACTATACACGTTACTTGTTATTTCACGTGGCTTATCCCACATACCTTGGGCATATTGATGGTCACTGGTGTAACAAACAGCACTCCAAAGAGTCGGTTGAGCACCAGACCAACTATGCATGTTGCAAGCGAATCCGTGATCAGAACCAGTATCTGGTATATTTTCATGTAGGTCAATAACGTGCCATTGGGCAACAGCAGTTAATGATTGCGAAATTGGCACACTTGGCAAGCCGTTTTCATTACGATAATTATTGATTAGTTGAGCAAGTTCTACTTCAGCTTCTGAAAGGCATCCATTTGGTTCTACAGCTAAAGATATGTTATGAATTGAGATAACAATGAAGCTCAAAAGCAAAATGAAAACGTTTTTTCTTTTTCTCATAATCGAATAGTAAAGGGTCAAGTCTTTGCTTGACTCTTGTTGCGCTTTTATTCAACCATTATGTAAACCTGTCAAATCATAACGCATAACAAAAAAAGCCGTAACCCTTTTCAAGATTAAGGCTTTTTTAAATGTCCGGGTCACCCATTATGTCCGAATCAGGCTTGGAAATT
>JAHEID010000124.1 GCA_024639555.1 Deltaproteobacteria bacterium
AGAAATTTCAAATTTAAGCCAAACTGTCTACCTTACTGCATGATTCGTAAATCATTCTTGAGATGTTCAGGTGTCCAACGGATATGAGAATATTTTATTTTTGGTTTTCCGCAATTTGCTTCGGGCTCAAAAAAAGGAGGACCGGTTTTCGGCCCTCCTTTTTTTGTACTTGGGATGGTGTGGTCTTTTTTACTCAGGTGAGATTCCCATCTCTTTTTCTTTTGCTGCGACTGCCAGTCTTGTCTTAATCGCAGTATCGGGGATAAGGCTCATGGAGTCGATGCCAAGCTCAACAAGGAAGGTGGCAAATTCTGGGAAATCAGAAGGCCCCTGGCCACAGATACCTATTTTCTTGCCGCGGCGCTTGGCCGTGGCAATAACCATTCGGATCATATCCTTCACAGACTCATCTCGCTCGTCTGCGATACCGGCGATAAGACCGGAGTCGCGATCAAGACCATAGGTCAACTGCGTGAGGTCATTTGAGCCGATGGAAAAGCCGTCAAAGATATCCGCAAAGGCGTCGGCAGAGATTACATTACTTGGAATCTCACACATTACATAGAGTTCCAGGCCATTCTCACCCTGTACCAGACCGCAATCTTTCATGACCTCGATTACCTTCTTGCCTTCTTCGGGAGTCCGGCAGAAAGGTACCATGAGCTTGATATTAGTAAGGCCCATGTCGTTTCTGGCCTTCAGGAGCCCCTGACACTCAAGTTCAAAGGCCGGCCTGTATTTTGGATCGTAATAACGTGAAGCACCACGCCAGCCGATCATTGGGTTTTCCTCCTCCGGTTCATATAATGTGCCGCCCACTAAGTTGGCGTATTCGTTGGACTTGAAGTCGGAGAGGCGGACAATGACATCATTCGGAAAGAAACCGGCGGCGATACGGCCAACTCCTTCAGCAACTTTGTCAACAAAGAACTGTTTCTTGTCGGCATAGGCTCCTGTTGTTTCGTCGATCTTTCTGACGATTTCCTGCTTTTCGGGATCGTTCGAGTTTTTCAACTCTTCGTAATTAACCAGGGCCAGAGGATGGAGGCTGATATGGGAGTTGATGATGAATTCCTCGCGAGCAAGGCCCACACCATCATTGGGGATCTGACACTCGGTAAAGGCCTTCTCAGGGATGGCCAGGTTCATCATGATCTTGGTCTTGGTTTTAGGCAGGTCGCCTAGTTCAACCTTCTCGATCTCAAAATCAAGGAGACCGTCATAGATAAATCCGGTCTCACCCTCAGCTGAAGATACGGTAATGTCCTGACCCTTCTTGATAACCTCTGAACCTTTGCCGGTACCAATAACACAGGGGATGCCAAGCTCACGGGATATAATGGCGGCATGACAGGTCCGGCCGCCACGGTTGGTGACAATAGCGCCGGCAATTTTCATGATTGGCTCCCAGTCGGGATCAGTCATGTCGGTGACCAGAACCTGGCCCTTCTTGAAGCCATGGATGCCTTCCACGTTTTTGATGACATTGGCCTCGCCCTGTCCGATTTTTGTGCCGACCGCCAGGCCTTCGACAATGACCGTACCGGTTTCTTTGAGCTTGTATGTCTCCATTATGCCAACCGATGACTGGGAGTGTACGGTCTCGGGCCTGGCCTGTACAATAAAAAGTTCGCCGGTACCTACGTTAATACCGTCACCATCCTTGGCCCATTCAATATCCATGGCCTTGCCGTAATGATCTTCAATAATACAGGCCCATTCAGCAAGCTTGAGAATTTCATCATCACTTATAACATAGCTGTTGCGTTCTTCAGGAGTGGTCTCAATAGTTTTTACAGGTTCGGCAGCACCCGGATCGTTGTCGTAAATCATTTTTATTTCCTTGGAGCCGACCCTTTTGCCGACGATGGGGCGTTTGCCCTGCTTCAGCGTTGGTTTGAAAACATAGTATTCGTCAGGATTGACAGCACCCTGCACTACGGTTTCACCCAAACCCCAGGCCCCTGTCAGAAATACCGCATCCTCGAAGCCGCTTTCCGTGTCAATTGAGAAAATAACACCGGAAGAGGCTTTGTCTGAACGGGCCATTTTCTGGACAACAATAGAAAGGTATACGTCAAACTGCCCAAAACCCTTGTCATGCCGGTAGGAGATGGCGCGATTGGTAAAAAGACTGGCAAAACATTTCTTGCAGGCGTCGATCAGGGCGTCATATCCTCTGATATTCAGGTAGGTTTCCTGTTGGCCTGCAAAGGAGGCGTCTGGAAGGTCTTCGGCAGTAGCTGATGAACGCACAGCTACATCAAGATCAGTGCCGTATTCAGCTTCCATTTTTTTATAGGATTCAATAATTGCCTGGCGCAGGTCATCGGGAAATTCTGCATTGCGGATGATATTTCTTACCTTCTCACCACGCGCCTGGAGATTATGCAGGTCGTGGGTGTCAAGGCCGGCCAGGGATTCCTTTATAGCATCTTCGATGCCGGCATCCTTGAGCAGGTGTTGGTAGGCATATGCCGTAATGGCAAAACCATGGGGTATTGCCACTCCCTTTGAGGAGAGTTTCTGGTACATTTCGCCGAGTGAGGCATTTTTGCCGCCAACCAGTGGGACATCTTCAATGCCAATTTCTTCAAACCAAATTATTAAGGCGTTATCGTGTTTTCCCATTTTTTTCTCCTGAGACCAAAGTATTAGGTAAAGAAAATATTAGATTTTTGAAATTCGCTGCCCAATTGAGCGGAACGTCAACCGAAGGATATTCATATAGTAAATCTGAAATAAACGGTCAACTATTGTTCCCCCTTTTTATTTCTTAGTAAAGCTTTTTTTTGTATTTGACGCAAGACGATGGACTGCTTTGTGTTGCACAAATAAAAATCACTTTTAAAAATATCAATAATCTGCCAAAAGTAAATAATATTTGTCTAACATATGGTACCAAGTGGAGAAAAAAATGGCTGAGTCTGGGGAAATGAAGACACTGATAGCACAACATATTCAAAAGGGTGACCATGGGGGCAGTGACTATTTCGGCCTGATAAAAGAACTGGTCAAACGCAGAAATACGTATGAAAAGGCAGGGTGCGAATATGCAATATGGCAGGAAGAAATTGATAGGATTTATGAACTGGTCCGGGACGAATTAATCACCAACCAAGCTAAGCCGAGGACGCCGGTTAAGTTCGGTACTTCTGGCTGGCGCGGCATTATCGGCAAGGATTTATGTCTCAAATCGGTACGCCAGGTGACCCAGGCAATTCTTGCGGTATACCATGAGGTCGCGTCTGATGTTGAACTTGCAAAAGCTCTGGGTGTGGAAACATTTTCTGCAGCGCAAATCCGTGGATGTGTGGTTGGGTTTGATAACAGGTTTGGTGGAGAACTGCTGGCCCAGGGCGTCGTAGATGTCCTGGTTGCAAACGGAATAACCGTACATTATGCAGGAGAGTCAACCACCGGAGTCCTTTCAGCAGCACTCCTGGAACTTGATGCTGCCTTTTCCATAAATCTTACACCCAGCCACAATCCCCTTGAATATGGCGGCTACAAGTTCAACGGCTCTGACGGCGGCCCTGCCTCCTCATTAATCACCAGTCTTATTACAGAAAAGGCCCGGGAAATAATAGATCGGGATTTGCCAACAGCTGTATCGCAGGATAGGAGAGGGGTAAGGCAAATTGATTCGTTAGAAGCATGGATAACTATGGTGCGCAGTAACAGGGAACGCCATGGCCTTGATTATGACGCCATTATATCCGGATTCGCCCGCGATCGAGAGGTCGTCCTGGCCGTGGATTGTGTACATGGCGCTAGCAGGCTGCACATCAGGAAGTTGATCACAGGAGGACAGCAAGGAGTTCCACAGGACAGGCTCTTTATTCTTCGGGGGGAAAGCGATCCTACCTTTGGCGGGGTGGCCCCTGAACCATCCTCGACCAATATGCAGCCGGTCATGCAGCTTCTTGCGGCAAGGCCGGAACCTTTAAAACTTGGCGCTGTTATTGATCCGGATGGAGACAGGGTAAGGATGACCGATGGAACAGTGGAGATTGATATGAACCTCTTTGGTGCCATGGCATATCACTTTCTGCATGAACATAAAGGCCTGCCGGGCATGGTTGCTAAAACAGTTGCTACCAGCAATTTTGCCAACCAATTGGCAGAAGACTTCGAAGAGGAGGTTTATGAATCCCGGGTGGGTTTCAAAGAGTTCAAACCTGTGATCGGCAAGGCCCTGGTCTACTTTGAAGAATCAGACGGCATAAGTGTAATAGGCCATACCCCTGAGAAGGATGCCTATATAGGAATGCTGCTTGGGCTTGATATGGTTATGACACTCCGTAAAAACCTGGGAGAGTATCTGCGTGAGATCCAGGAAAAACACGGTTTTTACTATCCGGCCAAGGATGGCGTGGTTGTCAGCAGCCAGGGAAGGGAATTAATGTCGAAACTATCACTCCTTGAGCAATATACTGCAGGAACGGTTATCAGGGTAGGGAAGGAAGAGAGAACAATTGCAAAAATAATCGATATTGACGGCAGGAAGATGGTTTTGGATGACGGCAGCTGGCTTATGATACGACCGTCGGGGACAGAGCCCAAAGTCAGATTCTACGTGGAGGCCCGGGACAGGGGAAAACAGATGGCCTTATTCGAAGCTGCGAAAGCAATGCTGGTTGAAATCGGGCTGCTGCAATAAAAATTGAAGATTGGCAGCATAAGTTATTACTTTTGATTGTCAGAAGATTTTCTTCCAGAAATTTTCATTTTTCAATCTTTCAAATCTTGAATTTTTAGAAGTGAATACTGGTTGATTTTTGCATATCAAAAAATTATGGTGAGCAGTCAAGCATTAACCGCCCATTTATTTATGATGTGTTAACTGTCTACCCTGTCATTTCCTGGCCATGGGTATGGTTTGCCGACGTTTTCATGGGTGCTTCCAATATAATTTTCAATTTCAGGAGTATTAGATTGCTATGTGGAATTATACAGACAAGGTTAAAGATCATTTTTTAAATCCCCGTAATGTTGGGGATATCGAAGATGCAAGCGGCAAAGGCGAGGTCGGTTCCCTGGCCTGCGGAGACGCACTCACCTTAACTTTCAAACTCGATACCGACGGCAGGATTGAAGATGCAAAATTCAAGACATTTGGTTGCGCCTCAGCCATTGCCTCCTCCTCTGCTTTGACAGAGATGATAAAGGGGTTAACCCTTAAAGAGGCTGAAAATATTACCAATGAAGATATTGCCGAGTATCTGGGCGGCCTGCCCAAGGAAAAGATGCATTGTTCGGTATTGGGCCGGGAAGCCCTGGAAGCTGCTATTGCCAATTATCGCGGCGTGCCCATCCCAATGGCCCAGGGTGAGGTTGTCTGTGAGTGTTTTGGTGTAACTGATCTTGAAATCCGGCGGGCAATCCAGGAAAGTAATCTGAAGACAGTTGAAGAGGTTACCAACTTTACCAAGGCAGGCGGGGGCTGTGGTAACTGCCATGAGCGCATAGAGGAGCTGATCCTGGAGGTACGCAATGAGACCAGGGAGGAGGCCAGGGCCGAGGGTGCTCTCAAGAAATTGACCAATATACAGAAAATAAAAATGATTGAGGATGTGCTCGAGAGGGAAATACGCCCGGCATTGCGCAAGGATGGCGGTGATATTGAGCTCATCGATGTTGATGGCGATTTTGTCATGGTTGCTCTCCGGGGGGCTTGCGTTAGCTGCGTCGCTTCCCAGACCACGCTGAAGGAATACGTTGAGAAAAAATTGCGTGAACAGGTCCTTGATACCCTGATCGTTGAGGAGGTTAAGAAATGAGCACCAACGTGATCTATATGGATAACAATGCGACGACCAGGGTGGCTCCGGAAGTGCTTGAAGCCATGCTGCCGTTTTTTTCAGACTTGTATGGGAATCCGTCGAGTATGCACTCTTTTGGAGGTCAGGTCGGCAATGTTCTCAAGGAGTCCAGGGAGCAAATTGCCAATCTAATTGGCGCTTCTCCCGATGAAATAATCTTTACAAGCTGTGGCACGGAAAGCGATTCAACGGCAATTTTTTCCGCCCTGCAGGCATTTCCGGAAAAAAGACATATTGTCACGACCAGGGTAGAGCACCCGGCAATCAAGAACCTCTGTGAAAATATAGACAAGCTTACAGGACACAAGCATAAGGTAACCCAGTTACCTGTGGACCGAGAGGGCATGCTTGACCTGCAACGTTATGAAGAAAGCCTTACGGATGACACGGCTATTGTCAGTGTCATGTGGGCAAACAATGAAACGGGCGTTATTTTTCCAGTAGCGCAGATGGCAGAAATTGCCAAAAACAGGGGGATACTTTTTCACACCGATGCTGTCCAGGCCGTGGGCAAAATTCCGATTGATTTAAATGATGATACGGCGATCGATTTTTTCTCCATATCGGGACATAAACTGCATGCTTCAAAAGGTATAGGGGTTCTTTATGTCCGCCGCGCTACTCCCTTTGTCCCCTTTCTTATGGGAGGACACCAGGAGCATGGCCGGAGGGGAGGTACTGAAAATGTTGCTTCCATCATAGGACTGGGTAAAGCGTGTGAGCTGGCAGGGAACCGCATGGAAGATGAAAACACACGGGTCAAGACCATGCGCGATAAACTGGAGCAGGGGTTGTTGGAGAAAATACCCCACTCCATGCTTAACGGCCACAAAACAGAACGGCTGCCGAACACCACAAGCGTTAGTTTTGAATTCGTGGAAGGGGAAGCTATTCTGCTCCACCTGGACAGGTTCGGCATCTGTGCTTCCTCCGGGTCTGCCTGTACATCGGGGTCTCTTGAGCCGTCACATGTCCTGCGCGCCATGGGGGTGCCGTTCACTGCTGCGCATGGTTCAGTCCGTTTCAGCTTAAGTGTTTACAATACCGAGGATGAGGTGGACCTTATCCTCGAAAAATTACCGCCGATCATTGAAAATCTCAGGGAAATGTCCCCCTTCTGGAAAGGGAACCACCCGGGAATGGTAGGCGGAAGTCAATGCAAGTGCAGCTGTTAATTATTCAA
>JAHEID010000125.1 GCA_024639555.1 Deltaproteobacteria bacterium
TTAGCCGAGCCGCATTTGCTAAAATTGAAAAAGTTGAAAAGGGAATTACTAAGGTGAAAATCCTGGTTGTTAATTAATTTTTCAAGTTTAGCCTTTATATTTTATTGGTCTACAAAATCAAAACTATGGCAAGGATGTTTTAGCCGTATTTGCTTTTATTAATATCTAAAACAGTTAGTATTTTAAGGAAGTTAAAACGGACAGCCGTAAAACATTACGTCTCTTGGGCCGTCTACTATAATGTCAGGTCATGGAGCGATGAAGAGATTCGCAATTCTAGCGCTTGCGTGCTTGATCTCCGGTGGTTGCTGGGGACCGCCGAGTCAGACGCGCCTGGACGCCCTGAAAGCAGAAGGAAATGGTATCCTCGCCAAGCTCGAAGCCTACAAGGCTGAGCATGGGGCGTACCCCAAGACGCTTCAGGAGGCCGGCGTTACTGACATCCGAACGAAGTACGGCCCCTGGGAGTATACACCGGGAAGTAATGGTGTTCATCTTTCTGTCGGAGACTACGGCAAGCATCTGTTCACCATCTGGTGGGAACCAGACTATGGAACATGGTACACAGACACATAGACTGACCCAACTGACAACAAGAGGGTGTCTTGTCCATACCTTATATATTCACAATAAACCAAGCTGCAGGAGTCATTCAGTCGATCCACTCGCTTAGAACGTGGTCAAAATACGGAATTGTCTTTTGCAGTCCTTCCTTCAAGGTGACCCTCGGTTCCCAGTTTAATTTTTCTTTAGCCAGACTTATATCTGGCTGACGCTGCATCGGGTCATCACTGGGTAAAGGTTTATATACCAGCTCGGATTTTGAGTTAGTCAGGTCAATGATAATCTCTGCCAATTCTTTTATGGTAAACTCACCAGGATTGCCCAGGTTGACCGGTCCTGTAAAACCATCCTCACTATCCATTAGCAGGACAAAAGCTTCTATCAGGTCATCTACATAGCAGAAGGAACGCGACTGACTGCCGTCACCGTAAATTGTGATGGTTTTATTCTGTAGGGCCTGCATGATAAAATTAGAAACAACACGGCCATCATTAGGATGCATATTGGGGCCATACGTATTAAATATACGGGCTACCTTGATACGCAACTTATGCTGACGGTAATAATCAAAAAATAGCGTTTCAGCACATCGTTTTCCCTCATCGTAACAGGATCGTATCCCATTAGGATTGACCCTGCCCCAGTAAGATTCAGGTTGGGGGTGGACTTCCGGGTCACCATAAACCTCGCTGGTTGAGGCCTGGAAAATTTTGGCTTTGACCCGCTTTGCAAGACCGAGCATGTTGATTGCGCCATGGATGCTGGTCTTGGTGGTCTGGACCGGATCATGCTGATAATGGATGGGGGAGGCTGGGCATGCTAGGTTGTAGATTTCATCTACCTCAACATATAGGGGGAAAGTTATGTCATGACGTAAAATCTCAAAGTGTGGATTGTTGAGAATTGACAAAATATTATTCTTGGTGCCGGTAAAAAAGTTATCCACGCAGATTAGTTCATGGCCATCATTGAGGAGACGTTTACACAGATGGGAACCGAGAAAGCCTGCTCCGCCGGTTACTAAGATCCTTTTGAAATAATTATAATTTTGCATGACAGTATTTTTTTATTAATTTTTTTAAAGTTACAGGACTATACATTATAGGAGCAAATCATACTAATAATAACAAACTTTTATTTAAAAAAACTGTAAAGTCTAAAAGCTTTTCGTTATTGCTGTCAGTCAAATGATCGGAGACCATAAGGGCCGGCTAAAACTTTCAACAACTTATATGGTACAGTCTACAACCAAATTTTCAGATTTGCTCATCTAAATATTTTTTTACTACTTTAAAGTGGCTATGACTTTTTCAAACAATGTCTTTTCGTATGCAAAAGAGGATGCCCCATTTAAACTTTGAAAACATGGAAACTCCATGGAGTTTGATCAAAATCTGCAACCGGGAATATTAGTGCGCCGTTATAAGCGGTTTCTGGCTGATGTCCAACTGCAGGAGTCCCGGATTATTACGGTGCACTGTCCTAATTCCGGCTCCATGTTGGGGTGCAGCAAGCCAGGCAGCCCGGTAATGCTATCCTGTTCTGATAATCCGCGGAGGAAATATTCCTACACTCTGGAACTGGTGCAAGCCGGCACGGTGTGGGTGGGAGTGAATACAGCACTGACAAACCGGCTGGTGCGTGAAGCCCTTGAAAAAGGGGTTATTAAAGAATTTGGCAAGCTGGATGCAATCAGCCAGGAGATAAAAACATCCGACAACACAAGGCTTGACTTTCTGCTGGAGGAAAAAGGCAAAAAGATTTTCATGGAGGTGAAAAATTGCTCTTTGGCAGAAGACAGGGTCGCAATGTTTCCGGATGCGGTAACAAGCCGGGGCACAAAACATTTGCGCGAACTGGCAATGTTAAAAGCCCGGGGCCACAAGACAGCAGTATTTTTTTGTGTGCAGCGGCGAGACACCGACTGTTTTATTCCCGCTTCACATATAGACCCGCTGTATGCCGAAACCCTGGCCAAAGTAGCAGCGGATGGGGTGATGGTCCTTGCCTATCAGGCAGATGTCAGTCCCCGGGAAATTAGAATTGCCAGCAAGCTCCCTGTAAAGATAGGGTAATGTAGTCCTGAATCCATTATCACTTGAAAATATACGGTTCATCCCGCTTTAAAAAAAATTTGCAATAGGGATTCAGGATGCTTTGTAGTTGTTGTCTTGTGCAAGCTTTTGTAATGTTCGCAGCATGGAGCAGAAAAATACAAGAGAGAAAAAAGCTGTAATTTTGCTGAGCGGTGGACTTGATTCCACCACAGTATTGGCAA
Source organism: Deltaproteobacteria bacterium (assembly GCA_024639555.1). GTDB lineage: Bacteria > Desulfobacterota > Desulfobulbia > Desulfobulbales > BM004 > BM004. Next base: position 2,843 of record JAHEID010000125.1, read on the forward strand.
TTGCCCGGGATGCAGGTTATGCCTGTTACTGCCTGAGCTTTATATACGGTCAGCGGCAGGCCATTGAACTGGAAAAGGCAAAAGAAAGCAGTGCCAGATTGGGAGCGGCTGAGCATCTTGTGCTTGAGATAGGTCTTGACAGGATTGGTGGCTCAGCGCTCACCAGCGAAATGGAGGTGCCCAAGGGCCGCTCCTTTGCGGCAATGGAGGAAACTATTCCACAGACTTATGTGCCGGGAAGAAATACAATATTTCTGGCCTATGCCATGGCCTGGGCTGAAGTGGTCGGTGCAGATGATATTTTTATCGGGGTGAATGCCCTTGATTACAGCGGCTATCCTGACTGCAGGCCCGAATACATTGAAGCCTTTGAAAAAATGGCCCGGCTTGCCACCCGGGCTGGTACCGAGGGCAAAAGATCCCTGCGTATTCATGCCCCTCTCATGAACAGCACCAAGAAAGAGATTATTCAAATGGGTACAGCACTCGGGGTGGACTATGCCGCTACCCACAGCTGTTATGATCCCGGCATTGATGGCAGAGCCTGCGGCCAATGCGATGCCTGTCTGCTGAGGCTCAAGGGATTTGCAGAGGCAGGTATAAGGGATCCTCTCCAGTACAAAGCAAAAGAAGAAAAATGACGTCATCCCATGTTGTTAAAGATATTCTGACTTTGGGCCAGCTTTTTATGGTTGGTCTACCCGGCCTGACGCTGGATGAGTCTACCCTGCGCCTTATCCAAAAGTATCGGATTAACAATTTTATTTATTTCAAAAGAAACGTTGAAAGCCCGGAGCAAATAAAACAGTTGTCGAAAGACCTACGCCAAGCCTGCAGAGAGAACGGGCTTCCACCCCCCCTTATCGGAATTGACCAGGAAGGGGGATCTGTAACGCGTTTGCCTCCCCCCTTTACACAATTTCCCGATGCCAGGGTCCTGGCTGAGTCTGCAGAGCCGGAAAAAGCACTTATGGATTACGCTCATGTTTGCGCCGGGGAACTGAAAAGCATCGGTGTCAATTATAACATGGCTCCTGTGCTTGATGTCTGTGTGGCCGGAAAAGGTTACTTTATGGAAAGACGTGCCCTGGGGGGTGACGCAAAAAATGTGGGCCTGCTGGGCAGCCAGGTAATTAAAGAAATGCAGGCAAGCGGTGTCGCAGCCTGTGCCAAGCACTTCCCAGGCCTGGGTGGAGCTGCCGTTGACCCACACTTCCAGCTTCCCTTTGTCACAAAACCGGAACCGTCCATACGTTCAGATGACCTGCCGCCCTTCCAGCAGGCCATGGATATCGATGTAGCATCCATAATGACCTCGCATACAATCTACCGGCATCTTGATGCAGAAAAACCGGCAACCCTTTCAAGAAAAATCCTGACCGGACTGCTGCGGGATGAACTGGGGTATGAGGGAGTTGTAATAACCGATGACCTGGAAATGGGGGCCATTGAAAAGGAAGGCGACCTGGGCCATGCTGCCCTGCAGGCCTTTGAGGCGGGTGCTGACCTGCTCCTTATCTGCCACAGCCATGAAAAAGTTGTTGCCGCCCTCAAAATGACAGCTGCCGCAATTGCACAAAATCCTGAGCTGGCTGTAAGAATGCAGGAAAGCTTAGAGCGGGTGCAGGTGATGCGGGAGAAATTTGCCAGGGAGTAATTATTTTCCGGAATAAAACAATTTTTCTTGCAGCCGAAAAGACTAAGAATTTTCAGCTGGAGATTACTTAGGGCGATAAGAGATTATGGGTTATCCTGCCGCCGCAAAGAGTGAGAACCGCTTTTCCTTGCAGCCTGGCGCCGACAAATGGGGAGTTTTTGCTTTTGGAAAGGATGTCCTGCTCTTGCAGGACAAAGTGTTGTTCAGGGTCAATAACAGCAATATCGGCCTCAGCTCCAATCCCCAGCGAGCCTCCCTTGACCCCGAGAATTCTGGCTGGATTGCTTGAGAGCAGTAGAACCAGCCTTGATGCATCAATATGACCTTTTCGGAAAAGGGCCAGGGCAAGAGGCACCGCAGTTTCAAGGCCTATGATGCCGTTAGCGGCCTGGTCAAATTCAATGTCCTTTTCCAATACTGAATGGGGCGCATGGTCTGTAGCAATAGCGTCAATGGTGCCGTCCTGTAATGCCTTTATTATGGCAGCACGGTCTTTTGACGTGCGCAGCGGCGGGTTCATCTTGGCATTGGTGTTGTACCCCTTGACAGCCTCTTCAGTCAGGGTGAAATAATGCGGCGCTGTTTCTGCGGTTACGGGGACCCCGTTCTTTTTTGCCTGCCGGATGAGGTTGATCGACTCCCTGGTGCTGATATGGGCAAGGTGAAGGTGGCAGCCGGTATAGTCCGCCAGGGCAAGGTCGCGGTAGACCATGATCTCTTCGGCGATATGGGGAATACCGTTCAGTCCCATGTTTGTTGAGGTAAAGCCTTCATTCATGGCGCCGTTACGGCTGAGACCTGAGTCCTCTGAATGCGAGATAACCAGCATCTTATGGTTGGAGGCATACTCCAGGGCCCTGCGAAGCAACTGGCTGTCTGTCACCGGCTTGCCGTCGTCAGTAACGGCAACAGCGCCGGCCTGCTTCATTTCGCCAAACTCAGCCAGGGTTTCCCCCTGCGAGCCTTTGCTTATGGCCCCGACCGGGTAGACCCTGGCAGAGGCAGATTCCGCCTTTTCTAAAATGAGCCTGGTAACAGACTGGCAATCATTAACTGGAATTGTATTCGGCATGCAGGCAACAGCGGTAAAACCGCCGGCTGCAGCGGCCCTGGTGCCTGATTCTATTGTTTCTTTATGTTCCTCGCCCGGTTCGCGCAGGTGGACATGCATGTCAACAAGACCGGGGACCACCCACTTACCCTGCAGGTCAATAGACAAAAGCTTTTTAGGCAGCGGCCCTGTTTGCTGCCGTGCAGTGAAAACGGCTTTTATTCTGCCCTTTTCAAGCAGGAGGCTTCCCTTTTTGTCCAACTTGTTGGCAGGGTCTATGATCCTGCCGTTTTTGAGGAGTATGGCCTGTACCATTGACATTTCTATTTGCCTCCGAGAACGAGATACATCAAGGCCATGCGGATTGCTACCCCGTTAGTGACCTGGTCAAGAATTACTGATTGCGCACTGTCCGCAACATCAGGCGCCAGCTCCACTCCCCTGTTAATAGGGCCCGGGTGCATGAGGAGCGCCCCTGGTTTGGCGGCCTGCAATACCTGCCGGTTTATGCCGAAAAATGAGGCGTATTCCCTGAGGGATGGGATCAAAGGATCATTCTGGCGTTCTGTCTGAATGCGCAGGGGCATGACTACATCGGCATTCCTGACAGCTTCTTCAATGGTACCGCAGACAGTGGCCCCAAGCTTCTCTATCTTTTTGGGGATGAGTGTAGCCGGGCCGCTGACAAAGACGTTTGCTCCCATTTTGGAAAACCCGATGATGTCCGAGTGCGCCACCCGGCTATGGCTGATATCGCCAATGATGGCAATCTTGAGCCCAGAAATTTCCCCCTTGTGCTCCTTAACGGTCATAAGGTCGAGCAACCCCTGGCTTGGGTGTTCATGGGTGCCGTCACCGGCATTGATCACGGACGTTCTTATGTGCTTGGCCAGGTAATGGCATGCTCCGGAGCTTGGATGCCGCATGATAAGAATGTCAGGCATCATGGCCTCTATATTCCTGGCTGTGTCTGCCAGGGTTTCGCCCTTGGTCGTACTGCTTGTGGAGGCAGTGATGCTGAAGGTGTCAGCGCTCATTCTTTTGGCAGCAATATCAAAAGAAAGGCGGGTCCGTGTGCTGGGTTCAAAAAAGAGGGTAACAACTGTCTTGCCGCGCAGGACAGGTACTTTTTTGATGGCCCTGGCTGAAATTTCTTTAAAGGATTCTGCTGTATTGAGGATGAGCTCGATGTCGGGAACGGAGAGGTGATCGAGGCCGAGAATGTGTTTATGGGCAAAAAGGTACTCGCTGCTCATGCTGGTCCTTTGTTCATGCCGTATCCATATTTTGATGTAACCCTAATCGCATTAATTGGATAACAAGAGAGGAAAAAAGTCAAGCAAATGAAACAAAAAAACGAGTTTTATGGTTTGAGCTGCGGCTTTCCTAAGGGCGATTAATGCACAAGGCTGCCAATCCTGTTCCACCGAACCGAGAAATTTTCTTTATCCCATGAC
>JAHEID010000024.1 GCA_024639555.1 Deltaproteobacteria bacterium
TGCTGCCTTTTCCGGTTCCCTGGCTGTGCCTTTGCCCAGCTTGTACATGGCTCCCAGGGCTCTTTGTGCCTCGGGATGCCCTTGCCGGGCAGCTTTTTCATACCAGAAAAAGGCCTGGCCCGGATTCTGCGCCGCACCTTTGCCGAAATAGTAAGCATCGCCCAACTGAAGCTGCGCCTCAACCTCTCCCTGTTCCCCTAAAATTAAAAGCCCATCAAGCTGCCCATCTTCGGCTGCTGCGTTACATATATATAATGTAAGGGCGACAACCGTCAGCATGCTCAATAACAACTTCTTCAAGGATTTCATGATCTGTTCTCCTATTCCATGGGTCCGCTGAAGGCGAGTACACGGCTCAACTGCTTGTCGTGCTGCAGCAGGTCCTGGCGCATATTCCGGTGACGCTGCTCAACACGTTGCTGTGCCCTGTAAATCGCCTTCACACTTAAACGTTGACTGAAAGAAAATTCGTTCTTCAAAATTGTATAGAGAAACCGGAGGAGAAACTTTCCACTGTGTGTCGTGACAAGTTCATCTTCCAGGGATATAACAATTTCATAGCTGCCGGGGTCCCCCTGACGGGCGCATCGCCCGAAGAGCTGCCGGTCAATGCGTTTTGCCTCGTTTGGTTCCGTTGCAATTACGTGCAGCCCTCCCAGAGCTGCAACGCCTCGGCCCAGGGGGATGTCCGTCCCTCTGCCTGCCATGTTGGTGGCAACGGTGATTTGTCCTTTTTCACCGGCCCGGGCGATTTTTTGCGCTTCATCCGCATCCTGCCTGGCGCTCAGCACCTGGTGGGGGATGTTTTCATTTGCCAGCAGTCTGCTCACATGTTCCGAATCACCGATGGAGGTGGTGCCGATCAAAACAGGCCGGCCGCACTCGTGCAGTTTCCGGGCGGTTTGCACAACCGCCTGCCATTTCATGGCTTTATCGAGAAAAATCTGTTCTCCGTTATTTTTGCGGATACAGGGACGATGGGTCGGAACGCGCCTTACACGCAGGCCATACACCGACCAGAGCTCACCGCCGACTTCGCGCGCCGTACCGGTCATGCCGGCAAGGAGCAGATAGCGGCGGAATAAACGCTGATAGGTCAGCCGGGCCATATGTTCACGTTGACCGGTTACGATACAGTTTTCCTTTATCTCGATGAGCTGGTGCAGGCCCCGCTCCCATGAGCGGTCCGGCATGACCCTGCCGGTATTGGCATCGACAATGAGCACCTTGTTTTCATGGACCAGGTAGTCTTTGTCGCGCCGGAAGAGGTAATGCGCTGAAAGCGCCTGCCGCACGAGTTCTTCACGGCGGCGCCTGCTGTTCCAGACACCGGTGATGGGAACAGCCAGTTCTTCAAGCCTGCTGCTGCCGTCGGAGTTGAGAAGAATCCGGCGTTCTGCATGATTGACATGGAAATGGCGGCCCCGGACAAGTTGTCCGGCAAGCTGCATGGCCTGCCGATAGAGATTTTCCTCTTCCGGCATTGCCTGCTCCCGTGAAATGATGAGCGGGGTGCGCGCCTCATCGATAAGCACGCTGTCGGCCTCGTCAACAATGGCAAAGCACAGCCCCCGCAGCAGTGAACGGCTGCGCCTGCAGTTCCTGTTGTGTGCTGATTCAAGCTGCAGGCTCATGCGTTTGCAATCACTGCCCATGACAATTCGGTCACGCAGGTAATCGAAGGCGAGCTGCTTGTTGGTGCAGTAGGTGATGTCACGTCCATAGGCAGCCTGCCGGGTAGCGGTGTCCATGGAGGATGTCACGGCGCTGACCTTCAGTCCAAGGGCCTTATAGAGCGGTTTCATGTTTTCGGCATCACGTTGAACCAGGTAGTCGTTGACCGTGATGATGTGGACCGGGATGCCGGCCAGGGCTGCCGTGGCGGCAGTAAGGGTTGCGGTCAGCGTCTTGCCCTCACCGGTCTCCATCTCCGCCAACATGCCCTGGGACATGATCCAGCCGCCAATGAGCTGGCTCTCATAGTGGCGCATGCCGATTGTACGCTCGGCCGCTGCCCGCACATGGGCAAAGGCCCTGATCTTTAATACCTGGGTCATGCCGCAGCAATGGAGTTCGGTGCGCAGGCTGCTGAGATCCTGGATACGCTCCTTCGCGTTCAGCCGGGCAAGTCGTTTTTCCTCCCGGCAGATGGCTTCGAGAATATGGCTGTAGGAGCCGGCACGTATGGAAGCAAGCCGGGATGATAGACCCATGGCTCCATTGACAGCCCGCTCGAGCCAGTCAGGCTCATCTTCGCGCCGTTCCGGATACCAGCCACCGATTATTCCGGGCCGCAACAGGCATGTTTCCGATGAATAAAGGCTTGCGCTAGACATCAAATCTCCTTAAAAAAAGCTGCCGCAGGCCCCGGTACCATTGAAAGGCCAGGGGCATTGTCCCGTGTTCGAAACGGGCATAGACACGGCCGCCGATATTGGCAGTTCTGCTTTCCGTCGGCAGGCTGAGGTCAAGCTGAAAAATGTTCTCAAGAACCCGCATTCCTTCCGGATCTGTCGGGTCAACCGGGATAACGCCGCCAGCGTTGGTGCCGAGGGCGCGGGACGGCAGATAAATGCCGGCTGATGGTACAACTCTTTCAATTTGTGAAGCAAATGCAGTCTGCGGGAGTTCAGCCAGGCGGATAGCGACAGACCTGGTGCGCTCCGTGACCAGGGCCATTTCCGTTTGGGGCACGACCATACGGACAACAGGCCTGGCATCTGAAATGACATAGCCGATAAGATCACCCTGCCTGATAAAACGCCCGGGCAGGTTTGCGGCCTCGGGCAGGACAAAGGTGCCGGTGGCTGGGCTGCGGATAGACAGAGCCGCAAGTCTTTTATTTCCATGGGCCAGGTCAGCCTTGAGCGTGTCTATTTTTTCACGGAGGATATTGCGTTTGACCCTGGCGTGCCGGGGCTCTGCATTGTACATGGCATAAAGCTCTTCAAGGCGGGCCTTGATCATGGCAACCTCTGCGGCAAGAAACGGGTCTTCACAGGTGACAAGAAGGGCATCCTTATCGACCGGCTGGTTGTCATCGGCAACCATTTCTACAACAACGCAGTCCGTCCCGGCCCGCACGTGAGACTGCTCTGGCATCCAAACAATACCCTGGGCCGAAGTCCACAAGGGTAGAGGCAAGGCAACAATGCAGATCGCTGCCACTGAAGCGGTCAGCAGGCTGACACCGACAATCCTTGTACGCTTGTTCCGGTAGCCGGGGCTGTTCTGAAAATTTGCAAAGGTGCGGAACAGCGGCATAGCAAGCAAAGAAAACATTGCCCACACGGCGATCAGTACGCCGATTAGAAAAAACTTGCCGCCGATAAAGAGGATCAAACCGGCAACAACCAGCATGCGGTAGCAAAATGAGACAATGCCGTAAAAAACGAACCAGCCCTTCTCGCCGGGTGCGGTAACCGGTGAGCTTACATCTTCAATGCCGAAGATATAACGTTTGAGGAGGTAGCCGAGATAAAGGGTGGAGCGTTGACTCAGGTTGGGGATCTCAATGGCGTCTGCAAGCATGTAATAGCCGTCATAGCGCAGAAGCGGGTTGCCGTTGAAGAGCACGGTTGAAACACCGCCGATGAGCATGACATTGTATGCCATGGTACTGATCAGACCCTGCTCGACATTAAGCCAGACAAAAAGTGCCAGGGCGGCAATAAAGAGCTCAACAGCCATGCCCATGCCGGCAACGGCTATGCGCTGTTTCTTATCCGTAAAGGCTGCAGACGCAGAGGCGTTGACATAGGGAATCGGGGTCAGCGCCAGGAGCATGATCCCCATCTCATGCACCTCGCCTCCCCATTTCCGCACAGCAAAGGCGTGGCCCAACTCATGCAGCAGTTTGACAAACGGGTAGATAAGCCAGAGGAGCAGAAGATTCTGGGGCACAAGAACACGGTCGCCGATGTTTTTCGTCAGATCAGGCCAGTGCGACGCAGTCAGCAGCAAGGCGGCTGTCACCACCACAAGCCACAAAACAAATGTTGCTTTTCCCAGGAAGGGTTCAACCAGAAAATCCCAGCGGGCAAGAAATTTTTGCGGATCGACAAGCGGAAAGCGCAGGGCGAAGGGATTTGATAGCCGCTGCTTCAGGACGCTGCCATCCTGTTTTTCCTGACGCCGGAAAAGCTCGACTAGATTCGGCAGCATGTCGCACTGCATAAGATCGGCACCGTGCAACTGCCCAAGGAGCATGATCGTTTCATCCTGGGTAGGTGCTGCGTCCCCCAAAGATGTCGAAGATGCATCCCATATCTCCTGAATGGTTCGTTTCCCATCCATGCGGTTTATAAAATAATAGGCATTGTCATTGAAGCGGTGATAACGGCCGGAGGCGGTATCAATGAGAACATACCAGCGCTGGCCGCGATACATATGGCGGGTCATCCGCACGTGCGAACGCAGACGCGGTTTTAAGTCATCGACACGATACCAGTAAGGACTGTAGAGTGAATCAGTCATAATCCGTCCGCATCATGGGAGTTTAGCCCATGTCCATAAGCGCAGCCAGTTAACCAGGCGGCGGCTCCATATCCAGATGAGTTTACGGCGGCCCACCTCGATTTTTGCAACACCTTCCATGCCGGGGCGCAGGAGGTCTGACTGCAGATCCATGACGGCCTCGATGCGAAAATAATTCCGCCCCTCCTCTGCAATGGTGACCGGGGTTATTCTTTCAACTTTCAGGGGAATAGGTTTATTCGGCATGCCCGCCAGGGTGAGACGTCCCTGTTGGCCGGCTTTGATGTAACCGATGTCCCGCTCATCTGACTTGATGACGGCACGATACGACTCAAGCGGCGCCACCTCAAAGAGTACCTCGCCGCGTTCAACCGGCGAACCGAGGGACTGGCTCAAATCACCCATAACAACCAGGCCGTCAATAGGCGCACTGAGTCTGGTGCGAGCCAGCTGCTTGTTGACCAGGGCAAGCTGGGCTTCCGCCTGTTGAATCCGGGCCTTGATAATGGCAACCTGCACCCGGTCATAACCGGCCAGGGCACTGCGGTACTCTTTTCGATACTGCTCGCTTTGCCCAATGAACTGGCGTTGCTCCAGGAGGAGATCCTTGTCGTCCAAGGTCAGCAGGACATCACCGCGTCTGACGATGTCGCCGGCACGGACATGGGCGTCGGCAATATAGCCGTTCTGCGGCGCGACAATGGCCCTCAGTACGGTCGGTTCGAGTACGGCATCCGAGACAATGCGAAAGTCGTTTGATGCCAGGGCAAGAAAGGTGAAGACAGCAAGGGCAAGAGAGACTGCAGCTTTCAAGCGTAGATGGCTGGGACCTACAAGCCTTGAGAAGAACATGGTTATTGAATCCCATGTCTTACGGGCAAGAGGCCTATCTTCTCGGTATCTCATGTCAAGCACTGAACCGATCAGCAGGCCGATCTGCTCCAGCTGTTCCACATCCTTTGCCTTAAACGGCCGGTCAGCCGACCTTTCAAAAAGAAGAGCGCCAATAATTTTGCCATTGGCGCTTAACGGCACCGTACAAAGAGATCCGACGCCATTTAATGCGGCCAGCCCGGCATGGGCCCTGGTAACCTGGTATGAACCATCCTCAGGAGCGGGATAAATAATGGTTGCTGCCTGATCAAGGCACTCGTGCATGGTATCGTTAATGGCATGGACAAGGTTTGATTTGATGTCGAACGAGGCGCTGTGGGAAATGGCATCAACTTTCAAAATATTACCGCGCAGGAAGCCGATGCTCACACGCTTGCAGGCAAATCTGCCGGCGAGTTCCGTGGCAACATCGGTGGCAGCGGCCTTGAAGTTTTCATGCTCTAAACTGGAGGCAACAAGTTCGACAAGATTAATGAGCTGTTCCTTGGAGGAAGCCAGGCGCTGTTGGCTCATGGCCTCGAACCATTTTGCTCCTGAGTGCAGTTGCAGCATTGCAACCTTTTGCAGAGATTGTGCCCGGCTGCTAATCCCAAAAGCAGCAGCCCCGACAACCTGGCCATTCACAGTCAAAGGGCATGCCAGAACATCAAGGGGAGTACCTGACTCGTCACTGGTTGCTTGGTGGCTCCATAGCAAACAACGCTTTTCAGAGATGGCTTTTTCTGCAGCGGTAGTAAGAGAAGGGTTAGGTTGGATGTTTTGCGGCCAGGTTGCTGCCTGCCTGTATGTTTTTTCGTCTGGCGCAATGAGCAGGGACAGTGATTCTGTCACACCTTGCAGTGTGGTGCTCTGAAATGCCAACCAGGCGTTTACAAGTTTTTCATCCATGGAATTTGTCTTTTTATTTAACTCACTTTTGACACTAGCCTGACCGCTAACCATTCGCGGTTATTTATAATTCGTATATAACATGCATATATGATGCCAGAACTTCCAAAAGTAACAATATCCTGTCAATTCAATATGTTAGTTGAAACAGGTTTGCGTGAGGGAATTGTCGGAAGAGTGGTTTGTGGAATTTGACACAAAAAAGTTGTGGGAAATTACACAAAAGTAGAAGAAAGAAGGCTTGTTCAGTGCAGCACACAGGGGAGTTTTGGGCTTCAGGAAAAGACAGAAGGTAATTCTTTGTTGTCATGGCTTTAATTCCTTATACTGAGTAAAAATTATTTTTTTGAATAATATCAATACAGTATAAGTCTCTTGCACAGGGGCGGTTTTTTTAATTTTGTAGATGTGAAATGAAATTAGATAATAGTTATATAGTTCTTGACAATTATTGTCTCATGGGACATTAAATTGTCACTAAATGACAGCCTATCGAGATGGGCACAGCTAAATATTATGTAAGAATTTTTCCGGATAAGAGAAAAATTGAGTGGTGGGGGAAGTGGATTTTAACCTCGAAATGCAGAAATATCCCATAAAAAATATCAGATAAGGCTCATAAAGTAAGTTAATTTTTTTTGAAAAAAGATATTTAAAAATGAATTAGTTAAGCAACGTTTTAAACGTTCTATGGTATCGAAAATTTTCAAGATGCAGGGTCATGACTGCAAAAACAGAGAGAGTAAAAATTATTTACCAAACAAAGTTTATTATCAACACCAGCATCTCGGAATAAAAAAAATGAAAGTAATCCATTTTACCGGTTCAAAGAAACATGTCGCAGCAGTACTCTGGTTCGTCCTGTTCTTCACCTCCAGGCCGGGATTATGCGAAGAGACGCCTGGCGCTGAGCTTATTGATCTTGAGGGTTGCATCACAATTGCACTGCAAAAAAGTCCGGAGCTCGCCCTTGCCAGGGCGGTCGGCGAACAAAAGGATGCCCTGGTGTGGAGCTCGCGCAAGGACCTTTTGCCAACCCTTTCCGCCCATTACACCTATACGCACCAGCCGGACTCCGTCTACTACCCGCAAAACGAATCCGGCTACGGTGTTACGGCACAGCAGACTCTGTTTAACGGCAAAGCCCTTGTTGCCAAGGTCAAGCAGGCGAAGGCCGAACACACATCCTCCCAGCATGAAATCAGCAGGATAATCAATGAGACCGTTTACCAGGTCTACGCCGCGTATTTTGAAGTGCTCAGGGGCCAGAAACTTGAAGGCGAGGCCAGGCAGTCCGTCATGCGCCTTGAGTCCCACCTCCAGGATTCCCGGGATTTCTTAGATGCCGGTCTGATCGCGCTCAACGAGCTTTTGCAAAGCGAGGTTGAACTGGCGCAGGGCGAGCAGAACCTCCTCAATGCCGAGAACAGGACCGCCATGGCCAAGGCAGAGCTGAACACCCTCCTGCAGCGCAGGATCGACCTCCCCATTGAAATTGTTGACTGCTGCTTTGACACTGAAAAAAAGTTCGTCTGGGAGGATATTGTTGACAGCGCCTTACAGAACAGGCCGGAAATGCATCTGGCTGAAATGGCGGTGGAAGTGGCAGAACACGATGTGACAATAAGGAAAGCGCCGTTTCTGCCTATTGTTACAGTCTCCGCTTCCTATGATAAGGTGGGAGAGGAAACGGATTTGTCTGATTATCCCAACTGGCCGGAAGAGGAAAAAAACGTGACGGCAACCGCGGTCTGGAAACTATGGACATGGCAAAAAAGCAAGAATGAGTCTATAGCCGCCCAAAAAGCAGTGAGCGCGGCCCAGAAAGCCATGGACCAGATTGCCGATACCATCATCCTGGAGGCAAGGGTCGCTTATCTCCAAATGTTAGAGGCCGGCAAGAAAATTGCCGTTTCCGAAAAGGTCATAGAACATGCGCGGGAGAATTACCGCATTAACGAGGCACGCTACCAGTCACAGGTTGCAACATCGACCGAAGTGCTCGATGCCCAGACGCTTCTGGCCCAAGCCATGCGCAACTATTACGATTCACTTTATTCTTACTGGATGTCCCAGGCAGCGGTGGAACGCGCAGCAGGAAAATTTTATCAGCATCATGTAACTGAAACAATGGAATAATCCTGCAAAATTTGAAGGGCAGAGGATAGAGATCAAAGTGTAAACCCTGAAGTGGCATGACCACACTAGCATGTGAAACAAAAAAACGGGCCTGTCGTAATACGGGCCCGTTTTTTATCGCCTGTCGCCAGGCGCAAATGTGACATTTGTTTCTCAATAATTCGCTATCTCTCCAGGCCCTTTCCCTGAGGTGGCGGCGTTACTGATCAGAAGGCTGTGTTCTGCAAACCTGTCATCCTTAAAATCTCCTGAATATCTTGTGCCATCGGGGGCGGTGTAAACTCCCTGCCCGTTTCTCTTGCCATTTTTGAAGCCCCCGACATATTTGGAACCGTCGGCATAGGTGAATGTACCCTGGCCGTGAATAGTACCGTCTCTGAATCCTCCCACGTATTTTCCCCCGTGGGCAAAGGTGTATCTGCCCTGGCCGTGGTAGAGTCCGTTTTTGAATTCTCCGATATATTTTGAACCATCGGCATGCGTGAGAATTCCCTGGCCCTCCCTGGTGCCGTTTTTCAATTCTCCGCTATACTCTGAGCCGTCAGCATAGGTGAACGTACCCTGGCCCAGAATGTTGCTTTCATAATATTGGCCGTCATATATGGCGCCATTGGCAAAATTGAAAGAGCCGTTGCCATGGTATTCTCCATCCCTGAATTCACCAACATACCTGGAGTCATTGGCATAGGTAAAGCTACCCTGGCCATGGTATCTGCCATTTTGGTACTCACCTTCATAAATCGAGCCGTTGGCAAAATAAAAAGTTCCCCGGCCTGAATATTTTCCATCTTTGAACGCACCTTCGTAGCGTGAGCCATTCTGAAAAGCCATGGTCCCTGTACCGTTTTCACAATCACCCTGGATACAGCCTGTTTCAGCAGCTGCAGGGTGACCGGTCAGGAGAATTGCCGGGATGAGGAAGAGAAGCTGGATTTTTTTCATTATAATTCACCGTATGGCATAAGGCTGAGTTCTTTAAGGCAAGCACCTAACATAGGATGGTATAATTGTTTGCCGGAGTTATTCATAAATGTGCCTGCAGTTTTACTCACTTTTTGGAATGTAGTTCGTTAAAAGAAGGCTGACTTCAAAGTTTGTGCCTTCCTCCTCCCTGACTTTCCAGTAAAATCTGCAATCCATGCAAATGGGGTATTTTTCACTGAAATCTCCCTGCACACCTTCCCCGCAGTCAAGGGTGTTTTCAACAAACCAGCAGGCCCTGCCACCATGTTTGCCGCCATGTGCTCCATCGAGCCTGTGTTCCCGGGCCGCGCTACATACGCCATTTGTTTCGGTCTTACTTTTATCCGGACCAAAACCGCATTTCATAAATTCCCAGCAGTTCTGTAATTTTGTCATAATACGCTGCAGTCAATGTTAAGGATTAAAGAGTCAGTATCAACACTTAAAAAGAAATTATAAACTATTTTCATGTAAATATGCCTTGATTGCAGGTCAGAAGGTGATTTCCAGCGCTGGTTGCACATTTTATGCGCAAAGGCTTTTCAACCGCCTTCACCTGAGATTTTCTAGAGCCATGTTTAAAAATGAAGAGCTAACTTTTCTCGGTATCTAACATAGTAAATGAATTGCATTTTTTAAAAGGTTTTTTAATTGGATCAGAATAGTATTTCATTTTCTATATAATATAACAATTTTTATTAGCATAGTATGTCTTGTAAAAAAAAATTACCAATGTATATTTAATTTTATATTGTTTCTATATTGTAGCCGGCATGGAAGATTTACAAGAAGATAATGAATGCTTATTCATTTATCTTCTTGCCGGCAGTATGGTTCCCCGTGGTATTACTTTTGTGATAGTATAAACAATTTCAGGACCTGGAAAAGTGTTGCGGATTATTCTAAAATATCCATGATAAGTCCTCCTCGGCTGGACCCCGCGGGAGGTTCATATTTATTCTTTGCATGATAAACGCATTGGTCCTAAGCAAATGTATATTGCATGATTAGTAGTGGGTAGGAGGAATTAGACAAATGATATACCAGGAACAGTTACAGGAACTCGGTAGAATATATCACAGTTCACAAAAAGCTGATGACAACGAATTTTTTGAGAGCTTATTGCAAGAATTGAGGCAGTTATCAAACAACTGGCATGACCTGAAAAAAAAGAACGAACTTACTTTTCCAGAATATACGCAGCTGATAGAGAAGAAGTATTATTTGTCTGAGAAATTGCAGTTGCGTAAAGGCAACTAGGAAAAAAAATTTTCCGTAAGTTTTTTTTATATTTCGTTTTGGGATAGATTTTTTCTGCTGGATGTAGCTTCAAGATAGACACTGTAATCCAAAAACCGGGAAAAGGCTTTGGGTTGCAGGAGTATAGTTTTGTTTTGAGCGGAAACTAGCCCTTGATAGAATGATCTCTTGCCGCTGGAATTCTTCAACACATATTATTTCATGTAATTTCCCCTGCAAATTTATCCTCTACACCTTTCTGCCTCAGAGCAACTCACGCAATCAGCTGGGTCATCATTCTTGTTTTTAAATGCAGGAATTTTTCCTTTAATCTTAGGCCTGGATATGCTATAAGTTCGGCGCCGTATGAAACAACAGGTACTCTGAATATACTAAGAGTATAATCCTTGGTGTATTAAAATATTTTGAGGGCGAGTGTTTTTAAAAACGGAAATATCATGTTGCAAACAATTAAAATATTAGTATGCGATGACCACGCAATTGTACGAATCGGACTGAAGTCACTTATTGCCGGAAATCCGGATATGCAGTTAGTGGGAGAGGCGACAAACGGAGAAGAAGCTGTTGTCATGGCCAGAAAACTGAAGCCCGATGTTATCATTATGGATCTGCTTATGCCCCGCAAAGATGGGGTTGCAGCCATCACAGAGATAAAAAAGAAAAATCTCGAAGCGCGTATCCTGGTGTTTACAAGTTTCAGCGATGATAAAAATGTATTTCCATCCCTTAAGGCCGGAGCTAATGGTTACTTGTTAAAAGATTCCTCGCCGGAGGATCTCATCCAGGCTATCAAAGATGTTTGCCAGGGAAAATCCTCCCTGCACCCGGTTATTGTCCAGAAGGTACTGCAGGAATTGCATCAACCCTCCGACCTGCCAATTCCGGATGAAGCGCTGAGTGAACGTGAGGCCGAGGTCTTGAAATATGTTGCACGGGGTATGTCAAATCAGGAAATTGCCCGAACGCTTAAGATCAAGGAAGGAACGGTACGGATCCATGTAGGTAATATCCTCAATAAACTGCAGTTGGCAAATCGCACCCAGGCAGCCCTCTATGCCCTGCGAAAAGGTTTTGCTCAGCTTGAAGCCGGCAATTGACATAAAACTGGCTGTTTTTTTTTACAGACACACCCTGGCCCGTCTGCCTGACATGGTGATTGAATGCAGAATGATTAACGACGAATTACGAATGACGAGTGACGAATAACGAATGATAGATGAAACAAGATCAAGAAACCTTGGATTGAACGTCGATAGCTGATTGTTGACAGCTTATTATTTAAAAATAATAAAAAAACTGCAATCTTATAAAACCGTCATCACGGATGCTATACAGAGAGGTGTCGTCCGGCTCCACATTAAAAAAGGCCCACCCTTCCAGGAAAATCTTCAGGGTATCGGTTATTCGTCTGCTCGCTTCAAATCGCAGAACATTTCCCCTGCTGTCCAGATCATAACTCAAGCCCGCCAAGAGTTCTGTCCCTGCACTATCATTTACACCCAGCCTCAAACCCAAAAGGAGATCATTTTCAAAGGATGTGGCAGCTTCGTCGTCCCGATCGTCATAGGCAAATTCAGCAATAAGCCCCAGGTCCATCGACGAGTCACCAACCCCGACAAAAGTATATTCAAAGCCGCCTGTTGCTGCGTAGAAATTTTCTGCCTCATTGTCCTGGGAAAGGGCTTCCAGTTTCCACAGCCAGTTGCCGGCAACCAGCTGCAGATCAAGGCCGGCCTGATCAATCAACTGGTAAAAGGGGAGAAGCACGGGCTGGCCTCCCGAGTTGACAGAAGGTATGAATAATGGATCCCTGCCTGTCCCTTTAAAGTAGTACAAACCGATATCACCAAAATCAAAGACCTGGCTGTAACGGAAGCCAAAATCAACATGTTTTTCTTCAGCAGAGCTTTCATAGACAGGGTTGTCGGTATCAATCGTAATCGGTGTGCGTAAGCGGCCTTCTTGGCCGGGAAAGGTACGCTCCCGGAAATAAGGCAGAACAAAAAAATCAAGCACTCCCCAGGATGATGGGACGGAGAGATGAACCATGGGCTGGCCCAATTTATCTTCCCCGCGTAGATCCTCCACCAGATCAGTCTGGTTGATGATATCGATAAGGTGAACAAACTCTGTGACACCCCAGAAAACCTTGGCAATCCCGATACGCAATTCCCAGGGATTACCAAGCAGGAGAAAATTCAATTCACGCATATCAAAATGGGTGCGCGCGGAGTCGGCACTGTCAAGCCTTAGAAAAGGAACGAATATGAAGCTCGAACCATTCGTCCATTCATGGTAGTACTCGGGCGCAAGCGCGATGGAGCCGTTATTGCGTTCCTGCTCCGGATAGAGAGGTGCGTTGGCAAAGAGGCGGGCTTCAACAGAAACATGCCCGTTTAGTTCATGGGCTTGAGCAGGCGTTGCCCATGGCATACAGAATAATGATAGACATGTCAGCAGAATTATTGAAAAAATAAGTTTCATTAGATCTTTTTTGCTGTCAGCTCTCAGTGGTCAGCAATAAGCCCTTATTCCAAATTCTTTAATCCTTCTATTATTCGTCATTCGTCTTTTTATATTCCCCCTTCGGCCCTTGTCCCGATCATTTCACTCTCTTCAGGCTGTTTTTGTTGAAATCATCCGGGCTCAGCCCCACCTTGAACCGGTAGTTTGAAAATTGCAGTTCAGTACTCTTGCCTGTCTGATGATTGACCATAAACATTTTCTCAGGCCGCCAGAAGCTTTCATTGTATTGTTGATGGCCTGAGATGGTGAGGGTTTTCAGGTGGGCATTTTTGCGGTCATAGTATTCTACCTTCCATATCCGGTATTCATTCCTGTCGAGCCAGGCAACCTGCCTGCTGTAGCCTGAATTCTTCTTGTCAACCGGATAGCGTTCCGTTACAAAGCAATCCCTGTTTTCATATATTTCATCCCGCAGCCATTTGTAGGTGTATTTCTCTACTTCCTGGTTGGCAATGTCCTCATAGGCAAATTCGCTGCCCATGAACGATCCTGACTTGTTGCTGGAACTGATGCGTTTAACCCGTTTTAAGGCCGGCAGATAAAGCCACTGGTCATCATCGCCAACCTTGTGGGTATAATTCAGAAAAGCTGTACCCTTGACATCTTTGGGAGAATCAAAAATGGTCAGGCTCATGTCGCCGTCGTTTTCAACCTCCAGGGTCCGGTAGCGCATCTCGCGCCGGCTTTCCTGGCCATGTTTGTTGCGCAGGATCATCAGCATGCCGGCAGTCGAATCTCCGTAGCCGGAATCGCGCCTGTCAGCCTCTATGGCAAGTGCAAGGCCTTTGTCTTCAGCTGTCTCGGCCTGGCCTTGTCCTGGTTGCAAGAGGAGGAGCATGAGGAGGAAAATGACCAGCTCTATACTGTGATATCGCAGAAATTTTTTTTTCATTTATCTCACCCGGGTATATTGGAATTTCATTTGATAGCTTTGCGATCCATCATCAGCAAGAGGGCCGGCAGAAAGAAAAAATCGAGCAGCAGTGCCAGACTGATGGTAACGGCCGAGAGTAATCCCATCTGGGCGTTGACATTATAGCCTGAAATCGTAAGTACTGAAAAACCTGCCACCAGGGCAACAGTGGTAACCCACATGGCGGTGCCGACAGTATTGAAGGCATAACGCACCGCGTGGACAGGGTCCATGTTTTCTTCGCGGCGGGCCCGCAGGTATTTGCTGAGGAAATGAATTGTATCATCCACAACAATGCCGAGTGTTAATGAAACAATGACAGAGAGAGCAAGGCCAACCTGACCGATAAGCATGCCCCAAATGCCGAATGCCATAAAGGCGGGGGCAAGGTTGGGGATCAGACTGATAATTCCCAGCCTGAAACTGCGCAAGGCCAGGATAAGAAGGGCAGAAATAATTATCAGGGCCCCAAAGGAAGCACCGAGCATGCTCTCGATATTTCGTTTCGATATGTGAGCCCAGATTATTGAAAGGCCTGAGCCATAGGTAAACATGTGTGGCGGCCCGTTGTTTTTGAGCCATTCCCTGGCCCTGGCATCCATTGCTCTCTGGTCCCTGGCAGTAGTATTTTTCAGAAAGACGATAAAACGGGTTGCAGATTTATCAACATTTATCCGGTTGTTCAGGTCCCGGCCGAAGGGCAGGGACAATTCATAGAGCAGAAGATACTGGGCGGCCAATTCACGGGAGTCGGGAATTGTGTAAAAGTTTGGATCGTCACCGTGCATGTTCTGGTTCAGGATTTTGAAGGTATCTGTGATGGTGCTGACAAATGTAACATTGGGCTGCTTGCGATACCACTGGGTGAATTCCTCAACTATCGAAAGATATTCCGGCTGGTGGATGCCGCCGGGCTCTCCTGAATCAAGGGAGTATTCGATGATATCCCAGCCGCGCAGGTTTTCCTGCATGAAGTCGGTGGCCCTGCGGATCTCGTATTTTCTGCTGAAGTATTTCAGGAAATTATCATTAAGTTCCAGGCGGACCATGCCGCTTACAAGAACAGCAATGATAAGCGACATGATCCAGAATACAGGTGCTCGCCTGCTGATAATAAAGTCGGCCAGCCTGTTGCAGGAATGGCAGAATTCTTTACCACTCACTGTTGTATTTCTGACCTTGATAGGAAGAATAAGCAGAATTGACGGCAGGAAAAGGATAGAATAGAAGAATGCTGCAACAACGCCCATAGCCACAATATTGCCCAGATCCCTAAAGGGCGGGGCATCGGAAAAATTCATGGTCAGAAAGCCTATGGTCGTGGTAATGCTGGTCAGAAAAACAGGTTGAAGATTTATACGCAGCGATTCCGACACTGCCTCCAGCTTTTTTTTGCCCAGGCTCATCTGTTGATAAACGCTTGCCATGATATGAACGGAATCAGCAACAGCCAGAGTAAGAATAATTGTAGGAGCTATTCCGGAGCCGGTGGTTAATGCAATCCCCAGCCAGCCGGCCAGGCCCATTCCGGTAACCATTGACATTAAAATAATAATGAGTGTGGCAATTGTGCCGGTATAGGAGCGGAGGGCAATACCGATAATGGCAACAAGAACGAGCAGCATCAGCGGAATAAGACTTTTCATGTCATCCCGGGTGGCTTCACTGAAGGCATTATCAAACATTAGAGCTCCGGTAACATAAATATTTATCTGCGGATATTTCTGCCGGAATTCATCAGCCATCTTTCTGACATAGGCAGCCACCTCGGGAACGGCTTCATTTAAACTGTCAGGCGGCAGGATATTGACATTTATACCGGTCACGTGTCCGCTGGGAGAAATCCGCTGGTTTATCAGGCGCGGGTCAGAGAGTGCCATATCCTGTACACGCCGAATTTCAGCAGCGCTCATATGCAGGGCATCCGGGATAAGATCTTCAACTATCAATTCATCATATTCGGCGCGGGTGTGCTGAAAGTTGGTAATGGAATCCACCCGGCTGGAGTAAGGAATCAGCCAGGCGGCCTCTGTGAGCTCTGCAAGAGCGGCAAGGGTTTCCCTGGTAAAGACATTACCGTTTTTCGGAGCAACGGTAAAAAAGACATTGTCAATTTTATTGTAGGTATTCTCAAGTGCTTCCAGAGCCTGAAGCTGTGGGTTTTCCTCTGAGAAGAAAGCCCGCAGATCGTTGTTAAAGGTCAGGTAACGCATGCCGCTGCCCGAGACTGCAACAATGACTAAGCATGCAGACATCAGCCACCAGCGGTATTTTATGATCCAGTGGGCTATCGAGACTTCCAGTTTTTTCATGGGAAATTTCAAGTTTTTTTCAAGTGGGAAAAGAAGGCTGCATACTGAGACGGCAGGGTCCTTTTTTTCTGGCGCACCAGGTAGAACTTTCTCTTCATTCTTAAGTTCCGGATCGTGATTTCCTGCAATTTTTTGTGACCAAGTTCCTCCTGCACAGCAATTCGTGAAATCACCGAGGCGCCCAGACTTTCTTTTACAGCCTGCCTCACGGCGCTGGTTGAGCCAAGGGTGGCAACTATGTTGAAGTCGTCGGTTGTCGTACCGGACTTTTCGAGAAAGTTTTCAAAGGTCTGTCGGGTACCTGAGCCGATTTCTCTTTGCAGAAATGGGATGGATGCAAGTTTTTTCAATGTTACTGTCTTTTGTGCCAGCACTTTTTTTGTAGCCACCAGGACGAGTTCATCTTCAAACAAGGGTTTGTAGACCAGTTTGTCAGATGACCTTCTGGCGCCTACAATACCGCACGGCAGGTCATGCTGCAGGACCATGTCTGTTATCTTGGCGGAATCCTCGATCAGTATCTCAAAAGCGACTTCAGGGTATTGTTTTTTGAAAGAGTAGGCCTTGCGGGGCAGAATATAGGTGCCCGGTATGGTGCTTGCTCCTATAATCAGATTTCCCTTTACGCCTGTCCCCGCGGCAGTGATTTCTTCCCGGATGCTGCCCAGGTCGTCAAGAAGCTGCAGCGTTCTCGGATACAGTAAATCTGCTTCAGCAGTAGGCATGATTGAGCGGCCCAACCTGTCAAACAGTTTGCAGTCAAGGGAGCTCTCAAGGTTTTTTATATGTTCGCTTATGGTCGGCTGACTGATGTGCAGTTGCTCTGAAGCCCTGGTAAAACTTCTGTTCTTATAAACTGAGACAAAAATTCTCAGATGATGGATGTCCATGATTTTTCCTTGTTGGCCATTGTTCATAATATTCTTCTGAGTGGAGGATTGTAGTAATCGGCATTATCTATTTGTCTAATTGAATATATCAATATAAGTTTTCAGCGTCAATAACTATGGAGCCTCTAAAAGCTCATGAGGTTGGGCTGCAGGAATATTTACCGGGTAATTTACACCGACTGGAAAGAGGCAGGTTTGCCTATGGAAGGTTGCATTTTCTTTTTAAAGCCTGTCCAAGTTAAACGACAATTATTCCGTAAGGACCTTCAACTACTTCTCCAACCTGGACGGCTGTCTTAAGCCCTGCATCTGTCAGGGCTGCAATGAGTGCATCAGCCTGGAAGCCCGGTACTGCAAGAAGTAACCCGCCTGAAGTCTGGGGGTCGTATAGGAGTTGTTCCTGGTGCTGTGTCAGGCTTTTTTTGATTTGCAGCTGTTTTTCGACCAGTTTCTGATTGGGTTTGTTGCTGCCTGTGGTTTCGCCTTGCTGGTACATGCGCAGGGCATCATTGTAGAAGGGCAAATTGTCAAAGTGCAGGATAACCTGAGAGCCGCTGCCAAGAGCCACCTCCAGGGTGTGGCCAGCGATGCCGAAGCCTGTGATGTCAGTGGCGGCATGCAGGTCAAACTGCAGAGCCGTTTCAATGGCTGTGTTGTTTAAAGCTGCAAGAGAGGGCAGAGTGTCGCGCTCCAGGTGTTTGAAAGGTAACTTTCCTGAGCGCACCGCATTAAAGAGCACACCTGAACCAAGCGGTTTGGTCAGGATCAATGCATCTCCAGGCTTGCCTCCTGCATTGGTAATAATTCTATTCGGATGTAAAATGCCGCTAACGCTAAGGCCGTATTTGGGTTCTTCGTCGTCTACAGTATGGCCCCCAACCAGGCAGGCCCCAGCCTCCACCACCTTGTCGTATCCACCTTTTAGAATTTCTTTGAGAAATCCCATGTCAAGATGTTTGCTTGGGAACATTACCACATTGAGGGCAGTGAGAGGCCTGCCGCCCATGGAATAGATGTCTGATATGGAATTTGCAGCGGATATCTGGCCGAACCAGTAAGGATCGTCAACAGGGGGTGTAATAAAATCCACAGTGTTGATCATGGCGATCTCGTCCGTGAGTCTGTAGACAGCTGCATCATCTGAGGTCTCAAACCCTACGAGCAGGTTGGGATCATCCGGCTGTTTCAATCCCTGCAAAGCTTCCGACAGGACCGTCGGACCGATTTTTGCGGCTCAACCGCAGGTGCGAGCCAAACCTGTCAGCGTTTTTTTCTTGAAAAAAGCCATGCAAGTCCTCCTGTTAAAACATTATTATTTCCCTGTCCATCATTTCGGCGGTAACTGTGGGCAGGGTAGTGATTTTTATCCCTGTTACAATCTCATCTTCAGGGATTTTGTATTTTTGGCCATTTTCTTTACCTTAAATACTTATTTCAGAACAGCCTTCCTTATAACTTCGATCCCTGTTTTTTCAACAAATCTGGCAGTCCGCAGTTTTTTATCAACATTATTCCGGTAGTATTCTAAACAGCGCTGAACCAGGCTAACTGCTTCAACATCACCAATGTCCTTGGCAATGACATCTCCAATACGGGGCCGCCCGCCCGAGTTGCCTCCAAAGGTTAGTATCCAGCCTTTTTTCTTGCCAATCAAACCTATGTCCCGCACATAACTTTCAGCACAACAGAAAGGGCAGCCGGAAACACCTATCTTTATCTTGGCAGGCAGGTCCATACCCACGTAAAGTTTTTCCAGTTCCAATCCCAGACCAAGTGAGTCACGTACTCCGAATTTGCAGACCTCGGTGCCTGGACAGGCCTGTACATAATGAACACAAAGCTCCATGGCCTGGCCAACCTCCATTTTAAGATCATGCCAAACCTGATCCACCTCATCCCGCTGCAAGCCGACCAGGGCAAGACGCTGTCCTGAAGTTATCTTGGTGATGGGTATATTATATTTGCGGATCACAGAGCTTATTGCCTCAAGTACTGCAGGCGAGACAAGCCCGACAGGTGTTCTCGGCACAATGGCATAGGTTTTTCTGTCGCGCTGCAAAATGGCCCCGCGGGGTGTATCGTCAGCCATGAATTGACTCCTGTAAATTGTGTAATCTTATTTCAATCTGAAAGAAATGGTACTGGAACTGATTACAATGGGTGCACAGGCTTTGTCAAGGGCTAGCATAGTAGGTTATATTGATAAATTTTGTTGTGATCGTTGCCAGAAGTTGAAATTCTTTTCTTTTAGAAGATATTTTGGCATAGTTACCCTGACAGTAAATCTTAAAGACTAAACAGCTCTAGCATCTGTAAACTATTTTCAGGTCAATATCCTTCGAGAACTAATTATAGAGAACGTGATAGTTCATTATTGGCAGGAGTCGGTTATGAAAAAGACAGTACTGATTACCGGAGCAAGTGCCGGGTTTGGTGCGGCATGCGCCCGAAAATTTGCGGGACCGCAAACCAGGTTGATTCTTGTTGCCCGGCGTCTTGAAAAACTTGAGGTTCTACAGCAGGAACTGGGAGACACAGAATGCCACCTTCTGCAGCTTGATGTCCGCGACCGCGATGGAGTTGCCGGAACGCTTTCAAACCTGCCGGAATCTTTCCGGGAAGTGGACATCCTGATAAATAACGCCGGATTGGCCCTGGGCCTTGAGCCCGCCCATGAAACGGACCTGGACAAATGGGAGAACATGGTGGATACAAACATCAAAGGACTTATGTACTGCACCAGGCAGATCCTGCCCGGTATGGTACGCCGCCGACGAGGACATATCGTCAATATCGGTTCGGTGGCAGGTTCTACCCCCTACCCAGGCGGTAATGTCTATGGTGCGACAAAGGCATTCGTCAAGCAGTTCTCAAATAATCTCCGTGCTGATCTGCTTGGCACTCCCATCAGGGTAACCAACATAGAACCCGGTCTGGCTGAAACAGAGTTTTCCCTCGTCAGGTTTAACGGGGATGCAGAGCGGGCCGCAGAAGTGTATAAGGGTATGCAACCACTTACAGCCGAAGATATTGCCGGGATAATCTACTGGGTGACGAGTCTGCCGCCGCATATCAACATTAACAGCATGGATGTAATGCCCGTATGCCAGGCATGGGCACCCTTTGCCATTCACCGCCATGAGGTGTGAAGATTTTATCAGCGACTGTCTTGATAATGAAAAGTATTCAGGATGCTAAAAGCTGAAGGAGAAGCATACCTGAAATCCTATCCTGCCTGTTTTGCAATTTATAAGAAAAAGGCACATGCAACCAAAGTTTTGAAATTGGAAAATCATGTAAGAATAAAATTACTGATGGGGTGAAATTATGAAAGTAGTGGCGTTTAACGGCAGTGCGCGAAAAGACGGCAACACAGCGATTTTGATCGGCTATGTTTTCAGGGGGTTGGAAAAAGAAGGAATCGAAACTGAATTGGTCCAGCTTTCCGGCAGCAGAATCCATGGCTGTATAGCCTGTATGAAATGTTTTGAGAATAAGGACCAGCGCTGTTCTGTCAAGGATGATATAGCCAATGACTGCATTGAAAAAATGCTGACGGCCGATGGCATTATTCTCGGTTCGCCAACATATTTTGCCAACGTTTCAACCGAAATGAAGGCGCTTATTGACAGGGCCGGCATGGTGTCACGGGCCAACAGCGATATGCTGGCCCGCAAGGTGGGGGCGGCCGTGGTTGCAGTGCGGCGGGCCGGCGCCATCCACGTGTTCAACTCGATAAATCATTTTTTCTTTATCGGGCAGATGATTGTGCCGGGCTCCAGCTACTGGAACCTGGGGATGGGCAGGCAGAAAGGGGAAGTTGAAAAAGACGATGAGGGAATCCAGACCATGAAAAATCTTGGCAGGAACATGGCCTGGCTCCTGAAAAAACTAAATGGCTGATGCAATAAAAAAGCCGTGCGCATTATGAGCACGGCTTTTTGTTACCAGGTAATGCAAAAGATCACAGAGAACCAAAGGCTGCCTCGAAAAGATCCTCTATAGCCTTTTTGCCATTTTCAGAAAGATTGCGTGTCCCGGACCCGACAAATGTTTCATGTTCAATTTTCGGGGTGTCCCGGACCCAGGCGTTCTCTTTCCAGCTATACCAGTTGTCTTTCGCCTGGTCATAAACTGCCAGGGGCCTGTTGAACAGTTTGGCGAGTTCCACGGCCCAGCCGGTACCGCCCTTTACGGTATTATCATCAAGGATTGTACCAATGGCAAAAACCTGGTGGCCTTTGTTCACCATGTGAAAAATGGTCTGCAGCACCTTTCTGATCTTTTCGGTTTCATAGTAGGTGCGGCTCATTAATTTCGAAACCAGCTCCATGCTGATGTCACCGCGCTTCAATTCCGTATCCGAAAGAATTTCAAGGTTTTTCTGCCTGTTCGTTTTTTGTCCTGTATAGCAGAAATTCACCTCTTTGATGGACCATTTTTCAGCTGCTTCACCAAAGGCGGTTTCAGCTCCCTTGAGACCACCGCTGTATAGGGTACAATTTTCCTTAGCTGGCATTACGATTCCTCATCACTTTGATTTTAAATTTTATTCAATGACACCAAACAGTAGAGCAATACCTGTTTGAATGTAGCAAGCGTACCGGATGGAGAAACAAAAAGGAGCTTATATACTGGAAGTCAAGGTGTTTTGGCAACCTTAAAATGCTGTACAGTAAAAAAAACTACTCGGAAACTTCACAGGCCCGCCCTTTTAAGTTAAAGAAAAGCTTTAAGCCTTTTTTCACGGTATCCGAGAATATTTTTCCTGCCAGGAATGAACCGGCAACTCTTTTATTTATCTCACCAAGTGTCGGATAGGGGTGAATTGCACCGGCCAGGGTGGAAAGTTTCACCTTGCCGTTCAATACTGCAACCCATTCACTGAGCAGGTCTCCACCATGGGGGCCCAGGATCTGTATGCCAAT
>JAHEID010000025.1 GCA_024639555.1 Deltaproteobacteria bacterium
CTATGCCGGCCGGGGATTGCAGATGCGTTTCCACCCAGCTGTCATCCACGTCCATATATCTGAAAATATCTCCCTCGACATGGGAGATGCGCCCGACAATGATCGCTGCATCTGCTGCGCTTCCGCCCCAAACTGCTGACCAAAGGACTACAATAAATATGATTAGTTTTTTCATGGCATCACCTTTTGTTCTCAATTGATCAAATTGGTTTTGCTGGTCTTTATATTTTAAGACCAATGCGCCTTTTGTTTTGTTTACATATTTATGGATGCGTTGGATTTTTTGTATAGACATCGGTCTTTTCCGAAATAGATGTCTGGCCGCCTCCACCCGACTTACACCGCCAACCACCTAATAATATTAGTTTTTCTGTTTTCCTGGGGCAATGCCCCACTATTTCATGTATATTTCCTTTCTTGGGGAAAGAGCCCGCAGGTAAGATAATTTTTTTATTGACAAGATTATTATGGCACCAAACGATATCTGCTCCTTTCTTTCCAGTATCACTTGAAAACAAGCGGCTCAACCAGTATTAAATAACTTTACTTCACGGATTTCTGGTCTTGATTATGCAATCAACAAGTCAGTGCAACTTGAGCAGATGATAGAACATGGCAAAGATCACCAACCCGTTTGATATCTACAAGCTTCTGCCGCAAACCAATTGTGGGGATTGCTCCCTGCCCAATTGCCTGGCATTTGCAGCTGCAGTTATCAAGGGACGGAAAAAACTTGCAGACTGTCCTTATATTAAATCGGAAGATAAAGAACATCTGGCAAGCCGCATTGGTATAAAGGAGGACTTCAGCCGCGCCAGAGGGGACAACCTCGATATGCTGAAGAGCAGGATAGGCGACATCGATTTTTCAACTAAGGCTGCATTGCTGGGCGCCCAAATTGTTTCCGGCAAGCTTGCCGTCAAGAGCCTGGGCAAGGATTTTTTGATTGATAGCAAAGGCAACGTTACATCAGAGTGCCATACGCATGCATGGATGACGGTGCCGCTTTTAAGCTATATTGCACATAGCAACGGCGCGGACATTACAGGCAGGTGGGTTCCATTCCGTGAACTCAAGGATGGCTCCCCCATGAACCCTCTTTTTGTGCAGCGGGGAGAGAAGCCCCTAAAAAAGCTGATAGACCGCAACAGTGAACTGCTCGGGGATCTGATCAGCATGTTCAGCGGCGAAAGAGCGGACAACAGGCTGTTTTCCTCTGACATCGCCCTTTCCCTTTACCCATTACCAAAATTGCCTGTGCTTATATGCTACTGGAAGCCTGAAGGCGATATGGGGTCAGACCTCAACATCTTTTTTGACGCATCCGCAGAAAAGCACCTGCAAATTGAATCGCTTTTTTCATTGGGAGTCGGGCTCGTCATGATGTTTGAAAAAATCGCCCGGAAACACAGCTGAAAAAAATTGTCTATGGTCAGTATTTTTACATACGGCTCGCTCATGTTTCACCAGGTCTGGTCCCGGGTTGTTGCAGGCAGCTATGAAAGATGCGAGGCCCTCCTGCAAGGCTATGACAGGAAAGCCGTAAGGGGAGAAACCTACCCTGTCCTTATTCCATCTTCGCTGCTCTCACAGGTGCAGGGGATTGTTTATTGTGATGTCTCATCATCCGACCTGGCCCGCCTGGACCATTTTGAAGGGGAATATTATTTCAGGAAGACAGAACAGATCATCACCGAGGAAAAGAAGGCCGATACTGCTGAGGTCTATGTTTTAAAAGAAGAATATTATTCAATAATATCTCACAAGGCGTGGGATCCTGTCCACTTCAGCATGACGGGCATTCATTTATTTCTGCACAGATTTATGGACACCGATAAGCAGTAACAAATAAGGAATACTCATGAAAAAAATAATCATCTACTGTTTGGCATTTGGACTTGTGCTTGGTATTGTTCAACAAACCAATGCAAATAACCCAGAAAACATCACCGACAATATGCTATTTCAAGAAGTAAATATTGAGCTTGCCGGGAATGCGGAAACAAAAGCTGATTACTTTGCAGGAAAAAACCCACGCGCAGTCATTTTTGCTCCCGGGGCAATGTTTTCCAAGGAAAGCTGGCATTTTCTGGCCGTCCGTTTCCAGGATCTGGGAATCGGCTCTGTTGCCCTTAATTCCGGGTCCACTCCCGAGGTATTAAACAGTATTGCCTTTCTCAAGGCAAAAGGTGTTCAGAAAATTGCCGTAATCGGCGCCAGCGCCGGCGGAGCCGGAGTGCTCTATACACTCCGGGATGCTCCTGACCCGCTGGTGGATAGGGTTGTTCTTCTTGCACCAGCAGGTGGGCCTCCCCTGCAAAACGACAAAATACGAAAACTCTTCATCGTTGCTGAAGATGACATGATCAGCTCCAGTGCTGAAGTGTATAAGCTATACAAGAGCTCATCAGATCCCAAGCTATACAGGGAGCTCAGGGGCTCAGACCATGCCCAGCGTTTATTTGACAGCAAAGAGAAAGAAAATATTGTTCAACTCATAATTCAATTTATCCAGAACTGACCCGGGAGGTAAAAATATGGCCGAGATCACTCTCCAAGGCAACCCTGTCCAAACAGCTGGACACCTGCCTGCACTTGGCATGCTGGCCCCTTCAATCAAGCTTGTTAAGACAGACCTGTCAGAAGCGGGCCTCAAGGATTTTGTCGGCAAAAACATCATTTTAAACATCTTTGCCAGCTTGGACACATCGGTCTGCGCAGCATCGGTTCGCCGCTTCAACAAGGAGGCCAGTGAATCCCCGAATACTGTCGTCCTGTGCATCTCAGCGGATCTACCCTTTGCCCATAAGCGTTTCTGCGAGACAGAAGGGCTCAACAATGTAATCCCCCTTTCAGTTTTCCGTTCTCCGGAATTCGGCCGGGATTATGGTGTGACGTTTACAAGCGGCCCCCTGTCCGGCTTATTATCAAGGGCTGTGGTCATTATCGACACGTCTGGCAAGGTAGCCTATACGGAGCAGATCCCGGAATTCACCCATGAACCTGATTACGATGCTGCCCTGCTTGTTCTTTCGCAGCTGACAGGATGATTGTAATTTTCCTGGAGGAAATAGAATGTCACAGGTAATTGAAATAAGCAAATCTGACTTAGCCGGTGCCAGGGATACTGGCAACAGGGAATTCCTGGAATCAACCTTCGATAAAGCTGCAGGGGTCATCAAGGCAGGTGGCTCTGTCCACCTCATGCAGGTATTCTCAGATGCCTCCAAAGAGATTGCCGATGTCATTGACAACCTGGAGCAGCTTGCACATGTGAAAACTGTTTATATGCGCTGATTCTATTTTTATTGGGGCAGGCGAAAATTTCATGAATTCAATTGCAAGGAAATGTGAACTGGCTGACCCATGACTTTCTCCTGTAAAAACTTCGATTTCAACGCTGAGAACTGCATGAAGCTGAACGCCGATTGCATTCCCGGCCGGCCCGGCTGCGTCCTGGAAGGTAAGGTAAGATTCAGCGAGGAGATTGAAAAAAAACTGAAAGAGTTAGAAGAAGCAAAACGGGAAGGAAGAAAAAGAAGACGCAAACCCTGACGTTTTGCACAGTCTTACAAAACATCATGCAAAAGCACCTTCAGAGAATTATCGAACAGTGTGAGACAAATAATTATTCCTAACATAATTATTACCTCTTTCAGCTTGACTTCTGCGGAATCAAATTTAGTTTTTTAACTGTAAGGAGGTATGTTTTTGATAAGCCAACCTCTCTGAAAAGGAGACAACTCCCATGAATGAGATTTGTCTGAAAGTTTCTGATCGTGCTTCTGAAGAACAGGTGGTTCTGACAGGAGTTTTTTACTTTTTGGGCAAAACTAAATGGGAAATACATTTTCAACATGCTGAAAGGAGGTGGACTAGTCATGACAGTTGGAAAATTCTGCAACCGAGAAGTCATTATCGCTGAAAAAAACAGTAACGTGACAGAAGTAGCCAAGCTCATGCGGTATCATCATGTTGGTGATGTGGTTATTGTCGACAGCAATGGCGGAAAAGCCAAACCCGTTGGCATCCTTACCGACCGCGATATTGTCATTGAATTGATTGCCTGCGACGTAGCCCTTGACACTGTTGCCGCCATGGATGTCATGAGTTATGAACTGGTTACGGCAAGGGAGGCTGATTCTATTTGGGATACCCTGCAGATCATGCGTGCAAAGGGGATTCGGAGGGTGCCGGTTGTAAACGATGCAGGTGAACTCGAAGGCATCCTTTCTATCGACGATCTCCTGGAATTATTTGCCGAGGAGCTGAACCTGCTTGCCAAGGTGCCGTTCCGTGAACAATTGGTTGAAAGCACCACCAGGCCATGACTGCTCCTAAAACAAGATGTGAGTTTATATCCTGGTCCGGGTTCTACAGCCTGTCGCGCATCCTGTCGCACAAAATACATGACTCGGGGTTCAGGCCTGATCTCATTATTGCGATAGGCAGAGGCGGCTACATGCCGGCCCGCATTATCTCGGACTATATGCATGTCATGAACCTGACCAGCTTTAAAATAGAGCACTACCGCGGCACCCAGAAAAATAAGAAGGCTGTGGTAAGATACCCTCTAGGGCTTGGCGTTGCAGGTCAAAGGGTTTTGCTGGTCGATGATGTTTGCGATACGGGTGACACCTTTGCAGTGGCAAGCAAATATCTTGGCGAGCATGTACAGCCGCTGGAGACCAGGACAGCGGTCATGCACTATAAAAAAACTTCCAGTTTTATTCCTGATTATTATGCACGCCGAATGATAAAATGGCGCTGGATAATTTATCCATGGGCTGCGGCTGAGGACATCAGTGAATTTATAAAACAAATGCAGCCCAAACCTGAAACCATTGGCGAGATCAGGGAAATTCTTGCCCGTGACCATGGTGTTAGGATTCCGCAACAGATCCTCAGGGATATCCTGGCACTTTCTCCTACTTGAAACTGTACACGTAAACATCACATATAATAAACAACCGGATAATAATCATGTTGCAACTGCTCATAGAACTCTGGCAGTTCCCCCGCAGCTTCAGTCTTTCTCCTAATCTCAAGCAATATCCTACAACAATTATTAGCGGTGTAATTATGGGGTTGGGGTAATAACTTGCTACTATACTAAACAGCCCAGCCTTCACCATATTGCACAAATTGTGAAATAAGTGTATCACAAAACGTAGTTGCGCAATATGGCTTAGGGTTTAAAATGCAAGCACCTTCTATGCAACTGTAAAAAATGAAGAAAAACAAACTCATTGAGGGTTTTCCCAGTTAATGCTGACTACCGATACAACTGAGCAGAAACAAGAATCCCACGGGGAAACTCTTTCGGAAACAGAGCTTAAAGATGCCAGGGATTTACTCAAGGTTTTCCTGCAGGCATGGAAAAATTACGGCCTGTATCCGGAAGGACATGCCATATCAAGTAAGTCGACCCAAACCCTTTCATCTGCCTTTGCCGTTTTTCTTGCAAAACATGGGGACCTTAGAGTTGTTGTGGAAAACAACCGCCTGCTTTGGAGAGGCAGCAGCATCCATGAAATACCATCCGGGGCCTCGGCTGATGATATAATTTTCCCGCTCTACCGTGACGGCATCAACTGGATTGAGTTCCAGCAAGGCCTTCCGTTAGAGGAGCTTGTCTGTTTTTTCAACATTCTCAGCAAATATAACTCTCTCCAGGAAGAATCAGATGGTGATATTGTCACCGAGCTCATCGATGAAAACTTGGCATATATAGAGTTTACGGCAGTAGACATCTTATGGCAGGATTATCCACTTCTTGATTTCTCTACTCTCACTACTCTTGCAACAGAAACCGGTGAAGATATTTCCCCGGATGCGCCGGAAGAAACAGAACAGCAGGAAAACACAGAAACCGGAGAGGAAACCTCACAAAATGAGACGAATGGAACAGAGCAGCAGAAAAGTACGGAACACCCTGATGCATATGTCAAAAGTCTCAATCATCCTTCCATCAGTGAAGCCTTGTGGAAAATTTCCCCTGAAGAACTCGAGGAACTCCAGGAAATGGTCGAGGAGGAAGAAAACTGGGCTAACACAGAAGATGTCTTTGATGTATTAGTGACGATTCTCCGGGGCCAGGCTGACAAAGATGACTTTTCTTCGGTGCTTGACTTTACCCTGGAAGAGGTGGGTGAAGCCATTGAACAAGGGGAGTTCGGCCAGTTGATTAACCTGTTTCAATCCCTGCACCAGATGCTTTACAGAGATATACCAGCCGAATCTTTATGGAGCCGTCCCCTGCTTGAGCGCTTTTTCCAGGACTTATTCCGGCCGGAAATAATTGACCTTCTCGGCACCAGGTTGCTTACACTGAATGACAATGACACTGAGAAAATCAGGCACCTGCGGCAGGTACTCCTTTATTTCCCCTCAGATGCCATACTTCTCTTGGGCCGAATAATCCTGCAAACCCGATCCCTTGAAGTACAGAAAATGCTTTTGGAGGTATCAGAGCATCTCTGTCTGAGGAATATTGATCCCCTGGAAAATATTTTAGAAGACGAGGACAAAAAATTAGGGGAGGCGCTTCTTCCCGTCCTTCGCCTTTTGAAAGGAAAAAGAGCAGATAAGCTTTTCCAGAAGATGGTTGAGCACCCCTCTGAAAAAGTTAGAGCCCAAGGTGCCAAAATGCTCCTGGCCAAAGACCCTCAAAACGTCTCAAAGCTGTTTTTTCTTATCAATGATCCCCATGATGAGGTCAGCAAAGCCTTACTTGCAGGGATATCTGGGCAAAAATCATCCCTGGTGGAAAATCTTTTGCTTAAATACATGAAAGAGAACCTCGAGCTAAAGAGCCCGGACCACATTCTTGCCTGTTACGAGACTCTTAGCCGCTGCGGTTCTATCACCTCATTCCAATTCCTGAAGCGGATCCTCCTTAACCAGGGCTGGAATCGCTTTACAGGCTTCGGCAAGGAGATTCATCGCCAGGGCGCCGCCACGGCCCTGGCACTCATGGACACCCGGGAAGCAAAGGATATTCTTCTGGAGGCTTCTCAGAGTAAATATCCTGTTATACGGCAGGCCTTTCAGTTAGCAATGGCAAAAATTGATGCACTACGGGAAAAGAGCGATGCTTAGCCAGTCCAACACTCAGGCAATTACCTTGTTCGAAGAGTTTCTGCAGTCTTTTTTCAGCCTGCTGCAGGCGTTAAGAATCCATGGGGATAATAACAAGCTTGTTGTGGACGGCGTCATTAAATTCTCTAATAATTTAGCCCGTACTATGGAGGGAGAATCACTTGCCATCAAGGCTTCCAAAGGCCTCCTATTCATCGAAGAGGAAAAACTTCCATACACCAAAAGATCAAAAAACCTGATTGACAACATGGTGCATTATTTTGATGCCCGAAACCTGGAAGGGCTCCGTTTCTTTAATGATATCAAGCAAGCCTCACCGGAGAACATCCTGAAATTCATGCGTTTGCTGGAGGCAGCCGGACATGAAAAAAAACCTGTTGACTGGCTCATTGCGGAACTTGATCTAAATAATTTAATTTGGGTTGAAATTCTTCAGAAAATATCCAAGCCGGAAGAGGAGGAACAGGACACTGAAAGTGATGACACAGATAGCCTCCGCAGGGAACGGGCCAGAAAAGACTATACCTATAGCCTAAGCTCCTTTAAGGAGATTGCCGGGAAGGTGTCAGGCAAGCAGCGGGTTGGTATACGGAAAACCCTGCGGGCAGTGCAGGATATGGTGACACATCTGGTAGAGGATGATGAAGTATATTCTGCCATCAGCACGCTTCGGGTGTTTGACGACTATACCTTCACGCATTCAGTGAACGTTGCCATCCTCTCCATGTGTATGGGCAAACGTATTAACCTTTCGCGTCGCTCCCTGGAACGCTTGGGCCTCTGTGCCCTTTTTCACGACCTGGGAAAAATAGAGGTCCCTCGCGAAGTTCTGAATAAGCCAGGCAAACTGAATGACTCCGAGTTCAAGCTGCTTGAGGAGCATTCACTCAACAGTGCCAGGTTAATCGTAAAACTCAGGGCGTCCAGGGACCGCAAAGCCAAGATCCTGCTGCCACCTTTTGAACACCACCTAAAGTTCAACTTATCCGGCTATCCCTATACCAACTGGAAGAAGCCGTTGACGCTTTTTGGAAGAATTATCACCATTGCCGACGTCTATGACGCCATAACCTCACAGCGGGTTTACCGTAAATCAGCACTGAGCCCGGATCGTGCCCTTGGGCTCATTCTGGATGGCGCCGGCAGGGACTTTGACCCCATCCTGACCAAGGTATTTATCAATATGCTCGGGGTGTACCCGATCGGGACCCTATTAAAGCTGGATAGTGATGATTTGGCCCTGGTTGTAAGTTTATCCAAAAAGAAAGGGGAAAAAAGACCCCTTGTCTGCCTCATGGAACAAGACAAGGATGGCATGTATCAGAAAGGTAAAACCATTGACCTTGCCGAACGCGATACACCGACAGGAAACTATGTCAGAGATATTATTGAAACCTACCATCCTTCAACTTTCGGCATCCAACCTGTGCAGCATATCTTTTCCAGCGACTGATTTAATTGAAACAGTCCTGGCCCCCTTTGGTATTATCTCCCTATCCAGTAAAAACAAAGTAAATATTTGAAGCTCCCTGAGGCAGTTAAGCACCCTGAACAGCAGGGCATTACCGTGACTCCGAGCTACGGGGAATTTACTCGCGCTTGCTGTTCACGCATAAGCAATGAAACCCATTCTCAATTATAAAATGCGAACTTTTTTTAGAGTGCCCTCCTTTTTTCATTGTTCAAGACAATTTATGCATGCTATACTCAACGGTTATCAAGCCACTTTGTGGCACAAAAGTTTTTCATTGGGACTTGCTCCAGAGCATGATTTATTTTGAGGCACTCCTGCTGTAACTGGAGGGAATAATATGAAAAAAGACCTGAATGTTATTGATTTCCTGGCTCAAATCCCCTGGTGGGTCAGTGTTACAATATCTGCTTCATTTTATGTGCTGCTGAAATTTATCGTACCTTATTTTGAGACTCAATCCACCCTTGTCAATGAGGTCCACATTTCTTTGGGACCCCTCCTGGCTCCGGTTGTAGCCCTTGCTCTACTCTCCCCGATTACCTTTTCGCTTCTCAAATCAAACAGGAAGAAAAAACTTCACGACCTTAAAGACGAAATCCAATCAATTCAAGAACTTTCATGGCTGCAGTTTAAGGAACTGGTTGCTGAGGCTTACACACGTACCGGTTATATACGCATGGAAAACAGTACATTCACAGCTGATCCGAGTGTTGATCTTGTTATGCGCAAGAGCGCCAATCTCTATCTCGTGCAATGCAGGTATTGGCTGAATCGAAAACTGGGGCTGCGGGAAGTTAAAAACCAGCTCTCCCTCATGCATAAAAAGCAGGCCAGCGGCGCCTTTCTCCTTACAACAGGCATTTTCACATACGAAGCCCGGTATTATGCTGCAGGCAGGCCGATCACTTTGTTAGACGGCATAGATCTCGTTGAACTGCTGGACAAAGCTCACAGCAATCCCCCAACAATAATATTGAATTAAAACAGCTCTCTCTGGTTCGTCAGTTTCGCTTCTTGCACCCAGAAGAATCCCCTTTTACCTCTTTTTGCTGCTTATCCCATCTTGCCTATGCCATAAAGCATATTCCCCAGAACAAATGCCGCACCATTTGTCCGCAGCAAAATAAACTTCCTGGAATAGTATATCTATAATAAAAGATTCGAGATTAGGTTTAAATATAAAAAAATGGGCTGGTAACTACAGTGCAAAGTAAACGGTGTATGCAAAAAATGTCCTTAGGGTTTTCATGACTGATGCTCATTTAGACCATTTGAAAAACAGATATTGCTCAGATTTATAATAAATTTACTGAAGCGGTAAAAGTGGAAAAAAGATATTCTCACAGCTCAGGTGACTGTTATTCCTGTTCCGGAAAAAACACAAACACCAAGATTTCCTGCCGCAACTCGCGCTGCTTCTACATTCTTATCTTTTTTTAATTTTTCTGTTTTTTCTTCTTGCCTATCTCAAAATATATATGCTATATAATGTGTATTTTAAAAAGAGCCTAACAACATATTGTATACCCATGGCTGGTTATACAATTGTTTTATAGATTGAGAGAAAAGTATGACCGCAATAAAGCAGGCCTGAAATTCTAACAAATCATCATGGGAATACTCTTCGCACTGGCAAAAGCACTGGAAGCAAGAGACGACGACACAGCCAGTCATTCATTAAATGTAACCAAATATGCAATGTTATTAGGTCGACAACTTGGCCTTGATGAAGAAGAGATGAGGATCCTGGGCCAGGGTGCCATGCTGCATGACCTCGGCAAGATCGGCATACCGGACGAAATCCTGAAAAAACCTGGCATCCTGGATGAATTTGAATTCGAACGTATTAAGGAACATCCCAGGCTCACATCAGAAATCCTGGCTCCACTTGAAACTTCCAATTATTACTCATCCATCGCCCGGTCACACCATGAACGCTGGGACGGCAACGGTTACCCGGACGGCCTTAACGGGGAAAACATCCCGCTCCTTGCCCGCATCGTTGCCGTTGCAGACGCCTGGGATGCCATGACCACCAACAGGGTCTATCGACCCGGCATGAGCAACAAAATGGCACTGGCAGTCCTTGAAAAGGAAAAAAATTGGGGTCAGTGGGACCCTAACCTTATAGAGGAATTCGTCAAAATCATACGCAAGGAAAACAGCTCCAGTTACAGTCTATTTGAAAAAGCCAGTTGAAATTTATGCCGGCAACAATACCACTTTTATCAGCTTTTTTTCAGTATTTTCATATATTATTGGCATGCTTGAACAGGGGCCACCTTCTCATTTCTTCTTCGCACCCGGTTCTTTTCTCAGCCCGTCAATCATATGTCCGATAGCAAGCAGGGGATGATGCCGGATCATGCGGGGCCCTGAATACTGCATAACATCTCGGATTTTTTGTCTCATTTGCGGTTTATAGCAATGGATGGGGCAGTTGCCGCAGGTAGTCTTGTTTTCCTGAAACGGGCAGTTTTGTAGCCGCAAGCGTGCGTATTCTGCAAGTTCACGGCATTCAAAGCAAATGTCCTCTTTTTTATGATGATGGTCCCTGCAATAGATGCTGATCATGTTTTCAACGGTTTTCCGTTCTCTTTTCATGCGGGGATGCATACCGGATCTGACTTTTTCCATTCTTACGCTTTCATCTCTGCAAAGCCCCAATACGGAAAATCCAAGCGATATTTGGCTATCAGGCCAGGGCTGTTCTCGCGGCTGGCCACCAACCACAACGAATTAACACGTTCAGCGCCTGCTTTAACATCGATTGGCTCCCACTCAGGCAGAAAAACCATGGCATTATCCGCTGTGTATTCAATGTCGCTCGAATCCTTGAAGAGTCCCATGTGCGGGACGCCGTCGTAACGGCCGCTTTCCTGACGGGTCAATTCAGAGATGACAAGAAAGCCGACCTGCAGCTCATCGCGAATGGATTCCAACTCCCGAAGCCAGGCATTTATCCCGGTCCTGCGTTCAGCAAAATCCTTGAAAGGCAGCTTATGGAGACTGTCTATTACTACCAGTATATCGTCCCTTCTTGTCTCATGCCGCAGAAAATCGACATGCCGACGCATTATAACAGGGTTTATCTGCCGATCATTCACTACCCTGAAAAACTGCATCATGTTTTGCAGTTCAGCTTGTGCGGCATTGAGACGGTTTTTCTCTTCATCCGCCAATTCAGCTGATACAATTTTATTCACCGCCACCCGGCTTAAACGGGACAGCGTTCTTTGGTAAATCTTTTGAGTGCCGTTTTCAAAATCATAATAGAGCACACCCATTTTCTTTCTGGCTATTTCGGTGGCAAGCTGGATACCGAGACAAGATTTCCCGGCCTTTGGCGGGCCGCCAAGGATGTTAATGCCGTAAATGCCGCCAAGCGCTTCATCATATCTCTCCATCCCGGTGTGCAGGGACAGGTAGCTTTCAGAGAGCTGCCGTTCGATATTGCCCAGAAACAACTCATACTCGTGACTTGGTGTACGAAAAGGGGAAAATGCCTTAGAACCATTGACCATTTTTGTTACTTCGGCTTTAAAGTTCTCCAGGTCCTCAGCGGCAAGCTGAGCCAGGTTAAAACCCCGTTTCTTCTGAGGCGGCCATTGCAGCAGCCTGACTTTAAAACCTACCTGTTGAGCAAAGACTCGAGCCGCTTCAACGGATTCCGGAGAGTGATTCATAACCATGAACAGGGTTCTGATATGCTCGAACCGTTTGATATCAATACTATCCAGATCGGCTGCGCTTGGTACTGCAATTCCGGGAAAGCCCAACTCCCTTAAACAGAGAAGGTTCTGCTCACCTTCAACGACAAAAAGAGCTCCATCTTCACAGTAGTCAATGTCATTTATATTGAAAATCTGCAGGCCGTTTGAGGCAAATGATTGATCTCCATGCCAGAACCGCTCGGTTTCATTGTCCGGCATAATGCATTGTGCTGTATAGCAATTCCCGTTCTGCATAAAATAAGGATACACAATATAGCGGCCATTATAGCCGATCTTCAATTCAGCAAGTGTGCCAGGGCCCACTCCGATCCTTGCAAAGTATGTTTGCATATTGGGCGTAAGTTTATCCTGGTAACTCCCGATATCCTGG
The DNA here is from genome assembly GCA_024639555.1 of Deltaproteobacteria bacterium. GTDB lineage: Bacteria > Desulfobacterota > Desulfobulbia > Desulfobulbales > BM004 > BM004. The sequence goes on from JAHEID010000025.1 coordinate 12,680, forward strand.
TTAATATTGCCAGTTGGAAACTTCAGTGACTGGACATATGGTTCACGGTCCGGGTCATAGCCCGGTACGGACATTGGGTCTATACAACTTAGCCTGGCAAAATGGGCAACGAACCCTCCTGGTACGCAGCGGCTCTGGCAGCGAAAATACCCAGCGAAATAACTTCTGGCTCCCAGGTAGACCACAATAGTGCCTGCCTCCCTGCCCCTGCTTGTACAAAAAGGGCAAGGACCCTTCAATATTGTGCCGTCTATTGCTCCCCCGGGAAGATGCTCTTTATAAAAACCAGCCAATTGTTCATGCAGTTCCATGGTACACACCATATAAGTCTTATTTTCAAAGGCTGAGAAAGCAGTAAAAATTATTTTCTCCAATAAATCTAATTACTCATACATAACATTTACCATATCAGAATAAAAAAACCCCTCCTTGTTTTAAGGAGAGGCTTATTTATCATTGTGAAATTTATCAGGTGAATATATGGGCAGAAATTAAAAGCCGGTTACTCCATCATTGATCACGGGTGGGGGTAATGATCATCTCTGGCAGGGAAGGCATTCTCTCTTTGGGGTGAAACGCGATGCAGTTTGTTTTGCCTCCACGATACTTTTGACTTCCTGGTTAGTCAGAATAGAATTGTCTGTTTTTAGCACATGCACAATGCAGTCACGGCAAACATTAAAGAAATTCCGGTAATCATCATCAATTCCCCTGGCTATTTCCCAGCATGGCTTTTCAGGATTATTTTTAGCCGGACAAGTATTTGATTTATCACACTGTATGATTTCCCAACAGAAACAATCACTATAAGATCCCATTGCCAGTCTCCTGAATAAGCATAATAGCCGAATTTCTCATGCAAGGTGTATTGGTTGAATTAACCCATTGAAACTTGCCACATTTTATTGACTAATTTTATTTTCCCCTCCTTTTTCCATTTCACAAAAAGTTCTCAATGAAATATTTTCACCTGCCCACATTATATAGGTATAAATACTCATGTCAATAGCATATTGTCTGCTGTGCAAGAACCAGGCTCCCACAGGGCATAATTTCCGCAGAATCTCTCTAGTAGTAAACTGCCGGCTTAAAGGTAGGGTGAAAAGAGATAAAATAATCGATTGCGCAGCTTTACAATCGGGCTTTTGGAAATGATTTCCTGCAGGGTCAATTCCCGGGCAGTGGCTTTTTTCTCCTGCAAGACCAAAGCGATTGACTCCGCAAGCTGATAATCATAACATTCCAGGTTAAATTCAAAATTAAGAGCCAAGCTCCTTGAGTCCCAGTTGGCAGAGCCCAACAGCACCCAGGTATGGTCCACCATCATTATTTTTGAATGATCAAATGGCGGCTTTGTGAGGAATATCCTGCACCCTTCCTGGAGAAGTTCCTCCAGGCCAGCATCGGAAGCCCATTTCACCATTCTGAGGTTCGATACAGCCGGAAGAAGGATCTCTATCGCCACGCCCCGCAGCGAGGCGATGCGTAAAGCGGAAACAAGTTCTCCATCGGGCAGGAAATAAGGGGTAATAATACTGATCGATTGTTGGGCTGTAGCCAGGGCGGCCAAAATCACTCTGCGCAGCTTGTCAAAATCCTCGTCCGGCCCGTCCGAGATGCCGCGCGCCACTCCTTCGCCCTGCGGTTCAAGATGCGGGTACCATTTTTTCCCTTCCAGTACCTTACGGGTGGTAAATGTCCAGTCCTCGGCAAAGGCACGCTGCAGTTCGGCTACAACAGGTCCCTCAATGAAAAAATGCAGGTCCTGAACAGGACGGGACGGATTATCAGCAAGACAGTTGCCCTCGCGGATGTTCATGCCGCCTGTAAAACCAACCCTTCCGTCAATCACCAGGATTTTACGGTGATTGCGCAGGTTCAGGTACTGAAAACGCCAGGGGAGCATTGTCTTTAAAAAGTCAGCTGCGTCAACTCCATCCCTGCGCAACCCCCAGGTAATCGGCGGAAAAGAATAGCGGGCCCCGACGCCGTCAATGAGCACCTTGACCTCCACCCCCCTTTTCCGGGCATCCCGCAGCGCACTCCGAAACCTGCCGCCCCACGAATCATTGTCAAAGATATAGCTGCACAAGGCTATGGAATGGTGTGCCGCCTCAATACAGGAAAGCATGCGGGGATAGGCCTGATCACCATTGATCAGCGGCGTCACCCTGTTGCCTCTCATAAGCGGCTGGCGCGTCAGTTTATCCGTCATCCTGCTCAACTGCACCAGGTTCCTTTTGTCCCCTTCACCGTACATCTGTTCAATAAAAGATGAAAATACCGCCGCCTCCCTTTCCGGCAGGAGAACATCCTGCTTACCGGCAAAGCGCAGCTTGGCGCGCCGCTTTATTCGGTTTACCCCAAACATCCAGTATAAACAGACACCCAGAACAGGCACAAACCACACCAGGCCAAGCCAGCCAGCAGCCGCTCTGGAGTCGCGCTTCTTATAGAGGATGTGCACAGCGGTAGCCAGAATGGCCAAGAATATGGTCAATGTGGCAATGTGCGGCCAGGCGGTGCTTAAAAAATCAAGAATAATCATGGATCAGTCCAGCCTGCTTATGGCGTCTTTCGTGATGCGCCCCCTGCAGATCTCTGCAGCTTGACAATATCGAAAAAACAGGTAAAAAATCCCGCTTACATCACAGGTTAATACTGCATTATAATTATAAATACTCTATTATCTCAAGTTGAGATGAATTTTGCCAGTGAACTATCCTTAAATACCGCCTTTCCAATCTGCTATAATCTCCTGCCTCATTTTGCTTCTGAAGGGCAGGAATATACTGCTCTTAAAACGTGTGTTACGGAAGCCTTGAATGATGGCCGCATACATACTTTTCTCCTCTCCGACTTTCTTACTCACCATCAAAACTTTTCTTCCCTGCAACTGGCAGAAGATATCCTTGCTTCAGGGGGCGAACCGGTTGTTTCCCTGGCACTGACTTTTAACAATAGAGAAACCGCCATAGACAAGCTGCAGGGATATTACCGGGCCGGAGTTCGACATTTCCTAATTGTTTCAGGAGATTACCCGGCTCGGGCCACTAACAAACCGGCAAAACCCGTTTCTGAAATAGACAGTGTGCAACTGCTCATGCTCCTGGCTGACTTCCAGGAAAAGGAAAAGATTGCCAAAGGATGTGTTGTTTCTCCTTTTAAAACTTTTGAGAGCGAACAGATCTGGCAATATGAAAAACTCAGGCGCAAAATCAGCGTGGGGGCGGATTTTATAATTACTCAATTAGGGTATGATGTCAGGAAGTTTGATGAACTAATTCAATTTTGCGTTCTGCATGGAATCACTACCCCCCTTGTAGCAAATATTCGTATTACCGACATGCAGACAGCCAGGTTACTCCAGGCAAGAGGTCTCCCTGGAGTAAAAATGCCCGGCCCCTTGCTTCACGCTCTCCATGAAGAAGCATCTGACCACCAGGGTGCAATTCGGAGAACGGCACAGACCCTGGCAGTATTGAAAGGGTTAGGGTATCATGGCGCCCTGATAGGCAATCATTCAACCGATTTTTCTGAAGTAAAACAGGTCCTGGACAAAGCAGAAGCATTCCAGCCGGACTGGCATGGCTTTCTGGGCGAGCTGGATTTTTCCGGCCCTGAATCTTCGTTTTATTATTTTCAGAAAGACCCGCAAAACGGGCTGAACAGTCGCGAACCGTCCCCGTTAGCATTAAAACATTTCCCTTCCCCGATCTACTCTTTCAGCTACTTTGTCGACTGGCTTGTCTATGTCCCACGGGGCCCTCTTTTTAAACTGACAGGACGTTTCTGCCATTTCTGCAGCACCAGAAAATTCTGGTATGCATTTCTATGGCTGCTGGAATATGTCTCCAAGGGAGTGCTGTATGGCTGTAACATGTGCGGTGACTGCACCCTGTATGCCTGCGGCTTTCTCTGTTATCAAACAGGGTGCCCCAAAAAGTTGCTGAACGGCCCTTGCGGCGGCAGTATTGAAGGGTATTGCGAAGTTTTTCCTGAAAAAAAGCGGTGTTACTGGGTCAAAGTCTACCACAACATGAAAGGTGTGAGACAGCACGTCACTTTTGTAGCCCCTCCCATTCCGGCCAGGGATACTGCGCTGCACCGCACTTCCTCATGGATAAATTTCTTCCTGGGCAAAGATCACCGAAAAATGAAATTTGAGGATTCTTAGACCACAGTAAATCATCATTCTAAAAGCAGGAAGGAATACTGTATTACATTCTTTTGCAAACCCCAAAAGAATATCTTGCTATAATTCAATAAAGTGATTAAAATTTAAGGTTAGTTCACGTGCAGTAAATATTTGTAGTCAAAAATTACAGAAAGAACACCGCACTATTTATATGAGAAAGTGCGGTTTTTTGTTTTTAGGGCTTAGAATAACAAGACTGCCAACCCGGCTAAGCTTCGTTTTACCGGGGCCCTATTAATGAGTGGTTCCAGAAGATGGAACCCGTACAAAAGGAGTAGTAAACAATGTCAGAAGGAACAGTAAAATGGTTTAACGATGCAAAGGGATTTGGTTTTATCGAGCAGGATGGCGGCAAAGACGTATTTGTCCATCACACTGCTATTCAGGCTGAGGGATTCAAATCTCTTGATGAAGGTGCACGCGTTAGTTTCGACATAGTCGACGGCGACAAAGGCCCTTCGGCTGCAAATGTTGTAAAGCTTTAAACCACGCAATAAACCTGTAAAAAAGCCCTGCTCCTGCAGCAGGGCTTTTTTTTGCCTTTCCCCCTCTCCCTGTTCCCAGATTGCATTTGTTTTTTTTTGCTAGCCCAGGCTGACTCCAGTCAATCTCCTTGATCAGTTATTCCATAAAATCAAGTATTTAAAATTTCCGGTTAATGCTATACTCTTCCTGTCATGTGTCTTTGAAATCTGCATCTTTAATTGTAGAAAAAAATTCCAACCATCCAGGGACCACACCCCATGAGTAAAACAATCCAGACAATACCGCTCATAAACCTAATTCTTGCCTTCATTCCTGTTATTATTGTCATTATTATCCACCACCGCTGGTCCAGAGAACACCGTAATGCCATCTATGGTGTGTCACGGATGCTGGCTCAGCTGTTGCTGATCGGTTATTTTTTAACGTACATCTTCGACACCCATAATGCCTGGATAGTTCTGGCGGTTCTGGCGGTCATGGTTTTTGCAGCCAGCTGGATCGCGTTGCGGACTGTAAGGCATAGGCAGTTGCATCTATATCCCAAAGCCCTTTTGGCCTTGATTGTGGGTGGCACCACTACCCTGATTCTTGTGACCCAGGGTGTCCTGAACCTCACCCCTTGGTACTGGCCCAATTATTTTATTCCACTTGCCGGCATGATATTTGCCAATGCCATGAACAGCGTGAGTCTGGCTGCTGACAGGCTGGAAGCGGAGATCGGCAGGGATGTTGACTATAACCAGGCGCGCAATATCGCTTTCCGCTCCTCTCTCATTCCCATTACCAATTCGCTGTTTGCCGTTGGACTTGTCTCTATTCCCGGTATGATGACAGGCCAGATACTATCCGGTGTCTCCCCGCTTATCGCTGCCAGGTACCAGATTATGGTCATGTGCATGGTATTTGGCGCAGCAGGGATTTCTTCTGCCGTTTTTCTCAGTCTGGTCAAAGCGGATTTCACAAAAGAGTCCGGATGAAAGCAATCAGCTGAAAAACGGAAAAACAGACGTCACGATTCTTTACCCTTTTCCTCATCAATGATCTCTTTCATGTCAAGTGCCCGGTCAAAGTTATTTATCTGCTCCTGGGAGAGCAGCAGGTCTTTCAGGCTGAATATCTGCAGGCGGCAGGCCTGGGTAAAAAGGCGGTTCACCAGAAGCATGGAGGAAATTTCCAATTCCTGTATCATCCCCTCAGCCACAGCCTTCAACGTATCATTAATGCACAATTTATCAGCCTCTTCAATTTTGACAAAGGCCTTAAGCAAACTGTGGTACTGCTCTTCCTTACTTTCCTGGCCCTGGATACCACCTATATCGTGATATACTTTCAGCAGCCTTTTACGGAATGATTTGTACTGGTTGTTCAGGTAAACATTTCCCGAACCCTCAAATTCATCTATATCATGCCGTATCCCTTTAAAATTCTTATTCGAATTCATGATGTTACGTGAGGCGAATATCATGCGCTCCAGTTCCTTGGCCTCGGCTTCCTCCAGCTTCTGGCTTTGGAGCTTGGAGTAGTAAGCAAATATCTCCGCATGCAGCAGTTTAATGTTTTCATAAAGGCTTTCAAAGGAAAGTTTTTTCCTGGTGCTTTTTTCCAGGGGCAGGTCCCCTTCAAATAAGAGAGACCTATCAATATTAAGCAATCGCAGGCCATAGAGCTGGCACTCTTGCAGCAAATGGAGAATTTCTTTTCGCAGTGCAGAAGTGGCAGCCTCGATCACTTCGGTGGGGGTGTTGTTGATATAAACTGTCAGAATCGCCTTATGGTCAGGGAACAGCCTGTAAAGAACTCTTGCCAGGAGGCCGATAAAAGGAAAAAAGAGTATGACGCCGATTATATTGAATATTGTATGAAAAAGGGCCAGACCCATGACATCGTTGGTCTGAATATCAACAAAGAGGGTTACAAGCCAGACAATCCCAGCGATGCTCAAAAAGGCGACAACCCCGGTGATGACATTAAAAACCAGGTGACTGAAGGCAACTCTTTTCTTGGCCGGTATACCGCCCAGAGACCCAAGGATAACAGTAATGGTGGTGCCGACATTGGCCCCTATAACCATGGCCACTCCTATATCAAAGGTAATCAAGCCGCTGTTCAGGGCGGTCAGGACAACAGCAATACTGGCGGCACTGGCCTGCATGATAGCCGTAAGCAGGGTACCGACAACAAGGTATATCCAGAGGCCGTAATCAGGAACCATGCTCAGGTCAAAACTCTGGCCGATGCTTTCAACGCTGCCCTTCATGTAATCAAGCCCGAGAAAGAGAAAGCCGAACCCGATAAGGAGCCGACAAAACTGGAAAGGTTTTTCAGACGTGTCACAGAAAATGAGGCCGATACCGCCAAGGCCTATGAAGGGCAGGGCAAAACTTTCAATCTTCATCTTGAATCCTACTATGGCGACAATCCACACGGTCAGGGTGGTACCGATATTGGAACCCATGATCACCCCGATGGCATTCGGCATGCTCATGACTCCGGCGCCTACAAATGCCAGCACCATGAGGGAAACCGCGGAACTGCTCTGCAGCATAGCGGTGACAAGCGTGCCGCTGCCGATTGAACGGAAGCGGCCGTTGGTATAAAGACGGATCATGCGCCGGAAGGCTTTTCCTGAAAGGATTTTGATAGCGTCCTCAAGCATGTACATGCCGATGAGAAAAATCCCAAGCCCTGCTATCAATTTCCATATATCAAATGTTTCGCTCACTTACTAAAATTTTCCTCCTTGCAGGGATATCCTTCACGAAGCGCAAGAATTACAAGATAGGCGGCCAGGTCATGGTGTTTTCCGGGATTATCTTCAAGGTATTGTGTGACAGAGCGGATGACCTGTGCTGTGGAGATTTTTGGGGGGAGACAAAACATGTCCGCGGACAAGGATTTCACTGTTGTTGCCACCGTGTGAAAATCAACAATACCGGCAATATATCCTGCACATACCCCAAACCTGTGATCGTCATACTCCCCTGTCCTGTCAAGGCCTTTTAGTGCATGGTTGCAGGATTCATACATTTCTTTGCCGGTAAAAACAAAATTTGAAGATTCCGCACTTACGTGGGAACAGACCAGGGTGAAGAAAACAACAAGCAGCGCAGAAAGTCTTTTCATTGAGTCCTCATGGGCTTTTGTTTGTATAGGCAAATATGCAGACAACTGATCATATTGAGCAAATCAACTCTATTACACAACAGGGAAAAGGGTCAAACTTATTTTTAGAGACAGCGGCTAGAGCTTCCTAATACTGCACCTGTTACCCAGAATAACCCGCCCACTTTCCCCTTGACATTATCTGCCCTTTTTTCTAGTCAGTTCAGTATGCGCTTTATTCCCATCCGACGGTTTTCTTGCCACCATCTGCCTGGAGGTGAATTCATGACGCTGGATATCAGAATTTGGGATACAAACTGATCTCTGTTTATGAAAAAAAGTATATTGCTGTTATCCAGTTCCGTGGGGTGACCATAGAACTTTAGTTTCGATTCGTTTAGTATTAGCGCAACAAACAGTAACGATACGTCAATAACCTATTGAAACAAAAAAATAATTCATGATCCGCCCGTGCAAACATTCTGACTTTCACGCCATGTTTACAATCATAAACGCGGCAGCAACCGTCTACAAGGAAACTATACCGAATGACAGGTGGAAAGAGCCATATATGGCTGAAGATGAACTGAGACAAGAGATTGAGGCCGGAGTTGTTTTCTGGTGCCTGGAAAAGAACGGGGCAATTCTTGGCGTCATGGGTATCCAGGATGTGAAAGACGTTACCTTGATCCGCCACGCCTATACACATCCCAGATTTCAGAGGCAAGGGATAGGTTCAAAATTATTAAAGTACCTCGCAAAGCAGACACGGAGGCCTCTGCTCATCGGAACCTGGGCAGATGCGAAATGGGCCATAATATTTTACGAAAAACTCGGGTTTTTTCTGGTTACAGAGACAGAAAAAAATATTCTCCTGCAAAAATACTGGAACATTCCTGCAAGGCAGGTTGAAACCTCGGTCGTCCTCAGCAACATTCCGGTAAAACAACTTGTGAGAGACTGACAATATGCGGTTGTCAAATCCGGAAGGTCCCTAATAAACATGACGCAGGTGACCGCACGCTTCATATTGAGAATATTCGGCTGGCAGGCCGAATTGGCAGTTCAAATGGTTGCCAGGTGTGTGCTTGTGGGGGCTCCGCATACAACCAACTGGGACTTCCCTCTTGCAATCCTT
>JAHEID010000126.1 GCA_024639555.1 Deltaproteobacteria bacterium
ATTTTATCCTCTGTCAGTGTTCTGAAGTGGAAATGAAACGAAGAATGGACGAAAGGGCGCAGGATCCTGCTGCTGTTTCTGACGGCCGCTGGGAGATTTACCTGGAGCAGAAAAAAAGGTTTGAACCTCCGGATGAACTGGCCGCCCCGGAACTGATCATTATTGATACGCAAGCACCGCTGGAAGGTTTACTGCAGGAGCTTGCCAGGAAACTGGCATAAATATTTTAACACTTAACGTGGCTTTTAAGAATTCTCTGGTTAAGGTGATTATCAGCATACGGGACTGCTGATGATTGACAGACAAGCCTTTGCACATTCAATGTGCAGTTCAAGGAGTCACGGAGCCTAAAATTACGACCTGTCTGAGCCGCCACAGTCGGCGAGTTTCGTAATTTAGCGGAGTGACCTGTAAGAATTGCTTTAATTGTGCAACCAGCGCCGGAAATCACCTTATGGCCTGTATACAAATGGATATTTACATGAAAATAGTTAATAGCGACTATACTCAAAAACAATAAAGAGGTACGTAACGTGTATACCAGGATCTATATATTACGATTCCCGAAGGACATAGTCGATCAACCCATCATCTGCCAGCTTGTCAAACAGTTTGACGTGGAATTTAATATCCTCAAGGCAACAATTCTCCCCCAGCATGAAGGGGTGATGATCCTCGAGCTGCGGGGTCACAGGGAAAACATCAAGAAGGGCCTCAGTTATCTAAAAGGTTTGGATGTCAAGGCTGAAAGTATTGCCACCTCCATTCACCGCGATGATGAACGTTGTTTCCAGTGTGGCGCCTGCACCGGAATCTGCCCTACAGGTGCTCTTGCACTCAAACGTCCCGAAATGGCTGTTATTTTTGATGCTGAAAAATGCAGCGGTTGCGGTTTGTGCGTCACTGTCTGCCCTGTGAAGGCCATGGAGGTCTCCCTGGACAGGATCAGCGGTTTCAGTGAAAGCGCTTTTGATGTGCATTAATTTTTTGAAGCTCCCCGAGGCCGCTTGCGCACACGAAGCGTAATCCGCGAGAAATCTCCTGAGGTATTGTATCAGTCAACCGGTGTAAAATCTTCCCAGTCCGGTAAGGATTTGGGCAGCCAGCCAAGCAGGCTCCTGCCCGGCGGATTGTCATTTCTCAAATCATAGAGGAGCATTTCTGCCTTAGGTGCAATATTGGTGTCAGGGTATTGCCGCAGCAGATATTCAAGCCGGGCCTTGGCCTCTTCGTATGCATATGTCCTCTCATAAAAACTCGCCACGTAATATTCGTGATTCGCCATAAAATTCCGTGCCGCCATGATCTTGGCCCGGGCTTCCTGGGTATAGGGTGAATTGGGAAAGGTCCGTAATAACCTGGAAAATGAATATATGGCATTGATTGCAGCGGAAGTGTCCCGGTCAACTGTGTCTATCTGGTTGTAATAACACATGGCCATTTGGAACATAACATAGGGGATGGCCTCGTTCGTTGGATGATGCTCCTCAAAATCCTTATACTGCAGAAATGCCTCTTCAAAATTTTCCAGGTAATAATTACTGTCAGCTGTTTTGAGTTCAGCGAGCAGGCTGTATTCGCTGAAGGGATATTGATTCAACAGGGTTTCAAAGGACCGCTTTGCCTTTTCGTATTTACCATGACTGAAATAATCCAACCCTTTTAACGCGAGGCTTTCGGCTGTATCCGGAGAGCTGGCTCGAAACCCGAGGGATGAAAAGAGTTTTTCCTTGCCGCAGCCTGCCAAGGACAGGGTTACAAGAAGGGCCAGCAGAATAATAGAAATTTGTTTGTTTTTGAAAAAATTTTGCATTGAGCTCAGTCCAAATCGCTTAAGTAATGTTCAGCAGCTATAGCAGCCACGGCACCCTCACCGGCACCATTTATAACCTGACGTACGGTCTTGCTGCGTATGTCACCGGCAGCCATTACCCCCGGGATTTTGGTACGCATCTCCCCGTCAGTTTTGATAAATCCTTGTTTGTCGGCACCCAGCTGCTTCAGGGGTAGAATTTCATTGTTAGGGATTGTGCCGATCAGTATAAATATACCACTGGCCGCAATTTCTTTTTCTTCGCCATCTATATTCCGAAGCCGCACCCGTTCAACTTCCTTTTCCCCTTCAACGGCTATTACATTTGAATTCCAGATAAACTCAATGCGCTTATTGGCAAAGGCCTTCTCCTGCAGAACTTTTGTGGCCCGCAGGGTGTCCCGCCTGTGGACAATGGTCACTTTACTGGCAAACTTGGTCAGAAAATCAGCCTCCTGAACCGCTGTATCACCCCCACCGACTACCAGTATTTCCTGGTCCCGGAAAAAAGGGCCGTCACAGGTGGCACAGTATGAAACGCCCTTGCCTGTGAGTTTCTCTTCGCCAGGTATGCCAAGCTTATTGGGACGTGCTCCGGTGCAGATGATGAGAGCCTGGCTGGTCAACTCTTCACCGCTTTCCAGGGTCAGCTTTTTTGTTGCCTCAGTGAGTTCTACCTTTACCACATTGCCGTTTCGGGTCTTAAGCCCAAACCGGGCAACCTGGGCAGCCATTTTTTCAACAAGCTCTGATCCTGACAACCCATCAGGGAAACCTGGATAGTTGTCAATCCAGTCCGTAACCAGGACTTGACCTCCCACTACACCTTTTTCAACCAGCAGAACATTAAGCTGGTCCCTGGCAGCATACAACCCCGCGGTCAGGCCAGCCGGACCACCCCCTAAAATAATGAGTTGGTAGTCGGTATTTGCCATTATAAAATGATTAGTGCTGGACGGAAATTGCGCTCAAACAACTTTATTAAGCAGAGCGACCAGCTGGGTCTTGCCAACTGCTCCGGTGACCTGGTCGACGATCTCGCCGCCCTTGAACAGTATGAGGGTTGGTATAGCCCTTATACTGTATTTCCCGGGGGTTGTCGGATTGTCATCGACGTTCATCTTGGTGATTTGGACTTTACCGGCATATTCTCCGGCAAGCTCTTCAATCACTGGCCCAATGGCCTTACAGGGGCCGCACCAGGGAGCCCAGAAGTCAACCAGGCTTGGCACGTCTGCTTTCAGGACATACTCTTCAAATTCTGCATCGGTTAGGTGTTTTACATTTTCTCCTGCCATGTTCACGACTCCTATTATTTCATTTTGAATTCATACAAATTGACCAATTGTATCACGCCTGAGAGATGGCATCTTAACGACTGTGCCAGCTTATGACAAGGAAAATTCTTGCTTTTGTCCGGTTTTCGGTAAGCTTATATGATATTGACAATTGCGGCAAAAGTTTTGTTTTTGACAGAATAAAATTCTCCGTGATATAGTCCATGCTCCACTTAACAAAAATTGAATTATAGGGCACTGATGCAATATATAAATAATGACCAGAGGAGGAAAGGGAGCCATGCATATCGACAAATCAAAATCATTTTTTAAAAGGGCCCAGGAATTGATCCCGGGCGGGGTCAACAGCCCGGTCCGTGCCTGCAAGTCTGTAGGATGTGATCCCCTTTTTGTAAAAAAGGCATTCGGCACAAAAATTATTGATGTGGACAACAATGAGTTTATAGATTTCGTTTGCTCATGGGGCCCCATGATCCTTGGCCATAACCATCCCAAAATAGTTGCTGCCATTGAACAGGCACTTGTAAACGGCACCAGCTACGGGGCACCGACTCCCCTTGAGATTGAACTGGCCGAAATGGTGATCAATGCCTTTCCTGCCATGGATAAAGTGCGTTTTGTCAGTTCCGGCACGGAAGCCACCATGAGTGCAATAAGGCTGGCGCGGGGATATACCGGCAAAAAAGTAGTGATTAAATTTGACGGCTGCTACCACGGCCATGCTGATTCATTCCTCGTGCAGGCAGGCTCAGGTGTAATCACCCTCGGAATACCTGGCAGCCCCGGTGTGCCGGACGATATTGTAAAAAATACCATTTCCATCCCTTACAATGATTTTGAGACGCTTGAAAAAACCCTTGCCGATGATTCTCTGGAAATAGCCTGTGTCATTATTGAAGCGGTTGCAGGCAACATGGGTGTTGTGCCGCCGGCTGAAGGATTCCTCCAGAAACTGAGGGAGTTGACAACGCAGCACAATATTGTCCTTATTTTTGATGAGGTCATCACCGGGTTTCGCCTGGCGCTCGGTGGGGCCCAAAGCAGATTCGGCATTGCCCCTGACATGACCTGCCTTGGCAAAATCATTGGAGGTGGCCTGCCGGTCGGAGCCTATGGAGGCAATAAGGAAATCATGTCACAGATTGCTCCTGAAGGCCCGGTCTACCAGGCTGGAACACTCTCGGGCAACCCCCTGGCAATGGCTGCCGGCGTTGCCACCCTGCAGGCTTTAAGTGAACCTGGATTTTATGACCGTCTGGAAACAAAAGCCGAAGCTTTTGCAGCCGAGCTTCAAAAGCTCGCAGACAAGTATCTTCCCGGTGAAACAACCTTAAACAGGGTGGGGTCAATGATGACCACCTTCTTTAACGGGGGACCGGTGGTGGATTTCAAGTCAGCCATGAAATCAGATACTGAAAGGTACGGGCAATTTTTCCGTGAAATGTTGCAATCCGGTATCTGGCTCGCGCCATCCCAATTTGAGGCCGCATTTATTTCCGACGCTCATAGTCCGGAAGATTTAGCACAAGCCCTTGAAATGACTGAATCGTCATTCAAAAAAATCAAAAAATAGTAAAAAAGTCGTTGACTTTGAGCCCACTCCATGATACGAAATGGATCGATTTTTCATTTCATGGCTCGGTTTATTTTTTGCATTTTTCAGGAGAAAAAATGTCCGACAGCCGCAAAGAAATCATGAAGCTGTTGGGTGATTTTTCAACCATCGGTCTTACCCTGGCTGCGTCTATATTTGTTGGAGTGGGAATAGGATATTTACTTGACCATAAGGTTTTCAAGGGGAGAACAGCTCCCTGGCTGACCCTGATTTTTTTAGGATTTGGCATAGCTGCAGGTTTCAAAAACCTGTACATGCTGACAAAACGCAAGGATTTATAAGAGGATTAGGTTTTTGTCCCACGGTGCTGAATATTTCCCCCTGGACAAGATGGGACGCTTGAACTGGCTGCTCTTGGTGGCCATGACTGCTGCAGGCGGTCTTTTCGTCTCACCTTACTTTGCCAAAGGGCTGTTCATCGGCGGCCTTATCGCCAATATCAGTTTTGTTTTGCTGAAAAAAGATATTACACGGGTCCTTTCAGGGCCGTTGAACGCAGCAAAAGGACGTTTTTTGATTAAGTATTACATCAGGTTGACAATCCTGGCTCTTATACTGTTCTTCCTGGTGAGGTATAGATCCATTCATCTTGTTGGTTTGCTGATAGGGCTCTCAACAGTGGTGATCAGCATAGCAATCATGGCGGCGGGAGCTGCCAGAAAAGTTGCCCTTACTGCGAAGGAGGCATCGTAGAAAACTATGGAACATCCAATACTATTTATCTCTGTCATTCTTGAAGCTATCGGCCTGCCAGTGCCCCATGGACCCGTCGGGGAAACACTCCTGGCAAAAATCGTTTCGCCGCATCTGACCTACACCTGGCTCGTCATGGCCTTTCTCATCATCGTGCCAAAGCTTACCCTGGGTAAGCTGGAGATGGTTCCGGGCAAAGGCCAGAATTTCTGGGAGTTGATCATAGGCGGCCTTGAAGGCTTCATGGCTGAAAATATGGGGGAGGAGGGCGCCAGGCTGATGTTCCCGATGCTGGCGACCTTTGCCTTTTATATCCTGACCTCCAACCTTATCGGCCTCATGCCAGGATTCATGTCACCAACCTCAAATATCAATATCACCCTGGGCTGCACCTTGATCGTTTTCACAACCACCCATATTCTTGGTATCAAGTTTCATGGGGTCAAATATATTAAACACTTCATGGGTCCGATCCCGTGGCTCATTCCCCTGATGTTCCCCATTGAAATCATAAGCCACCTGGCCAGGATTCTGTCTCTGTCCATCCGGCTTTTCGGCAATATCATGGCCAAGGAAACCCTGCTTGGCATTCTTTTTCTGCTTGCCGGCGCTTTCTTTGCCCCGCTGCCGATCCTTTTTCTCGGCGTCTTCGTATCCCTGGTGCAGGCATTGGTATTCGTTCTGCTCTCCATACTCTACTTTTCCGGAGCCATGGAGCACGCCCATTAATCTGTAATTTTTTGCTGTTTTAAAACTGTTTGTTGGAAGAAGGCCCAAATAATAAATCTTTAAGGAGGAAAAAACTGATGAAAAAGGTAAGTATTTTGACCAGCATCCTGGTCCTGGCTCTTTCTGCCGTTGCATTTGCAGCGGAAGGCGGGGCTGCAGCATCCGGTGGCACCGTTAATGTCGCCCTGGTCTGTATTGCTGCTGCTCTTGCAGTAGGCATCCCCGCGCTGGGTTGTGGTCTTGGTATGGGTACCGGTATTGGCGGCGCCTGTTCCGGTATCGCCAGAAACCCCGAAGCTTCCGGAAAAATCACCGTGACCATGATCATCGGCCTGGCTCTCATCGAGTCACTGACCATTTACGGCCTGGTTATCTCTCTTATTCTTCTCATGGCTAATCCATTCATAGGATAATTACTGCGCTTTAATACAGAAGAACCAGTTGCATGGTATTTGAAAGGCTGCAGGGACCTTCCTGCAGCCTTTCTTTTTTCCCTTATCCGTGACAGGAAAACGATCCTTTTTTATTTAAATGCCAATTTGTCAGCTTTCCCGGTGCCAGAATTTTTCTTATCCCTTATAGTACCCGTTATGCGACCTTCATGAGTTGCATCAACGCCTTTCTCAACTT
>JAHEID010000127.1 GCA_024639555.1 Deltaproteobacteria bacterium
AATTACCTTCCAAACTTCAGCCCTTAGAAGGGACGGGATTATTATCCCGGTTGAAATCACCCTGTCTTCTGCGCTCATTGAGGATACGCTCAGCGGCTTCGCCGTATTTCACGAAATCACTGACAGAAAACGTACAGAAAAAATACTGCTGCAGTCGGAAAAAATGCGCTCACTGGGAGAGATGGCAAGCGGGGTTGCCCATGACTTTAACAACAGCCTGACAACTATCCTGGGTAATATTAAACTGCTCAAAGAGAAAGGGGTTGATACTGCAGTTGCCGAGAAACTTGCTGCAATTGAAAAGGCTGCCCAGCAGGGTGCGGAGACCATTGCAAACTTGCAGGGATTCAGCCGCACGGCTGATGATGCAGCTCACAAACACATTGAACTGCTGGCCTTAAAACCCCTGGTTGAGGAAGTAAGGAATCTCACCCGCTTCAGGTGGAAAGACCTGCCCCAGAAAGAAGGCTACACCATTGATTTCACAATGGAACTTGAAGATGCTCCTGCCCTGCACATTAATGGCTCTGATTTTAAGGAAATGCTGACAAACCTCATCTTCAATGCTGTTGACGCCATGCCCAAGGGAGGGCATATCCACCTCAGTGTGAAACAACAAGAGGAAAAGGTTGCACTCATTGTGCAGGACAACGGTATCGGCCTGTCAAAAGAAAATGCTGCTCATATTTTTGATCCCTATTTTACCACAAAGGGACGAGGGCATGTCGGCCTTGGATTAAGCATTTCCAAGCGTTTTGTTGAACGTCACGGCGGCTCTATCACGGTGGAGAGCATCAAAGGTGCCGGCTCCACTTTTACAATTGAATTTCCTTTACTTACTACTTCTGATCCGGCAAAACTGGACCTGGTTAAAAAATCCACAAAGCCTATCCATCTGCAGATTCTTGTCATCGATGATGAACCTCTAGTCCGGAGCCTCTTAAAGCAGGTGCTGGAAAACAGAGGTCATGCCGTGACTGAAGCTAGCAACGGCCAGGAAGGTGTACGCTGCTTTCGTGAAAATAATATTGACCTGGTCATCACGGACCATGGCATGCCTGTCATGAACGGTTTGGATGCTGCTTTCCGCATCAAGAAACAAAAACCGGAAACGCCTGTACTGCTCATTACCGGTTGGCAGGCGGAAACAGATGCCATTTTTCAGAAACCAAGCTCCATAGATGAATTTATTACCAAGCCGTTCGACCTGGAAAAAATCATTGCACTGGTTGAATATTATGGAGGTAAAATAAAAAGTTTGCAGCACCAATGATAACAAAGATGCCTGGGCCGCTGCATACGTTTTCCGGGTTCGCTATCAAGCCCTCCCTTTTTTATCCTCCCACTGCACCTGCATGTCAAAAAAGAAGCACTGAAACTACAGCTATCACTACAAGTGGCAGGTAGCGGAAAAAGGGTGGTGCCACCTTTTCAGGCGGAAGTGCTGCCGTAAGTCTGTTTGCAACAAAGAAGGAAAAGATCAGTCCGATAATTAATATTGCAATCTGCAGAATATGAATTGATTGCATATCAAGCCTGAATGCTATGTGCGGGAATGAGTATCCCACCTGGTTTCCAAGTATAACAAAGAAATCCGCCGCATGGTTTAAAAGCGGCATGAGACGGATGGCAATTTCATTTGCATAGACCAGGGGCAGCATTACCATAAAAAAAGTTGAACCAAACCCCTTGCCGGCATCGGTGTCAACCATACCGGTGAAGGCAACACCTGCTACAGCCACATGATAGGCGAACAATACCGCAGCGAGCAGCAGCAGCCCATATGTGAGTTCCATTGAGCCGATGTATGCATCGAGTCTTTGCGGCATGGAGGTAAGATTAAGCCCCCTGAAAATCTGGGTTCCCCAGAGAAGCGGCACAAAAAGGATCATGGCAATATCAGCCGACCGTGTATTCCAAAGCTCCCAGCCGGGCGGTCTCAAGTTGAACCGTACTGCCTCATTTTTGCAGGCTTTCATGCAGTTGCCGCACAAGACGCAATCCTGGTTGGTATCCATGGCAAAAGGGCCTTTTGACATGGAGCAGCCGGGCACATCATCACGGCCTGTGAAGCAGTCAAAGGTAGTGCATTCATGACTGCAGTAATTGTAATTCGCCCTGACTTCAACAATTGAAGTTCTGGCAAAGGTTGCAACCATCTGGCCCAAGGGGCAGAAAGATCGGCACCAGGCCCTTCCTTCAAAAAACACGGCAAATAGAACTGCTGAACCAAGCATGGCGAGAAGCAGCCATGCTGTTTCCGTAGGTCTCTCCCACATATCAAGCGCGGCCTGGGACCAGAAAATAATGGCCAGACCAAGAGCACTGATATAAAAGCCCACATTCTGGTATTTGGGAGAAATTTTCCACCGTTTGATCTTCAGCTTTCTCACCAGATTACTGAAAAAGCCTATGGGACAGAAGCTGCACCATATTCTGGCGAGAAGCAGGCAACTCAAAATTAACAGCGGTTCCCAATTTGCCCACACCAGCAGAAGCGAAATATTGGAATCAGGGGATGGATTCCCCCAGATTCCCAGGATGACAACAATAACAAACATAACGGCCACAACTATCTGCGGCACAGTAGGATAAAAGGGGCTTTGGAAGAAATTCCGGATAAATTTAACCGAGAGAAGGTTAAAGGCATTTTTACCGGTTATAGGCACTTTCCCTATGAAAACATCTCCTGCCGAGATGAAGCTTCCCTTGATCAAACTGATTGAGCGCGCAACGACCTCCTCAAGTTCCCGGAAATTTCCCGGCCAGTTGTAGGCCATCATTTTGTTCAAGGCCTCAGGTCCCAACTTCATGGAAGGTTTACGCTTTTCACGGCCGATTTCTTCCAACAGAACACCGATGATCTCTTTCAGATCTCTTTTCCTGCCGTGGAGAGGTTCCAGCCGAACCTGGTCAGCTGCGAGATATTCGTAAAGTGTATTTTCCAGATTCAGATCATCGGTGACATTTATGATTACCCGGGTAGAAGCCTGGGCCGGACGCTCAGCCCCCAAGGGATAGAACATGCCGGATGCAATATATTCAAGCAGCATCCTTTGCACCTTGGGCTCGAGCTTTGAGCCTTCCTTGATGACCAGGGTGCCTTTATGGGCCAGCTTCAAGAATCCTTGCCAGGGCACAAAGGAGCGGCCATACGTTTCAATATCATACCCGAAAAGGGCTCCAATCTGCTGAAGCTCGCGATAATAGACAGTCCCTTCCTCATGCTGCAGACCCTTGGAAACAAAATGCGGTATTGTATCAGGATCAAAAATTATATAGGACCCCAGGCTGTCGTTACTATGACTGTATATATGCTGGGCCACCCTTGACTTCATGGAACCGGGTTCGCCGACGAGCAGAATTGAATTTCCGGTGCGGCAGACAGAATCAATCTGGCTGCGAAGCTTTTGGGCCCTTTTTGAACTGCCGACCAATGGAATGCAGGGGCGGGTTTCCATTTTTGTCATGAGTTCACGGTATTGATGGTCCTGGTAGATCTGACTCTGCTCACGGCCCTCCAGCATTGAGTTAAACCATTTTCGTATGGCTGCCTGCGATGCTTCCGGATGCTGGGTGTATAATGTCAGAAATACATCACGTGGAACTGCAAGGATGCTGGTTTTCTCCATTGCTCTTGCTGTTACGAACCTGGGGCTTTCAGTCAGAAGGCTCATTTCCCCGAAGACTTCCCCAGCCCTGTGAACGGCAAGATCAACCTCTTTTCCCTTCTCAGGTTTGTGAGACAGGCTTACGGTACCAAGCAGTATGACATAAACATAATCGCTACCCTCTTTCTGCCTGAAGATTGTCTCGTTGGCTTGATAGACAAGCCGGTCTGACTTGAAATGGATTTCAGCAATTACGCTTTTGGGGAGAGAGTAAAAAATGGCTGAGTTGGCGAGCCGGTCGATATCCTGCAGCTTGAGAGCCTGAGTCAGGTCCTTTTTGGTGATGGCGCCTGCATCGAGCAGCAGCATGCCGATCAGCGGATCATAGCCTTTTGAGCGCAGATTTTCCTGGCGGTCCAGGGCATACATGACCGCTGTTTCATTACAAGCTCCTGCAGCCAGTAAATATTCACATAACTTTCTGGCCGGTTCCCTAACCTGCGTTGGAGATTGAAAATGTTTTACACTATACGGTTCAATCATATCTGCCACCCCTTGCAAGGATGGAATTTCCTATAGGCAGTTTAGCTGATTTGCTTTTTTATTGCTAATTCATTTGTTTAATGACTTTAGCCCC
Source organism: Deltaproteobacteria bacterium (assembly GCA_024639555.1). Taxonomy (GTDB): domain Bacteria; phylum Desulfobacterota; class Desulfobulbia; order Desulfobulbales; family BM004; genus BM004. The sequence goes on from JAHEID010000127.1 coordinate 4,249, forward strand.
CATTAATGACCGGACTGCTTCCGGCAGCAGTCCTGATGATTCTACTTGCGTCAATATTTTTTCATGATAGCATTAATAATATTATAATACAGTTATACTGGTAATACTAACTGAGGTCAGGGGTAGAGTTATGCTGCTAACAGCTGGCATATATAGGGGGAATACATTGTCCCTCTCAAAATTAGTGCTGTTTGGGGTTCTCTTTTGTGCTGTGTCGTTTCCTTTCGGTGGCTGCGCACCAGCCAACACTATAAATACGGCCCCGGCAAACATCCCCCTGCTCGAAAAATGGAGCGCTGATTATCCTGTGTCAGAACTTGAGAGACTGCCTGCAAGGCAGCAGGATACGAGAGCAGGCTATATCGGCGATACGGAAACCTTTATTCCGGTTTGGCGTGTTTTTATGCCGGAAGAAATACTGCCGGCTGTTGATTTCAGAAAAAACATCGTCGTCTTCACCCGCAATATCCAATTTTATAACCAAACTATTATTCTAAGGGTTTCGCTTCATGGTGGGATTGCAGAGATTGTTGCCCTGGAAAGCATGTCCGCCATGCCCATAGAAGACAGGGTGGCAATGGCCATGGCTGTCATACCACGTGATGAAGTCATGGCCATCCAGGCCGGCACAGAAAAAATCCAGGTAATGGACTATGAGTAACTTCTGCACACTGAAGAAAAAGATTATTTTCAAATTCCTCTTAATTTTGAATAAGGAAAAGAGTTGTGAATAGTATCGTGGTTGCCTGCAACAATTGCGGCACAAAAAACAGAATACCTGCTGACAAGCAGCACCTTGGACCAAAATGCGGGAAATGCAAAACGACCATTTCCATAAGCACCACAGCGGTTCCGGTAGAACTGGATGATTCCACATTCTCCGGGTTCATTAGCCGGGCCTCAAAACCTGTTATGGTCGATTTCTTCTCACCAACATGCGGCCCATGCAGGATGCTCGCACCGGTTATAGACAGCATGGCCAGGAAATTTTACGGCCGAGTTATCATTGCCAAGCTCGACACCAGCCGCAATCAAACGGCAGCCACCCAATACAGGATCAAAGGTGTCCCCACCCTTCTCTTCTTTAAAAATGGGAAGCTTGCCGATCAGGTAACCGGTGCGCTTCCCGAACAGGAGCTTACCCGGCTTCTTGAGGAATATGCCTAACCCGAATAATCCAGTATAAACAATAGCCAAACAAAGACAGATTAGTCCAGGCCCAGCTCCTGGAGTCTCTTTATAAAACCTTCACGACCCTCAAAATGATGGGTCTGTAATCCTGCTGCTGCGGCCCTGTCAACATGGTCAAAATTGTCATCTACAAATAGTGCTTCGTCCGCATTAACTTTTAACGCCTGCAGCGTATCAGCAAAAATCGTGGGGTCGCGTTTTGTTTTGCCGAGATGGAAACTGTTGAAAACAGCATCAAAATATTGGAAGAAGTGATATTGGGAGTCAAGCTGGTCAAGCCAGTCGGACTGATCGCTTAAAATTGCTGTTACCAGTCCCTGTTTTCGCAGGGCCCTGACTGTTTCCAGCATCCAGTCACGCGGGATAAAGCGCGAAAGAATTTCCTGCCGCAATTCTTCATCGGACGCCATGATGCTGCTCTGTTCCCTGACCGCATTCCAATAGTCATTTTCTGAAGCGGCGCCGGTCACATATCCTGAATTATATACCGCCTCGTTCGCAAGCTGAAAAAACCGTTTCCGGTCAAGTCCGAACTTTTCGGCAATGGCATAAAGCCCCTGCTGAAATCCTTCTTCAGCCAGCACCCCGCCAAAATCGAGTAGAACTGCGTGTATCCTCATATTTTTCCCTGCTGATAATTACTTCTTCAGCTTTCCTGTTACGCAAAAAAGATTTATATTCTCTCTATAATTTTTTTGCCATTATATTATCTGCGAGTCATTTAGCTATGAAATTTATACAAACATATAAATATCTTGCTGCAGTTCTTATATTCATCATGGGCAGCAGCAACTCCCTTTCTGCAGAACCAATGGACAATTCAGACACGGTTGTTCTGCTGCACGGCCTTGGCCGCACCGCCAAATCAATGGTTTATATGCAGGAAAGACTAACAGAAGCCGGCTATATTGTATTCAATTATGGTTATGAATCCAGAAAGAATGAAATTGATTTTCTTGTCGATGACCTGCAACAATTTTTAGTGGACTGTTGCCTGCAGAAAAAAACTTCGCTGCATTTTGTCACCCATTCTTTGGGAGGCATCCTGGTGCGGGCCCTTATTGCAGAAAAAAGGCCTGATAATTTGGGCCGTGTGGTCATGCTGAGCCCCCCGAACAAAGGCAGCGAAACAGTTGATTACTTCAAGGATTACTCTTTATACAAGAATATTTTCGGCCCGGCATCAAAGCAGTTGGGCACAGATCCGCAAAGCTTTCCGAATCGTCTGGGCCCTGCTGACTTTGAACTTGGAATAATAACAGGAAACCGGACCATTGATCCGATCTCATCGTGGCTCATCCCAGGAAGAGATGATGGCAAGGTAGCAGTGGAA
>JAHEID010000128.1 GCA_024639555.1 Deltaproteobacteria bacterium
TAAGGAGATGCAGGCCATGAGCGTCAATACGATGACAAAGGAAAGAGCGATTTTTGCAGGTGGTTGTTTCTGGTGCATGGAAAAGCCCTTTGAGGAACTGGACGGCGTACTCTCAGTCACCTCTGGCTATTCAGGCGGGAGTAACGCAAACCCTACCTATGAAAATTATTCTGCAGGCGGGCATATTGAGGTGGTGGAAATTATCTATGATCCTGCCAGGGTCTCTTATGACAAACTCCTAGATGTCTACTGGCAGCAAGTGAACCCCACCGACCCCGGCGGCCAGTTCGTGGACCGGGGATATGCTTATAGCACTGCCATTTTTTACACTACTGCAGAGCAGAAAAGGCTGGCAGAAGAGTCAAAGGCGAAGCTTGACAAACGCGGTGTCTACGACAAACCCATCGTCACGCCCATTGAACCGGCACAGACCTTTTATGCTGCTGAGGACTATCACCAGGACTATTATAAGGAAAATCCATTGCGCTATAAGTATTACCGCCGAGGTTCAGGCCGCGATGCCTACCTGAACGAGATATGGGGCAAGGATCGCAAGGGGTTCAGCCAGAGCGAGATCAAGCAGAAACTGACCCCCCTGCAGTATGAAGTAACCCAGGAAGATGGTACTGAGCCTGCTTTTAAGAACGAATACTGGGATAATCACAGGGACGGAATTTACGTGGATATTGTTTCCGGCGAGCCGCTGTACAGCTCTCTTGACAAGTATGAGTCGGGAACCGGCTGGCCGAGCTTTTCCAAGCCGCTTGTGCCTGAAAATATCGTGACCCGTGAAGACAGGAAACTCTTTTCGGTCAGGACCGAGGTGCGGAGCAAGCTGGCCGACAGCCATCTGGGCCATGTGTTTGATGACGGTCCGCAGCCAACCGGCAAACGCTACTGCATGAACTCGGCAGCCCTGCGTTTCATTCCGAAGGAAGATCTTGAGAAGGAGGGCTATGCCGAATTCATGGCGCTTTTTGAGATGAAGTAAGCACATAGGAAAAACAGATGAAAGTGAAAAGATCCGGGGAAGATATCCCCGGATTTTTTATTGGAAAATAAAATTCGAGTAAATTTTTCCGCTGAGGAAAACAGAAGGGGCGAAAAAGAATTATTGGAGTTGGAATCCTGCATCCCAGTCCTTGCGGACCGGATCAAAACCCTTCTGTCTTATGGCTGTGCAAACCTCATCGATACTGCGGTGGTCGCCGATGGCAAACTGCTCACCGGTGATATCCGGATTGGAGTAACCCCCTGGAGCTGTACAGGAACCGGCAGAGTAGCGGGTGGGTCCGAGGCCTATCATGCCGTTGCGATAGCGGGCTTCCTCGCGGGTGGACAGGATAATGCCCACGTCAGGATCAAAAAGGCGCAAGGCAAAAATAAGGTGGCTTAGGTCTCTTTCCGTGACCTCGCTAAGTGGCTGGAATTCTCCGGCTGCAGGCCGCAGCCGCGGAAAGGAGACGGTCAGGCCTGTACGCCAATAATTTTTACGCAGCCAGGCCAGGTGCAATCCCAGGGCAAGTCCCTCGGCGCGCCAATCGGAAAGGCCGAGCAGGGCACCGATACCCACCTCGCGCATAGAGCCGGCAGCAGCTCGAGCCGGGGTTTCCAGCCGGAAGTCAAAGTCGCATTTCTGGCCAGACAGGTGCACCTTTGTATAAGTTTCCCGGTCATAGGTCTCCTGGTAAATGGCGACCGAGGTGATTCCTGCTGTGAAAAGCCTGGAATATTCCTGGGTCGAAAGGGGCTGTACCTCGATGGAGATAGCGGCAAAGTGTTCACGCAATCGCAGGGCAAGTTTTTCCAGGTAATCTACCCCTAATTTTGCCGGCGCTTCTCCTGAGACCAGGAGGATATGATTGAATCCACGCTGGTGCAGCAGCATGGCTTCAGCCTCCGCTTCTTCAAGCGAGAGAAGACGGCGCTCGATCGTATTGTCAGCGGAAAAGCCGCAGTAGCGGCAGCGGTTGGTGCAGAAGCTTGAGACATACAGGGGAGCATATATCTGCGTAGTTCTGCCGAAACGCAAGGCTGTAATGTCAGCCGAGCGGACGGACATAGCTGCAAGATGCTTGTCTGCTGCTGGCGAGAGCAGGGCAGCAAGGTCAGCGCTGCTCAAGTGGGGAGCACGCAGACTGCGTTGCACATCCTCTTCCGAGCTTGAATGCACCTGTTCCTGAAGTTGTTCAAACGGTGGGAGATTAAACATTTTCGATAAAATCAAGGCCGGTCAAAGGTGAAGAGGCTGAAGCTTCCGAACTTTTCCTGCCAAGACCTGCTTCATAGGCAGATCGTCCTGCTTCTACGGCCATGGCAAAGGCAGCAGCCATTTTCACAGGGTCGCCTGCAATCGAGATGGCCGTATTGACCAGGACGGCATCAGCGCCGATTTCCATGGCCAGGGCAGCATCAGAAGGGGAACCGAGACCGGCGTCAACTACCACGGGAACCCGCGCCTGCTCGATTATGATCTCGACCTGAAATTTAGTTATGAGACCCAGGTTGGTGCCGATGGGTGCGCCAAGCGGCATGACAGCCGCTGCTCCTGCATCCTGCAGCCGCAATGCCAGTATGGGATCGGCATTGATATAGGGCAGGACGATAAAACCATCCTTTACAAGTTCATCAGTTGCTTTAAGTGTTTCAATCGGATCCGGCAGGAGAGTGCGCGGGTCCGGTGTTACTTCGAGCTTCAACCAGTTGCCGCTGCCTGCGGCCCGGGCAAGCTTTGCCAGACGAACTGCTTCTTTAGCGTCCCTGGCTCCGGAGGTATTCGGCAAAAAGAGATATTTCTCGCGGTCCAGCACGTTCATGATGTCATCTGCCGGATCATTGAGATCCACCCGCCGCAGGGCCACGGTGATCATCTCGCTGCCCGAGGCCTGGATGGCTTTCTTCAGGGTATCGGCAGAGGAGAATTTTCCTGTTCCCAAAAAAAGGCGGGAGCGGAAGGTTCTGTCAGCAATTTTGAGCATCTCAGCCCCCTCCTACAAAACGGATCAATTCAAGAACATTTCCTTCTTGAAGAACCAGGGTGTTGTATTCATCCCGTTTGATTATGCGTCCGTCGCATTCAGCCACTACAGTGTCCGGGTTGAGTTCCATTTTTCTGATAAAATATTCCAGTGAGGTATTTGGGGTTATTTCCTTTGTTTCGCCGTTGCACGTTATTTTCATGATAAACCTTATTATCTTAATCCCTCAAGTTAACCGTATGAATGTTGTTGCTGCTCTTCTCCTCACGGGAAGAAGCTTTTCTTAAATTCTACTAAGTGCTCCGGCCATTTCGAAAACTCTCCGCCTGCGGCGGATCAAACAGGTCGAAATGGGTACCGTCGCAGCTTATTGAATTTTTGCAAAAAGACTTCTAATGCTTCGTCAAAGAGCAGTAAAAACAAGCAAATTTCAAATTATATTCTAATCCTTTCCAAGCAGGATACGCAATATCTGGTTTGCCTGGTGATGGGCGGCAATTCCTACTCTTGGGGCCATAAGCCCATGGCCTGGCCCGGCAGCCGAAGTTCCGTCTCCTATAATATAAACATTATCATGGATTTTTTGGGTCCTGATAGCATTATTATCATCGTATCCTGCCAGTCCGGACGCCCCTACATACCCGATACCGGGCACATTAGTCAAGACTGCACGGAGGGCTGCAGCCTTCATGACCGGATCGTCGAAACATTTGGCCATGTCCTGTACAGAGAGAAAAGAAGCAGTATTTCTAGCAGATAAATAAAAAATTTGCTTGTCAATATATGGAATGAAAGGGTTGCTGTTTCAATCCTGTATCATGTTGGTATGCGGTGCGACAGTTTCATTGTTTTGGACGGTGCAGGACGTGAGGTTGGAGAATGGTCCTATACCCGCGTTGTCACCGATTTGGCAGTCATGAAGAATTACATCGGGCCCAATGGTGCAGTTAGAGCCGATAATGGAATTGCCTGATATCTGGACATTGGCATGGATCACGGTGTCCCTCCCAATCCGCACCTCCTGCTGGATGAAAATAGTTTCGGGATTAATGAGACTGACGCCGTCGGCCAGCAATTGCCTGTTTTTGTGAAGTTGCAGATATTTATTGGCTGCGTCCAGTTCACTCCTGGAATTGATACCAAGCAGTTCCTCACCGCCGGCGCCGGAAAAGATATCAACCTGAAGCCCCATGCCGATTGCTATTTTGACGATGTCGGTCAGGTATATTTCACCCTGCTTGTTGTCGCTCCCTACTTTTTTTAAGGCTTTGAATAGAAAGGGAACTTCAGCACAGTAAATACCGGCATTGATCTCCCTGATTTTTTTCTGGGCCTCTGTTGCATCTTTCTCTTCAATGATTTCCAGGAGCCTGCCATGCCTGTCACGCACAATTCTCCCATAATTTGCGGGGTCATCCAGTGTTGTTGTCATGAGTGTCAGGGAAGGCAGGTTTGCAGCATGGGATGCGAGCATAGCCCTGAGGGACCCGGCTTTGATCAATGGAACATCACCACTGAGGATAAGCACAGTGCCGCCGGCGCTGCCCAGTTCATATTCTGCGCAGAGGACCGCGTGGCCTGTGCCGAGTTGTTTATCCTGGGTTATGCAGCTTGCCTGATAGCTGGAAACCAGCTCGGCAACTTTTTCCCTCTGGTGCCCTACAATTACATAGGTGTGATCCAGGTTGAGAGTTTTGACCGTATCCAGGACATGGAGAAGCATGGGCTTGAACAGGACCTCATGCAGTACTTTGGCTTTGTCTGACTTCATCCTGGTGCCAAGGCCTGCAGCCAGAACGAGAGCAGCAACATAATTTTTTGTCATCAAATAGTCACAGTTTACCTAATCTTTACCATGGCTTTATTCTCCCTTTACATCTCTCCATTACTATAACGGAAACACGAAAAAATTGTCGCGCCGATTTTACAAGCGCCGGCACTGACGCTGCAGTGTGCACACCTGTTTTTAAAAAAAGCACAGTATGCATTCAGTAAAAGAACGGGTGAAGGAGGTGGATGTCATGGATGAATGTTAAAGTTTTTTGCCTTAATAAATCAAGGGGAATGAATCGATTCTGCAACCAACCTCAACATTTTTGGAGGAAATAATCATGACAAAAAAAATACTTTCTGCAGTTTTCCTGGCTTTTTTTCTTTTAACATGCGGCTATGCGATAGCCGGACCCGGCAAACCGGATTTCAGTCCCAACGTATATGCTGACGGCATTGCATGGGGAACAAAGGCTACAACTGAACTGCCCGCCCCAAATGACCACAATGTTCAATCATATGATATTCTTTATGTGTTTACCAACGGTGCTGACGGGCAGCTTCCGGTCAGCGACGCCGGCCCCCGCAACCCCTTTTATAATGGCGGCCGCTGGTTCACCCACACTGCCGTGTGGACTTCGGATGGCATGGATGCCCATGACCCCCTGCCGGTATTGAAATCATATGAAGATGTCATGCTGCATTATGGCCTTGGACACCTTGATATCTGGCCGGGATCTCCGGGTGGTCCTCCGGATTATTTTCAGTGCCCGCTTCTGCCGGTTAAAAACTGGGAGTAAAGAAAAATCAGTATTTATTTCCTACAAGCGGGTATGTTGCAATGGCGCATACCCGCTATCACAAATTGAATTCATCGTATTAACTGCGAAATGGCTTGGCGCATTTCTCGGGCATTTCTCCTGCAACAAATTCTTCCTTAACTCATGCCGTTATAATATTATTTCACATTGCACCTCCTGACTGCAGAAAACTATTGACAGGGTATTCGGAAGTCGACAACGATGTATTGTAGATAGTTGCTCCAAAGAATGATTGCTGTCATGCAAGATGCTTTTTTTGATATTAATTCTATATTAAAGTATTCTTGTGCAAATTCCTTTTTATTACCTGTTGCTTATGAGTGATGAAGAATTTTCTCTAAAAAATCAGGAGGTGGGCCATGTTTGAGATTTTCAAGAAAAGCCTTTTCGCCGGTTTGGGACTTGCAGTTGTCACCAAGTCAAAAATGGAAAGTGTTCTGGATAAACTCGTTGAAGAAGGGAAGATGTCAAGGGCTGAAGCGGAGAAAATGGGGCAGGATCTCCTGGAAAGCGGCGAGAAGCAGTGGACCGACTTTGAAACCAGGTTACAGGAGACAGTCAAGGGATTTCTCGCAAACATGGACATCTGCAAGGCCAGCGATGTAAAAAAACTGGAAAAAAAGATTAAAGCACTTGATATGCGCCTGAAAGCCCTGGAAGGACCAAAAGTAAAGAAAGAAGACAAGAAATAGGGATAATTCATGGACCTCCTGGCTCTTTCCAAACTGGGGCGCTTCCGCGACATTGTAACAGTACTGTTCAAGTACGGGTTTAATGATGTGGCTGAGCGTTTAAATCTGCCCGGAAAAATCCTTATAAGCAAAACAAGAATTGCTGTTCCGGAGATGAACACCTGGGAACGGATTCGTCACACTCTGGAGGAACTGGGACCCACGTTTGTCAAATTCGGCCAGATTCTGAGTTTGCGGGGGGATCTCCTGCCTGCCGAGCTCATCAAGGAACTTGAAAAGCTGCAGGACAGCGTCTCACCGGTATCTTTCGAAGAGATAATGGTGGTGCTGAAGCAGGCACTTAAAAAGCCCCTGGATGAAATATTCAGCTTTATTGACGAGGAACCCCTTGCTGCCGGCTCCCTTGCCCAGGTACACCGGGCAGTCCTCAAAGAGGAAAATGTGGCTGTTGCCCTGAAAATAAGACGGCCCGATATTGTCAGAACCGTTGAAACAGATCTT
>JAHEID010000129.1 GCA_024639555.1 Deltaproteobacteria bacterium
GGGATATTATTCAAGGGCCAGAAATATCATCAAGAGTGCCAATATTCTTGTGGCCGAATACAACGGGAAACTCCCTGCAGACCACAATCTGCTTCTCAGGTTGCCCGGTATAGGTAAGTACACAGCCGGGGCCATCATGAGCATTGCCTTCAACAAGGAGTATCCTCTGGTTGATGCCAATATTGAGCGTGTCTTTGCCAGGCTTTTCAACCTTGCACAGCCTGTTAAGGACAAGAAAACAAATGCTTTTATCTGGCATAAAGCCGGGGAAATGTTGCCCAACGGCAGAGCGCGTGAATTCAACCAGGCGCTGATGGAACTGGGAGCGCTTATCTGTATTGCCAGGAATCCACGCTGTAAAATCTGTCCCATAAAGACTGCTTGCCAGGCTTTCAGCTTGGATCTTGTTGCAAAAAGGCCGGTTTTGAATGAACCCTCAAAAACAATTTTTATTGAAATGGCCACCGGTATACTGGAGCATAATGGCAGGATCCTTATCCAGAAGCGCAAACCAAAAGGTGTCTGGGCCAACCTGTGGGAATTTCCCGGCGGCCGCCTGGAACCCGGTGAAACCCCGGAAATGGCCCTTGTGCGTGAATACCTGGAAGAGACAGAACTTGCAGTCGGCAACCTTAAAAAAATCACCACCGTCAAGCACAGCTACACCATCTACCGGGTCACCCTGCATTGTTACTTCTGTTTTTTGATGGATGACAGGATTGAACCTGTCCTCCACGGAGCCCAGGAATATCGTTGGGTGAAACCAGAGGAACTGTCTGATTTTGCCCTGCCTGCCGGACATCGAAAATTAATTGGACACCTGCAAAATGAAATGGGGTTGTTTTTGTGATTGTACTACTGGATTTTAACACACTTTTTCAGTAAAACTGTTTTCATAGACAAAATCGTTTATCTATGAAGACTGCATATTGCCTGCACTCGAAGTTGTTTTAATAAAACGACTTTGGCCACTCTTCAAAGGGGATGCATAAATGCCGAGAGATATACCTGTTGGAAACGGCAAACTCCTTATCTGCTTTGATCAGCATTACAACATACGTGATCTCTATTTCCCGCATGTCGGGCAGGAAAACCATGTACAGGGCGAATACTGCCGTCTTGGCATCTGGGTCGACCAGCAGTTCTCCTGGGTCGGTCCGGACTGGAAAATTGACTTGGAATATGAGGAGGATACTCTGGTCACCCGTGTTTCCCTTTATCACAAAGGCATGGGGCTTCTGCTTATGTGCCGTGATGTCGTTGATTTTCACGAAAATATCTATGTCCGGGAAATTGTGATCGAAAATATGCTGCCGCATGATAGGCAGATCCGGCTCTTTCTAAGCCATAACCTTGACATATCAGGCAACAGTGTCGGTGATACTGCAGCCTTTGATCCATCCTCGGGCGGTTTGATCCATTACAAAGGACCACGTTATTTCCTGATTGTCGGCAAAACTGAAGATACTTCCGGTTTGGACCAGTTCGCCGTGGGACAAAAAAACATAAACGGCAAGGAGGGGACATACATTGATGCTGAAGACGGGATTTTATCAGGAAACACCATTGCCCAGGGTTCGGTCGATTCTGTTGTCGGACTCCATTTGGATATCAAGGGGATGTCACAGAAAAAAGCTTACTATTGGCTTGCTGCTGGCGAAACCTGGGATGACGTGATCCGTCTCGATGCAATCGTCAAACACAAAACCCCTGAAACTCTGCTTAAAAGGACTTCTGACTACTGGCATCTCTGGGTCCATAAAGAAGCCTTGTTCCTCGATATAGAACCGCCTGACGTTGCTAAGCTGTACCGCAGGAGTTTGCTTGTGTTAAACACACAAATTGACGCCCAGGGGGGAATTTTAGCAGCCAACGACTCTGATGTTGTCCAGTTCAACCGTGATACCTATTCCTATATCTGGCCGCGCGATGGAGCACTTGTGGCCAATTCCCTGGATGTCGCCGGCTACCCGGAGATTGCCCGGCGCTTTTATGAATTTGCGGCACGAACAATCAGTGAGGATGGCTACTTCCTGCACAAATACAATCCTGACGGAACCCTTGCATCTTCCTGGCATCCCTGGCAGGAAAACGGTCAGAATCAGCTCCCGATCCAGGAAGATGAAACGGCTCTTACTATTTGGGCTTTATGGAACCATTTTGTCATTTACCGGGATATTGAGTTTATCAAGCCGTTCTACCGACCGCTTATTAAGAATGCTGCTGATTTCATGTGCCGTTATAGGGACGATGAAACGGGCCTGCCGGATGCATCTTATGATTTATGGGAAGAAAGACGAGGCATGCTCTCCTTTACAACCGGAACAGTTTTTGGCGGCCTCACGGCAGCATCCCTTTTTTGCACGATATTCGGTGAAGATGACCTCGCTGATCATTATCAACAGGTAGCCTCAGAGATACGCGATGCCGCTTCAAAGTACCTCTGGCGCCCGGAAATCAAGCGTTTCTGCCGTATGATCACCCGGGATGACAAGGGAAAACTTCTTTATGACGACTCGTACGATGCCAGTTTATGGGGACTTTTTGCTTTTGGAATGTACGATGCTGATGATCATCGTATCATTGCAACAATGAACTCTCTGCGCCAGAAACTCTGGCTTAAGACTGACGTTGGCGGCTTGGCCCGTTATGAAGGCGATTATTATCATCAAGTCGACACAAGTTTTCCGGGAAATCCCTGGTTTATCTGTACCCTCTGGCTGGCTGATCACCTGATAAGCCTGGCCCGCAATGAAAAAGACCTGGAAGAACCATTGCAGATTCTGCAATGGGTAGCAGATCATGCCCTGCCCTCAGGGGTGCTGGCGGAACAGGTTCATCCTGTCTCTGGCAAACCCCTTTCAGTCTCGCCCCTGACATGGAGCCATGCCACCTTTGTGGCATCGACCCGAAGAATTATGCGAAAGATAGCCAGAATTCATCAATGTCCTGAATGCGATCTTTCAAAGGATGTCATCATTCCCGGGGATGACTGGTTGACAAAACTTTACACCATGGCATGTAATACTATACATGGTATCTGTAGTGTTAAGTAATTAGCAGGAGAAAATAATGACTCAGAAAATAGGTTTCATGGGTTTAGGCATCATGGGGCAGCCAATGGCCTTCTTTCAACTTTACAGGCAGGGACTCGGTCTGGGGAACGGCGATCTTGACTTTGCCGCTGTAAAGAAGACCCCTGAAGCATTAAATGATCAATAAAATATATTTAACGGATAATTTCCCATGCAAAATAATTCTTACAGCGCTCTCGTTATAGAAGAAGCCTCTCCCGATACCTATGCAGGAAATATCCAACAAAAAAACATTGCCGAACTGCCGCAAGGTGATTTGCTTATCAGGGTTCACTACTCTTCACTCAATTACAAGGATGCCCTGTCCGCTTCGGGAAATCGTGGTGTTACCAGACGGTACCCGCATGTGCCGGGTATCGATGCCGCCGGTGTTGTTGAGGAAAGCAGCAGTTCAGAATTCAAACCAGGCGACAAGGTTATTGCCTGCGGCTTTGACATCGGCATGAATACACCGGGGGGCTTTGGACAGTACATGCGCATCCCGACCGGATGGGCGCTTCATTGTCCTGCAAACCTTACCTTGCGCGAAAGCATGATTTATGGAACTGCCGGCTTTACCGCCGCTCAATCCGTTGAGCGCCTGGTGGACTTCCCCATAGTGCCGCAAAAGGGGAAAATTCTTGTTACCGGCGCCACAGGTGGTGTAGGTTCCATTGCGATCGCCTTATTGGCAAGTATGGGCTACAGCGTGTGCGCTGTCAGTGGCAAGCCAGATGCAGAAAAATTTTTGACCCGCCTTGGTGCAGCGGAAATTATTTCTCGGCAGGAGGCCACTGACTCCTCGGAAAAATTATTGCTGAAAGAAAAATGGGCTGGCGTGATAGATACTGTGGGCGGCGAAATCCTTGTCTCTGCTATTAAATCAACGTTTTATGGCGGTGCGGTAACTTGCTGCGGCAATGTTGCTTCAGCCGACCTGCCTCTTTCAGTTTATCCATTTATATTGCGTGGTGTTTCATTGTTGGGTATAGATTCAGCTAAATGTCCCGTGCATATCAGAGAAAGGATCTGGCAAAAACTCGCTGGGAAATGGCGCCTAGAGAACCTTGACATTCTGATTAAAGAATGCAAACTGCCAGAGCTTCCCGGTCATATTGAGCGCATGCTGCAGGGTCGCCAAACCGGCCGGATAATTGTGAACCTGCTTTAACTGGAAACTAGAGGACAACAGACTGTCCTAGAACAATAAAAAAAATAGAGGAGGTGCAAAATGTCCGGAAGTGTTTATAAAATGATTGAATTAGTTGGCACAAGCGAGAATTCCTGGGAAGATGCTGCAAAAACCGCTGTGGAAACGGCCGGCAAAAGCCTGAAGGATCTGCGGGTCGCAGAGATAAAAACACTTGATATGCGTATCGAGAACAATAAGGTTGTGGCCTACAGGGCAAAAGTAAGTCTTTCTTTCAAATATCATACGGGCTGATACTTTTGAATTTCATTTCCAGGGAACCCGCAATCGCATGGGTTTCCCTGGAAATATCTGGTTCGGCCTGTTTGATTCACAGATTTTTCCATCCTGCATTTCAGAAATTTTCAAAATCAGTGCAATAGAATTTCTAATACACCGACCGCAGTAAACTGTTTTTCATTTTTCCCAGCCACATCACGTGTTAACATTTTTAGTTGCGGGTTGCAGTTGGAGTTGCGATAGTAATTCAATGAGGTCTCATCCCACAAAAAAACAATCCTGGTTCGGCTGGTGCATGTATGACTGGGCCAACTCCGCCTTTGCCACGGTTATCCTTTCAGCTGTTCTGCCCGTCTATTTTGTTTCCCTGGTGCCGGAAGAAGGCGCCAGCATTTCTTTCCTTGGTTTCAGCCGCACTTTCCGGGCCACGGCCCTGTGGGGATATGCGGTATCCTGCTCGATGCTGATAGTAGCACTCACCTCACCCTACCTTGGAAGTTTAGCAGACAGGTTAAGTATGCATCGAAGATTTCTCTTTGCGTATTGCCTCATGGGCGCCCTTGCAGCTTCATCTCTTTTTTTTGCCACTCCTGGAAAATATCTTCTTGCAGCACTTCTTTTTATATTTGCCAACATAGGTTTTGCCGGGGGAAATGTTTTTTACAATGCCTTTCTGCCCAAACTTGCTGCAAACCATGAACTGGACCGCCTCTCGTCGCGGGGATTTGCCTATGGCTATATCGGCGGAGGCATCGCCCTGCTCATTGTTTTTGGCATGATCCAGGGATATACTTTTCTCGGCTTTGCAGATAAAGGTGCTGCAAGCCGTGCCGGTTTCCTGCTTACAGGATTATGGTGGTGTTTCTTTGCTGTCCCAACCTTTCTTTATGTCCGTGTTCCGGCAAGCCCTATAATGGTAAACAAGCTTCACAGAGGCCTGCGGGGATACTTCAGAATTTTTGCTGAAATCAAGAAGCATCCTGCCCTGCTTCTCTTTTTAATCGCTTTTCTCTGTTACAATGACGGCATCCAGACGATTATTGTTGTTGCGGCAATTTTCGCCCGTGAGGAATTGGGGCTCTCCCAGGGAACCATCCTCGCCTGTTTCCTGATGATCCAATTTGTTGCCATGCCGGGTACTTTGCTCTTTGGACGTTTGGCTGAAATATCAGGAGCCAAGCGTTCGCTATACCTGGCCCTTTTTCTCTTTGTTCTTGTTACCATATACGCCTATTTCATGAATAATGCCTGGGAGTTCTGGCTTCTGGGGTTTGTCATAGCAATAATTCTGGGTGGCAGCCAGGCTGTCAGCCGCTCTTTCTTTTCAAGCCTCATTCCTGAAGGCAAACATGCTGAATTTTTCGGTTTTTATGCCATCAGTGCAAAATTCGCCTCAGTTTTCGGACCATTTCTCTTTGCGCTGATAGTCGATATTACTGGTTCAGCCCGCCTTTCCATTCTGGCGCTCACCATTTTCTTTATAAGCGGCGGGTTGCTGCTTACCCAGGTGAAAACCGAAAACAAAATAGCAGTACTATGAATTATTGCTCCATTGTTGCGTAACGCATGATGGGTAATATTTATTAAGGAGATGAAGAAATGCTTATAAGACAGTTGGAACTCGGAGCTGACAAGGTCTTCTGTTATATACTGGCCTGCGAAGAATCCGGGGAGGCAGTGCTCATTGATCCATGCGGTGAGGAAGAAAAACTGCTCGCAGCAATAGATGAGCTTCAGCTTAAACCCCTTTTCATTATCAACACCCACTGCCATCCTGATCATACCTGCGGCAATGAAGTCATCAAAGAGGCAACTGGAGCCTCTATTGTCAGGCATGCAGCTGATGAACTCCTTCTGCAAGATCCCGGGGCAAAAGAATATTTTGCCAGGCACGGTTTTCCTTCCTCTCCGCCTGCTGATATGATTGTTCAAGGTGGAGAACGGCTTACATTCGGTAAATACGCCCTAAGCATTATCCATACACCCGGCCACTCACCAGGATCTATCTGTATTTATGTGGACAATAATCTTTTTACCGGCGATTCTCTTTTTGTCGGTGCTGCCGGCAGAGTGGATGTGCCTGGAGGAGACTTCACTACTTTGATTGAATCCCTTGCCGCCAAAATTGCCGTTCTGCCCGATGATACTAAAATCTGGCCGGGGCATGATTATGGCGACTCCAAAACAAGTTCAGTGGGCCGGG
>JAHEID010000130.1 GCA_024639555.1 Deltaproteobacteria bacterium
AAAGAAGGGAAATCCTATCTTTGGGAAATCAATCTTCGCGGCGGTATCCGTGGGGCACAAATCAGCCCGGAGGAATACCAGTTAAAGCTGGATGCTATTCACCAGCAGCTGCTGGATAACTATCTAAAATAACTATTGTCGTATGGTGCACAAAAAAAGGGGAGAAGGCAGCAGCCTTCTCCCTTTTTTATTGAAAAGTAGAAAAAAATTATACACAACCGGTCGGTTTGGGCAGACCAGCCATTTTACAAGCTCCCTTACCCGGTCCTGACGGGAAGAGTTCATAAATTCTCTTCAGCGGGAAGCCGGTGGTCTTTGAAAGAATACGAACCATCGGAGCAATACCATTTTTCTTGTAGTACTCCTGCAGGGCATCAATTACTTTCTGATGCTCTTCTGTCATCTCGGAGATGCCTTCAATTCCCTTAACATAGTCAACCCAGTTCTCATCCCAGTCTTCCATGCCTTTGGACAAGAAGCCATCCTCATCCACTTCGTACGCTTTGCCATTATGATCGATACTTGCCATCTTGGTTTTCCTCCTTGCTTTCAGTCTAGTATATTGTAGATTGTTCCTGTCTTTGCCGAACTTTCGTTAAATAATGAATAGTCCTTCATAATATAGCGTCTATTCTTTGTCAAGTAATGATTCACATTTTTTTCATCCCGTGGGCCGGCATGAATTTACAAAAAAATATTTGTCTTTAGCCCTATCATATGAAGAGGTTTTTCTCCATAATTTTTCCCTTTTCAAGACAAAAAAATGTTTTTTGATCATCCGGCATGATCTTTTTTGCAGGAGAACCTCTCAATTTGTTGCATTATTATTTTTCCCTGGTAATAAGTACTGTCTTTCGAATATTATATATTGTTATCATCTTGGTTTATAGAAAAAAACACCCGCAAATTTACATATTGCATTGAACATTTGTTCCTGTTAAAAACCACACCTTTTCATTTGCTCAGGAAGGAGAGAATACATGCTTGATTTACTACGAAAAAAAGCTCAATCACCCCTTATTCAGGGCACGATTCTCATTATTGCGCTTGTCTTTATCTTTTGGGGTGTAGGCGGCTACAACGGCTCACGAAACTCTGTGGCTCAGGTTAATGATGAAGTCATCCCATACGAAGCGTTGCAAAAAGCCTACGAACGCTTGGCAACCCAATACCGTGACCAGTTTGGAGGTACTCTGCCGAAAGGACTGCTCGAAAGCATTGATCTGGAAGGCCAGGCCCTGGAGCAGCTCATCCAGCGATCCCTTCTGAGGCAGGGCGCCAGAGAGATGGGCATAATGGTAAGTGACCTTGAAGTCCAGCAGGCAATTGAAGAAATGGAGGCCTTTCGGAACAACGGTGTTTTTAATGTTGAACTGTACAAGAACATCATTTCCAGCTCCGGCATGACCCCCTCTTCATTTGAAGAGACCATGCGGACCGACCTTCTTTCAGGAAAGGTAATAGAATATCTCTCACGCTTTACCAAACTGACCCCGCTGGAGATTAAGGATCAGTTTGATTTTGACAATGCGGAAATTAAAATTGAATATGTTTCGTTCACTGGCACGGATTTCAAGAATAAAATTGAAACGGACGAAGAACAGCTGAAATCATACTATGACGAAAACAGGGAAAACTACATGACCGAGCCGCAGGTAAAACTGCATTTCCTTACCTTCCCCCATGTTGCAGAGGAAAAACCTGCCATACCCGATGAAGAGCTGGAATCTTTCTACCGTCAGAATTTCAGCCGCTTCTCCATCCCTGAACAACGGAGCGCCCGTCATATCCTCATCAAAACCTCTGAAGAAGATACTGTAGATATCCTTGCTGAAAAGCGGAACTTGGCTGAACAGGTTCTTGAGCTTGCCAAGTCCGGCGAAGATTTTGCCGAACTCGCCAAGCAGTATTCCGAAGGGCCGACCGGGCCCAAGGGAGGAGATCTTGGCTCTTTTGCACGGGGGCGAATGGTGAAAGCCTTTGACGATGCGGCATTTTCATTAAATGAAGGGGAAATAAGCGATATAGTTGAAACCCAGTTCGGTTTTCATATTATAAAACTCGAAAAGATTGAACCGGCCTATACCAGGACACTGGAAGAAGCAAGGGGCGAGATAGAAGCCCAGCTCCAGGCACAAAAATCAGGAGAACTTGCGTTTACCCAGGCAACTGAGGCCTATGAAAATATCATCCTTGCCGGCAGCCTGGAGAAATTCAGCCAGAGCAGTGGTATTCTTGTTGAACAGACAGGTTTTTTCCCCAGAACATCTCCTGAGAAAAGCGGTTCCAAAGCCGGCATGGCCAATGATCCCTCCTTTCTTGCTGCGGCTTTTTCTCTAAACAAAGGGGAACTCAGTTCACTTGTTGAAACCCCGCAGGGCTATGCCATCATCTTTGCCGCTGATAAAAAAGAACCTGAAATCGCTTTGTACGAGGATGTCGAACAGCAGGTCCGGGAAGACTATATCAACGCCAGATCAGAAGCTATGGCAAAAGAAACTGCAGAAACCATGCTGTCTGCACTTCATGCAGAGGGCATGGCAGATTTTGCTGCAGAGGCGGCAAAATTAAATATGACCGTCAAAACATCCGACTATCTCACCCGCTCTGTTACTGCAGATTCCTCTCTGCCTTCACAGATCGTCAACATGGGCTTTGAGCTTTCAGAAGAAAAACCATACCCTCAAGAGGCGGTTTTCGCTAATGGTATGTTTTATGTCTTCAGGTTCATGGAAAAGAGATCACCTTCCACTGACCTCTTCAGCAAACAGGAGAATGCATTCAGAACAGGATTGCTGGAAAGAAAAAAATCAGCGCTCCTTGTTTCCTGGCTTGCGAATGTGAGAGACAAGGCTGAGATCGAGATTAACCAGCAGTTTCTCTAGGCCGTTTGAAACTTCTAAAAAAACAGTATAAACGATCCTACTCCCAGTCAGGCCGCAGGTAAAGCTCTGTAAGCTGTTTTCTGGCCACTGAGGCGGGTGCTTCAGTGAGAAGACAGGTTGCTTTCTGGGTCTTCGGGAAGGCTATCACGTCACGGATCGTTTCGCGGCCGGCCATGATCATGAGGAGCCGGTCAAGCCCAAAGGCTATGCCGCCATGGGGCGGAGCGCCAAGCTCCAAAGCCTGCAGGAGAAAGCCAAATTTGTCCTCGGCCTCTTCCCTGGCGATTCCCAGCGCCGCAAAGATCACATCCTGCTGCTCTTTCTGGTGGATACGTATACTCCCGCCGCCAATTTCAATACCGTTCAGAACCAGGTCATAGGCCTTGCTGCGCACACGACCCGGGTCCTTTTCCAACAATTCAATATCCTCTTCTTTTGGGGCAGTAAAGGGATGGTGCACTGCCATATGACGCTTTTCGTCATGGTCATACTCCAGAAGCGGGAAATCGACAACCCAGACAAAATTGTAGCTGCCCCTGTTTATCAAGCCAAGCCTCCTGCCCAGTTCCAGGCGCAGTTCAGAGAGCGCCTGGTGGACGATGGCTCCCGTGTCGGCAACAAAGAACAGAACATCATTCTCTTCCGCCCCAAGCTTTTCGCTTATAGCCTCGCGCTCCACATCCTCAAAAAACTTCGTGATGGGTGACTGCCATTCACCGCCGGACTTTACCTTGACCCATGCAAGGCCCTTGGCCCCGAAAAGCCCGACATATCCGGTAAGATCGTCAAGGTCCTTGCGGGAAAAATCCCCACACCCCCTGGCATTGATGCTTTTTACCAGCCCGCCTTTTTTTACTACGGTCTGAAAGACATTAAAGCTGCAATCCCGGACCGTTTCTGTCAGGTCGACGAGCTCAAGGCCAAATCGTGTGTCAGGCCGGTCCGTGCCGAACCGGGCCAGCGCCTCGTCATAGTTCATCCTGGAAAAAGGTACGGACAGTTCAATATTGAGGACATCCTTGAAAATCTTCAGCATCATGCCTTCAATAATTTCATAGATGTCTTCCTCCTCAATGAAGGACAGCTCCATGTCAATCTGGGTAAATTCAGGCTGCCGGTCTGCCCGCAGGTCTTCATCCCTGAAACAGCGGACAATCTGGTAATACCTGTCCAGGCCGGACACCATCAGGAGCTGTTTGAAAAGTTGCGGTGACTGGGGCAGGGCATAGAACTTTCCGGGATTTACCCGGCTGGGAACCAGATAATCCCTGGCCCCTTCCGGAGTAGACCTGGTCAGGACCGGGGTTTCAATTTCCAGAAAATTCTTCTGATCCAGGTAGGCCCGCACAGATTGCGACGCCCTGTGACGCATAATAAGATTTGCGGCCATGGAGGGGCGCCGCAGGTCGATATACCTGTACTTGAGGCGCAGGTTTTCAGAGACCTCAACCTCCTCGTCCAGCGGAAAGGGCGGGGTAAGGCTTGAATTCAGGACGCGCAGGGTGTCGACCAAGACCTCGATGGCGCCTGTTTTAAGATTGGAATTTTCCATAGCAGGCGGTCGTCTTTCCACCCGGCCCTGCACAGCTATGACCCATTCACTGCGCAGCTGATGCGCCTTTGTATGAACATCGGCATGGATCTCAGGATTGAAAACAACCTGGGTGATGCCCCAGCGGTCGCGAAGATCAATGAATATAACACCGCCATGGTCACGGCGCCGCAGCACCCAGCCCATCAGGGTGACGACCTCTCCCACATTATCCACTGCAAGATCATTACAGGAATGACTCCGTTTGAGTCCCCCCATGGATTCCATGTCTTTACTCCTCATTTTTAAACAGCACAACAGGCCGAAATTCTGTCTTTTTCCGGCTGCCAGCTGTGTTTTTTATTTACTGCTGCCTGATTTTCGTCGTGATAAGAGCAGCCCAGTCCTCAAATACAGGTGTGAGTTCAACAAGTTGCTGCTCGCCGGAATGCATATCTTTCAGGAGCACTTCACGGTTTGCCAGTTCATTTTCTCCAAGGATAAGCGTAAAGCCGGCATTCTGCTTATCAGCCTGTTTCATCTGGTTTTTCATGCTCCTGCCTTCATGATCCATCATAACGCGCAGTCCCTGTGCACGGAGCATCTGCAGCAGGACAAATCCTTTTGCATAGGCTTCCTCTCCCAGGGTGACCAGAAAAAGATCGAGAACCGACCGGGTCTCAAGCCCTTCCTTTTTCTGGCTCAAAAGCATAACCAGCCTTTCCATACCCATGGCAAAGCCTATACCGGGCACTTCAGGACCTCCAAGCTGCCGGACCAGGCCGTCATATCTGCCGCCTGCGCCAATCGCACCCTGGGCACCAAGTTCAGTCGTGATCAGTTCAAAGGTTGTCCTGGTATAGTAGTCAAGCCCCCGCACCATTTTTGCATTCACAGCGTAGGGGACTCCAAGCAGGCTCAAGGTCTGCTTGACCTCTTCAAAATGAAGGCTGCAGGCCCCGCAGAGATGGTCTATGATTGATGGTGCCGCGACATACTGGGCCTGGCAATGCTCGCTTTTGCAATCAAGAACCCGGAGCGGGTTGGCGCTGCTGCGGCGCCGGCAGTCTTCACACAGGTGCTCGATGCGCCCCTGCAGAAAACCCTGCATTGCTTCCTTGAATGACGGGCGGCATTCCGGGCATCCCAGCGAGTTGATCTCCAGGCTTGCCTGCAGCCCGATTTCCTGCAGGATCTGCCAGGCCATGGCCATAACCTCAGTGTCTATTTTGGCGCTGTTGGAGCCGAGCACCTCGACACTCATCTGGTGGAATTGGCGCAGCCTGCCCTTCTGGGGCCTTTCGTGCCGGAACATGGGGCCGATTATATAGAGGCGCTGGACAGACCCGCGGACATACAACCCATTTTCAATATAGGCCCGGATAACCGGTGCTGTGCCCTCGGGCCGCATGGTTATTGAAGCGCCGTTGCGGTCCACAAAGGTGTACATCTCCTTTTCGACAATATCGGTACTCTCGCCGATGGTCCGGACAAAGAGTTCTGTCTTCTCCAGGATCGGCACCTTGATCTCTTCAAAACCGTACCTGTGAAAAATGTCCCGGGCCGTTTTTTCTATAAACTGCCAGAGACCGACCTCGTCGGGCAGGATATCTTTAAAGCCTTTTAAAGCTTTTATGCTCAAAATCTTCTCCTCATTCCCACGGAAATATATTAAAATGGAAAAATAAACGGACAACTTTACTCGCAGCGCTATGAAAAAGTCAAGCAATGTCACCGATACAGGCATGCTTTGACTTGACAAAGAGCCTGATGCGGGGCATATTCCTGCATTATTGGAGAATGGAAATTATTATTATATATTGAAATAATAAGATTGTTTGTTTTAATATCAATCAGTTAACGAAATAGTGCCTTGTAAGCTCCCGGACAGGAGAACCTTGCATAAGGCCTTTAAATCTCTAAATTTAACAACCACCCCTACAAGGGGTGGATTATAGGATGACCCTAAAAGGGTCTTTGTGTCCACAGTAATAAAATGTTTTTTATAAGCCATTTCACGCAGCCGAGCAGCGGAAAAATAACCGGAATAGCGCGAGGACTGTCTGAGCACCCCGTAAAGGGGTATAAACTTCGCGAGTTTCGCAGCGCCCGGTTATTTTGAGCAGTACCCCTCAAGGGGGTATAAACTGCGGGCAGTCTGCTATCAGCAGACCAGCAGTGTAACGGCGAGTGAACGGCTGCCTTTTTGGTTCGTTTTGGGCAAGCAAAATGAACGTAATAAAGATTTAAAACAATATATTACTTTAATATTT
>JAHEID010000131.1 GCA_024639555.1 Deltaproteobacteria bacterium
GCCGATTAAGGCATAGACTTTGGTCTGTGGACAGATTGATGTTCGTTCCTGCATGATTATGCTGTATCCTCCAATTTTTCCATATTTTTTAGGCTTCACCGTCAAGGGTTTTCAGCATAGCACGAAGTGCCGATACCGGTATCTGCCCCGACGCTGTCTTCTTTCCGCCATCAGGGGCAGCATAGGTCATATAGCCGCCAAGCTTTATGGTTGCCAAACGGCTGATCGTGCCAATGGACCCCATACAAAAAGCAATAAGGGGAAAGTTGTTTTCTGCTGCAATTTTCTGAAGGTTCAGGATCCTGAGCACATCCTTATAGTCATTGGCAGTGGTGACGATCTTGCCGATATGTGCCCCGGATTCTATCTGCTGCTGCAAAATTTCTTCCAGTTCAGCACTGGACGGCGTCCCGGAAAAATCATGCCATGAGACGATAAGGGCTGTTTGGGTGTGCTTCAGCAGGGCATCAAGGAGTTCGCCCCGCAATTCAGGTGCTGTTTTAAGTTCCAGGTCCACCAGGGTGCAATCATGCTGGACAGCCTGCAGCAGCAAGCTAATTCGTGCTGCTTCGGGTCCCTGAAATGAACCTCCTTCCCATGCCGGACGATTGGTAAACAGCAGAGGCTTTGTACAATTTTTTACAAAAGGCTCAATTTCCGGATGGGACAGACTGTCCAGACGGATCTCTATGACATCTGCATACCGTTCAGAGTGTTTGGCAAGAGCAACAGCCTGGACGACCTTTTCACAGGCAACTGAAACACACACTCCAGCAGGGGAGACAAGAGGTACGGTCAAATGCTTTTCTCCTTAAAATTGTTTCAATGCTACAAACACAACATCAAAATGAGGTAAAATACCCTATTATATCGGCAGGAAGTTGTCAATCAGATCGCCAAAGATCCCCTTATCAGAAAAGTGTCCGTCCAGTTGCAGTAAAAGAGCTTTTACCTCTTTAGTTTCATGGGGCTCAAGCAGAAATCCGGGTAACGGCCGGGCTGGCAGAAGATGTGTTTTTTCATTGCAGATCCCTGAGTTCACCAGGCTATGTAAAATGTCGGTCATAGTGGAGCAGTAGCCGCCATCGCTGCTTACATGTTCAATGATCTGGGTGAGAACCGTGTTGACTGTCAGCTGTATGGGGGCCATTTCCGCAGCCCGGTCCGCTGCACATTGTTCAAATGAACCAAAGCTTCTACAGCCAAAAGGACGCACTTCATAAATTGAGCAGACTTTCGCCTCTAAAAAAACGCAGGGCGTAAAATCCCAGCCTGCCGTGGTCTCCCGATCAACCTCCTGATGGTTGAGACAGGCCCCGGCAAACTGGTTCATGGTTATTGCGCCCCAGCCCTTTCCTGGAGGGGCCCCGGCAAGCTTTTCAAGCAGCCATTCTTCCCGGCCCGTTCCTTTGACAAAATCGAGGATTATTTCGCCTTCCAGGCTTGTCATGGTGACACTATTGGTGCAGCAGGCTGCACAGCCCTTCCGGCACGCCAGGGGGAAACGTTCAACCCAGCGCGCATAAACTCCGTATATAACATGCAGCAGTTCTTTTTTGTGGTCCATCTCTGCAGGTATGCTTGCCTGCGGTTGAATCATCACTTGGCACCGAACACTTTTCTTTTCACCCTGGACATTACCTCCTGCGGCACCAGCCTCGTCGCCAGGGCAACAAGAAACGAGGCAATTGCCAGGTCGTCGAGCCAGCCGAACAGGGGAATGGCATCAGCAAGAAAATCGACAGGAACTAGGATATACAAAAGGCCGACACCCAGGATAAGTTTGACATGCCACGGTGTTTGCCTGTCAAAGAGGATCAGGAAATAATACCTCAGCCTTTGTAAAAAAATGCTCATGTTTTGCACCACCTAATCCGTTTATTAAGTGGAATGGAGTATTGTGGATGGAATTCAGACCCGCCTGGCTCTGCCGATCAAATCCTGCATGGATGCCATACTGTGTTCTGTAAGATATGCTCCTATGCCTTGAATGATTTCTTCGCTGGCTTTTGGATTGATAAAGTTTGTCGTGCCCACCTGGACTGCACAGGCTCCTGCAAGGATATATTCTATGGCATCCTCCGGTGTAGTGATTCCGCCTATGCCGATTACGGGGATGGAGACACATTCAGCAACCTGCCACACCATGCGCAGCCCGATCGGTTTGATTGCCGGGCCTGACAGCCCGCCGAAAATATTTGCAAGTTTCGGCCGGCAGGATTCTATATCAATGGCCATACCCAATACCGTATTGATGAGGGAAACCGCATCTGCCCCCGCCTCTTCTACAGCTCCGGCAATCTCAGAGATGTCTGTTACATTGGGTGAGAGTTTGACAATGACAGGGCGGCTGAAATGCTGACGCACCCCTTTTGTCACTGCATGCGCCATACCTGGGTCGGTCCCGAAAGCAACACCACCCTGTTTCACGTTCGGGCACGATATGTTCACTTCAAGTGCAGCCACTTTTTCTTCCTCGTTCAACCTGGCTGCCAGCTGCTCGTAATCCTGCACCGTATCCCCCAGGATATTGACAATGAGAGGTGTGCTTATGCCCTGCAGAAAGGGAAGTTTTTCAGAGAGGAATCTTTCCAGGCCCACGTTTTCAAGGCCGATGGCATTAAGCATACCGCAGGCTGTTTCTGCAATTCTTGGCGGGGGGGTTCCCTGCCTTGGTAGCAGAGAAATACCCTTGACAATGATAGCCCCGAGCCGGTGCAGGTTAACCAGCGAACCATACTCTTCCCCATACCCGAAGGTGCCGGAGGCGGTCATCACGGGATTTCTTAAGCGCAATGAACCAATGCTGATTTTCATATCAGGTTCTTCTAAAGCCATGCCACATCATCCGCATCAAATACCGGGCCGTCCTTGCACACATGGACGTACCCATTCATGTCAGCCCGTAAAACCGCACACCCGAGGCAGGCTCCAAGCCCACAGGCCATAATCGTTTCCAGTGATACCTGGCAGGCCCAGCCCTTGTCACTGCTGACACCAGCCACTGCCCGCAGCATGGGGTAAGGGCCGCAGGTATAAACCATCACCTTGTTCTCATTTTGTAATGGGACCATGAGGTCTGTTACCAACCCTGGTTTGCCCAGGCTGCCATCCTCTGTAGACACCTGTACCCCAAGCCCCATGTTCTCAAAATCATCTGCCAGGGTAGAAATTTCAGCCTTTGTTCCGGCACCAAGGAGCACCCTTATGGCAGAGGGCTCATTTTTTTTCAGCAGCTGCTTGGCAAGAAAAAGCAGAGGTGCTACACCAATGCCTCCCCCAACCAGATAGTGCTCCTGCATGGTATTATGTACAAACCCCCGGCCCAGTGGTCCCAATACATCCATGTGCTGGCCGACTTGAAGGCCGGCGATCGCCTGCGTCCCTTTGCCGATAACTTTGAACAGTATCTGGACCAGTCCTCCTTCAGCAACCTGGTGAATGGAAAACGGCCTGCGCAACAGAGGGTCCAGGCCGTCCCCTGCCCGCACCATAACAAACTGACCTGGCCTTGCGTCTGCAGCTATATCCGGTGCCTTTACGGTAAACCGGTATATATCACCTGTTACCTTCTCGGTGCTTACTACTTCCGCCTTTTGCTGGTATGCCTGCATGGATATAATTAAGGGTTCAAGGGTTCAAGGGTTCAAGGGTTCAAGGGTTCAAGGGTTCAAGGGTTCAAGGAAAAATATATAAGATATCAAGGAAATCAACAAGTAGGTCTTTACGTGTCAGCTTATATCATGGTACTTTCTCAATGGCTGCCTTCGGCGCTTGGTTTTATTCCGGCTGCAGCAGATTGTAACGGTTTAATTCTTTACCACATTAAACAAAAAAAACGAATTATTATGCTCCAGGCCTTCATAATTGTATTCTCCTGTATCCTTGGTGCGGTAGTGGGCAGTTTTTTAAATGTGGTCATCCTTCGCCTTCCGGCAGAAGGCGAATCCATTATCTTTCCTGCTTCCAGGTGCCCAAAATGTCTTCACCCTCTTAAGTGGTATGACAATATCCCGATCATCAGTTTTATTCTACTCAAGAAAAGGTGCCGCAACTGCGGAGTACCTATCTCCTGGCAATACCCACTGGTTGAACTTACCATGGCACTCCTGTCCCTGGCCCTGGTGTTAAAATTCGGTTTCACCCTTGCCCTTCCCATTTATTTTGTCTTCAGCGCTGCTCTGCTCGTCGTCATTGCCATTGACTTCTTCCATAAAATTATCCCTGACAGCATCAGCCTGCCGGGTATAGTTATTGGTTTTGCATGTTCATTCATCAACCCGGTAATAACCTGGCAAGAGTCCGGCATCGGACTGCTCATTGGCGGCGGTCTTCTCTATACTGTGGCCGCGGGCTATTATCTTTTCACCAAGCGGGAAGGCATGGGCGGGGGAGACATCAAGCTTCTTGCCATGATCGGGGCCTTTTTGGGGTGGCAGAGCCTGCCTTTTGTTGTTTTCGGCAGCTCCATTCTTGGGGCTCTTGTCGGGATTGGCGCCATGGCAAAACAGAAAAAAGGCGGCAAGACCATGATCCCCTATGGCCCCTTTCTTTCGATTGCGGCCCTGCTGTACATGTTTTACAGGGAATTGATCAACTACTACCTGGTGCTTTATTTTCTGACACCGCAATATTAAATGACCGCACAGAAGGAAATCAAACATCCGTACAAAAAAGGTATTAATGCCCTCAAAGGTATAGGCAACTAAGGATATCATAATATCATCTGGCAATCTTAACTGGATGTAAAGTCACCAGATTCAAGATTGTGGCAAAAAATGCACATTATGCGGCATGAATTTAGCTGGCAATGAGAACACTGCTTATGAAATCGTTTACATGGACGGAACCGCAGAGACATCCTGCTGTCCTCACTGCGGCCGGATACCTTAATTTTTGAAATTTGGAATAAGATATGGGAGTAGTTGACAAAAATTTAATTTATTGCCGTTTTTTGCCTCTAGGCATATAACTGCAAAAATGGCAGATAATTAATTGTCATGAATAGGAGAAATACAAATTGGATTTAGGCAGTATTACTTTAGTAGCCAGATGGGTCGGAATAGGATTGATAGTTCTCACTTGGATTCAAGTCATCCCTTTAACTTTAGGCTGGGTCGGTTTTGGTATGGCGGCCCTTTCCTTTGTTTTGGAGGCGATATATAAAAAAAACCTGCCTCCTCCAAGCAAAGGTGGCAATCCTGGGTAACAAACTGCCCCTAATACATATACTAAAAACGATTCATAACAAATCGCTGAACTTGACGGGAAGGGCACTTTTATTTTTTCTGTTTTGCAAGATGGCAGGTCAATTAATTTCATCTCAATACTACAGAAATTGCGAGGTTGAAAATCAGTATGGGTATTCTAATAAACTTAACAGGTGCGGCACTATTAGTACTGCTTGGTGTCTATATATATAGGAAAAAATCACTTGAAAAACGAATGAATGCCTATTTCTCTACCGCTGTTAGAGTTTATGCATTAACTAACGAAGAAGATGCTAGAATTGCAATAGTAACTGCTGCAAAGGTTGCAGCAAAAAAACAGCGGGGTTCAATGGTTAACTATTTGCAAAGTATGGCATCAGACATAAAAAATATGAGTGAAATTGATCCGAAAGTAAAACCCCATACAGACAAGTTCGTTGAATCGTCAATTGAGTTGGCAGAAGAAATATCATCAAGGGAATGGACAATAAGCGACATCACTACACAAAAAGAGGAATTGGGTAACATAAATTCAGAGTATCTTGTTGCACTGGATAAAGCCGATCCATCAATATTTGAAAAAAAGCATCCTCAGTTATTTAAATGAAATATTCTTCTGCAAGGCACTATATATTTTATCAAAACAAAACAGCATGATCTTAAACCAACATTGCCACTGGACATCCTAACTGGTAATCCTACCTCATAAAATTCAACATTGTGGCAAGTAATATTGATTTTGCTCTCAGCACAATCCTAACACTTAATGGCACTTGACTAACATTTCCCAAATTTATTATATTCATCTATAAGCTTTACGGATATATTCATATCAATCTTTGGAGAGAGGAGAGCCATGAAAACAGTTTTGAAATCTTTGGTTCTTGGATTAATGGTATTCGCTTTGAGTTTTTCACCTGCATTGGCTGGTTTGGCAAAAGCTGGTGGTTTTAATTTTGAGGGCATAAGCGCTATCAAAACTGATGATACCCAAAGTTATGAGAAACAACCACGGGGGCTAATGTTTAACTTCTCATTTGGCGGGCCGAAGGATTATAAAAAGACTAAGTCCCAAGTTGTTATGATGAACGATGGCAAGGTAACGACTACAGCCGAGGAAAATTTTAGGACTGCAGTTGGAGTTGTTGTTGTTTTGGGCATCATGTTTTTAATTATTGACAATAATGATAGCGACGATGATGATTTATGGCTTTCCGTGCCCCCCGAGGAGAACTGATCCAGTTTCTGTGTTAGATGGTGAAAAATATGTTCCACCAGCAAATAAA
>JAHEID010000026.1 GCA_024639555.1 Deltaproteobacteria bacterium
AGCAGAATTATGAGAAGTAAGGAGTGAAAAGAGTTTGCATTTTAGTTACAGGCATCAAGCTCTGTTCCTCGCAATGGCTGGTCTGTTGAAATTCAACAATATAAGATGTTTCAAGGATTTAGAAGACCCTTTAATCCAATAATAATACACTCGTCTCAATAACGCTATCGATGTGCCAAGCAAGTCAAAAAGGAAAGGTTAAGACCTGGGCAGGTCTCATGGCGCGCTGAAGTTGAAAACAGCAGATTGTTATCCCAGCTGAAGACCAGGACTGGATGCTCCAGGAGGGCCTGGCCGAATGATCCCAAATATCTCTATTGCAGTGTTTTCCCCAATTCAGGGAGAGATTGACACATCCTGTTAAGAACAAATTTCATTGAGCGCCCAGAGACAAAGAAACGCTTTACAAGGAGGCGCGCATTCGATTACATTTAAGCCCAAAAGCCAAAATAAATCTGGGTACCCATGTCCCAGGCCCACAATTTTTATAAAAAACTTTGGGGAGGGCCTAAATGGTTTTTCTCAAAGGATAAGCCTCTGAAGGCAAACTTAGAATTGGCCTTCTTCTTGCCTCAGGGGCTTTTCTTCTCACTCGCGAATTGGATATATTTATGGCTGCAGCAAAACAAAAAGACAAACTAGAAACCAGTCCTGAACCTGCAAGCCGTCCGGTCAATGATGAGGCGATTCTCAAAGTAGCTAAAGAGGTTGCCGTTAAATTCATTGAAGTGGGACGGTTGACCCCGGCTAATTTCGCCGAAACATTTCAAAGTATATACAAGACCGTGCACGATGCTGTACGCTCTTAACCATATTCTACTCAATCGGTGAATCTACCTCCTTCTCTTAATTGCTTCCCTGATTTTGTCCGCCATATTCATATTATGGGTATCTGCGGCACCGGCATGGGCTCCCTTGCCGGCATGCTCAAGGACTCCGGTTATGTTGTTACCGGCTCTGATGAAAATGTCTACCCTCCCATGAGTGACTTCCTGGCAGCCTGTAATATAGAAATTAATATCGGCTATAGTGCTGAAAATCTTACTCCGCAGCCTGACCTGGTCGTGGTCGGCAATACCATACGAAAAACAAATCCCGAAGCCCTGGCCCTAGCCGAACTTGGTATCCCTTATGTTTCTTTTCCCCAGGCCCTGGGCCATTACTTTCTTGCTGGTAAAACCTCCCTCGTGGTGACAGGCACCCACGGCAAGACAACCACCTCGTCCCTGCTGGCCACGCTGCTGCACAAGGCCGGCCAGACACCGGGATTCATGGTGGGCGGCCTGGTGCAGACATTCGGCCGCAATTACAATCTTGGCCACAGTCCCTATTTTGTCATAGAAGGAGACGAATACGACACCGCCTTTTTTGACAAGGGGGCCAAATTTCTCCATTATCAACCCCATATTGCCATTGTCACGTCCATTGAATTTGATCATGCTGATATTTTTGCAGACCTAGAGGCTGTTAAAAACTCATTTGCGGGTTTGATGGCTATAATGGAGAAAGACGGCTATGTTGTTGCCTGTTATGACAGCCCGGTAGTAAGAGAAATTACAGCTAGGGCACCCTGCACTGTCATAGGTTATGGCAGTGATGGAGGATCTGAGTGGACCATCAGGAACCTTGCGGTTAAACCCGATAGTACAGTTTTTGATGTTGTGCACCAGGGAAAGCTTTACGGCACGTGCAAAAGCCCGATGCCGGGAAGGCACAACGCCTTAAACGCGCTGGCAGTCATCGCGGTTCTTGACCGTCTTGGCCTTGATAAAGAGGCTATTATATCCGGGCTCGGCAGCTTTGAGGGTATTCGGAGGCGCCAGGAGATCCGGGGAGTGATAAATGATATTACCGTGATTGATGACTTTGCCCATCACCCGACAGCCGTCCGGGAAACCCTGGCTGCCCTCAAACAGGCATATGAAGGTCATAGGCTGGTGGCTGTTTTTGAGCCGCGCACCAACTCCAGCAGGCGCCAGATTTTTCAGAAAGATTATGTGTCGGCCTTTGACGGGGCAGACCTGGTCCTGGTACGTGAACCTGTACCGCTGGACAATTTTCCTGCAGACCAACTCTTTTCTTCCCGGCAGCTTGCTGCCGATCTCAAGAAACGAAACATTGATGCTTTCTCATTTGCCGACACCGACGGAATTCTTACATACCTGCAGAACACACTGCTACCCGGTGACGTGGTGGCAATCCTTTCCAACGGAGGCTTTGACAATATCCATACGCGGCTGCTGGAAATACTGAAAAAAGTAAGGAGTCAGGAGTGAGGAGTGAAAAGAAAAGGTCTGAGGCCTGAGGACCTAGGACTGAGGGGAAAAGAGAAAGGCTGAAAGTTCTAGGCTGAATGCTGAAAGCCTACAGGCTGGCCTCGTAATCCTGCAGGGGCTTATGGGTGTATTTATTAACTGTCTCAAGGAGGGTTTCCGGAGATTCCAGAAACTCACCTGCCGGTTTTGAAGACCCCTTCAACTCTTCGTTAAACGTTGTGATACGATTCAGGTGCTTCCAGCGAATGAGGTAGTAGTAAATTATACTCGTCAACTCTGTAAATACCGTGACCTCAGGAGCTGTATCCCTGTAGCTTGATCTTTCCAGTTTCTCTATGGACAACGTCTGTGTTTCATAGAAGTTCTTCATGAACTGCATTTCAGCCGGAAGCCGAATCTCGACACCCAGCCGCCGCAGCCGCCTGGTAAGCCAGGTGAGAAACGCCTGCCCGGTTTTGGCTAATGGGTATGGAACATAGATCTCCCTTGGCGTCTTGACATCCAGGTAGGTTTTAATGGCTTTGATCAGCGCCACCATTTCCACGGGCTCTTTATCCACGAAATTATAGGACTGTCCTGAAAACTCGTCCCTGTTCTCCAGCATATGGTTCACAAACAGCGGCACCTTCTTGGTGTTTGAATAGGAGTGGCGCACACCCGGCTTGCTGAGGATAAACGGCATGGACTGATCGGCAATGGAAAATAGCAGGCGCTGAAAACCCTGGATCTTGTGGTCATGTTTGCCGTAGACTATTGCCAGCCGGACAATGCTATAATCAAGCCCCTGGTTCTCATGCATGTATTGCAGGGTTTTTTCCGTCAACAGCTTTGATTTTGCATAATTGGAAAGCTTGGGATTGATTTCCAGAATATCCTCTTCCGTTATGTCCTCACCCATAGGCTGCGTAGCGGAGGAGCTGAAATGGATATAGGGAATTTTCAGCTGCATGGCCATTTTGGCCAGCCTGACAGCGCCCAGATAATTTATTTCATAGGCCAGATGAGCATCACTGTCCAGCGGAGCGATAGCGCAGTTGACAATAAAATCGGGCTGATATTTTTGAAAGTACTTCCTGATGTCACCTGGCTGCCGGATACTCAATCTTTTACTGTTGGGCCCTAGAACCTCTATGTCACCTGTGGTCTTATTGTTGAAATAATGCATCAGGGCGCCGCCGATCAGGCCGGCACTGCCGATTATGACACCGAGCCTTTTGGTGGTGATGTCCAGCCGCGAGGAAGTATCCTTGAGGCGGCTGAGCAGCGCATTGTTTCTTTCAACGGCCTCGCCTTCTTCATGCTGCACCTTGTTGTAAAAATCGCAGCGCTTGCAGGCCACCTGCTTTTTGGCAAACGATCCTTGCACCGTACCGCCGCAGAATGTGCCAGCCACCACCCAGCAAGCCCTGCCGGAATTGATGCCGCCGTGAATCCTGTCCAGCCTTTTTTCCCTTGCAGCGGGGCACACTCCCAGGCGTTTGGCTTTGGCGCCCTTGGGCCCGCGTCCACATTTCATGAACTCCCAGCAATTTAATTTTTTAAGGGTCATGTTTTAAATATAAACAGGGGACCTGCAACTTGTGCAAGTAAACATTTATTAATCTCTCACGGTTATAAGCGTCCGATTTAATATAAGTATATCATCTTATGAAATAAAATCATAATCCTGCGTGGCATAAAAAATCCCGCCGAAGCAAATAACTCCGGCGGGATAATAATAATGAAAAGTGTCAAGCAAAGATCAATCGCTCTTGAATTCTCCAACCAGGGCCTGGATGGATGCCTTGGCATCACCGAAATACATTCTCGTGTTGGGATTGAAGAAAAGGGCATTCTGGATACCGGCAAAACCCGGGTTCATGGAACGCTTAAGCACGATAACCGTCTTGGCCCGAAATGTTTCAATGATGGGCATGCCGTAGATAGGACTGGATTCATCTTCAAGGGCGGCCGGGTTGACTACATCATTGGCGCCGATTACCACGCAGACATCGATAGTATCCATCCTGGGATTGATGTCATCCATTTCAACCAGCTGGTCATAGGAGACATTGGCCTCAGCCAGAAGAACGTTCATATGGCCGGGCATACGGCCGGCAACAGGATGGATGGCATAACTGACCTCGCTGCCGTTTTGCTCAAGAAGTTCACCCAGCTCCTGCACCACATGCTGGGCCTGGGCAACCGCCAGGCCATAGCCGGGAACAAAGGCAACGGAATCGGCCGCTTCCAGGATATAGTATACATCTTCAGCCGTGGCCGGCCTGATCTCGCCCTGCTGCTCCCCGGAACCGGCAGCCTGTGTTGTGGCACCAAAGCCTGAAAAGAGCACATTGGCCAGAGAGCGGTTCATGGCCTTGCACATGATGTTGGTCAGGATAATACCGCTGGCACCAACCAGGGCACCGGCAACGATCAGGATGGTATTGTTGATAACAAAACCGGCAGCACAGGCAGCCAACCCGGAATAACTGTTGAGCAGCGAGATAACAACCGGCATATCAGCGCCGCCTATGGGTATGACCGAGGTAACCCCGAAGAGAAGCGACACAACAATGATCACCAGAAAAATTGCATAACTGGTGGAAGGATTCATGCCGAATATCACACCTGAAACAAGGGCTGCCAGAAGAATTGCCCCGTTGACAATATGCTGGCCGCTGAAAACAATGGCCTTGCTCGGCATTATTTCGGCCAGCTTGCCAAAGGCT
This sequence comes from Deltaproteobacteria bacterium, assembly GCA_024639555.1. GTDB lineage: Bacteria > Desulfobacterota > Desulfobulbia > Desulfobulbales > BM004 > BM004. Next base: position 4,988 of record JAHEID010000026.1, read on the forward strand.
ACCATGGAGCCTGAAAAGGTGATGCCGCCGATAAAGGCTGAGAGAAATGTCACCAGGGCAATAAAAACAGAGAGTTCGGGATGCTGATGATATTCGCCCCAGGCCAGCAGTAAACTGGCAATACCACCAAAGCCGTTGAACAGGGCGACCATTTCCGGCATGGATGTCATCTGTACCCTATACGCTGCCACCAGGCCGATCGCAGTACCAATAACAACACCAACCAGGATCCACTTGTAATCAAGGCCGGCATTAAAAAGCGTTACAACAATTGCCAGCAGCATACCAAGCGCGGAGAGCATGTTGCCGCGCCGGGCTGTTGCCGGGGAGCTCAGCATCTTCAGGCCGAAGATGAAAAGGCCGGCCGAGATGACGTAGGCAAAATTTATGGGGAGTGTCATCGTGTTCATTTTGCTCCTCCATCATCCTTTTTCTTGAACATCTCCAGCATCCTGTTTGTCACCGCGTATCCCCCGACAACATTGATCGTGGCAAAGGTTACCGCCAGTGTGCCGAGGATTACTGCTACAGTCAAGTTGTCAGCTTTCAGGGAAGCAAGCGAACCGATCATGGTAATACCTGAAATAGCGTTTGAGCCCGACATGAGCGGGGTATGCAGGGTGGACGGGACTTTGGAAATAAGCTCAAATCCCAGAAAAATTGATAACACAAAAACAAAGGTCAGAAATACGGCTTCCATTTGTTTCCTCACTTTTTCATAATACTTTTGTAGGTTTCACTGAACAATTCGCCGTCATGGGTGATAAGGGCACCCTTGATAAGGTCATCTTCGAGTTTCAGTTTGAAAATCTTTTCTTCCTTGTCCCAGAAATGCTCAATAAAATTACCCAGGTTGGAAGAATACATCTGGCTGGCAGTCAGCGGCACGAAACCCGGCAGATTGGCATAGCCAACGATCTTGACACCATCGACTTCAACAACCTTGTTGACTTCCGAGCCTTCGACATTGCCGCCTGTTTCAACTGCCATATCAACGATAACCGATCCGGGCTGCATCTGGGCTATCATGGGCCGGTCCACAATGCGCGGTGCAGGACGTCCGAAAAGTTGGGCTGTGGTGATAACGATATCCGCCAGCACACATGCCTTGGCCATACCTTCCTTCTGTTTCTGGATCTGCTCCGGAGTGAGCTGGACAGCATAGCCATCCTTGGTCTGCCCTGTCTCGCCCAGGTCGATCTTGACAAACTTTGCTCCCAGAGACTTCACTTGCTCCTCCACCACCGGCCTGGTATCAAAGGCCTCAACACGGGCGCCGAGCCGCCTGGCAGTGGCAATGGCCTGCAAACCGGCAACCCCGACCCCGATAATGAAAACACGGGATGGTTTGATCGTTCCTGCCGGTGTTGTCATCATGGGCAGGATCTTGTCCAGCTGTTCCGCCCCGAGAATAACGGCCATGTATCCCCCCAGGTTTGCCTGAGAACTTAAAACATCCATTTTCTGGGCCACGGTCGAACGCGGCAGCATTTCAAGGCTGACACAACTGATGGAGCATTCCTTCATTTTCTCAACCAGATCCAGTTCATTAAACGGGTCAAGATAGCTGATATGGATGCATCCTTTTTTCATCAAGTCAACTTCTTCAATAGGCGGTTTTCTAAGGCGCAGGACAATATCAGCTGACTGGAGCAGTCCCTTCCTGTCGCTGTTGACTTTTGCTCCCACCTTTTCATAATCGCCATCCCCGTAGCGGCAGGTTGCACCCATTCCGGCTTCGATTTCCACCTCGGCCCCGAGCTTGACGAGCTTATCTACTGTCGGCGGGATGAGTGGGACGCGGGTTTCGCCCTCAAACGTTTCTTTCATTACAGCAATTTTCATAATGGCCCCTTTCTTTCAAAAAAGATGGAGTTTAAAACCCATCGGGTCAAATAGAAAAAAATAAATATTGTCGGCATCGCAGAAAACACGATGCGGACATGTTTTGTGCCAGTAACATATCAATATTACTAGGCCCTGTGGGTTCCCGAGAGACTTTTTACGATTGTACCAATATTGGGTGAGACTTTGATTACGTTTACCCAATTATGGTCGGCTTGCTACTATTAAAAATAATGTTAAATAATTTTAAATTATACTTAAGAATTGAGGCAAATACCATATTCAGGGGATAATTGCACCCCAAAATATAATGGCGTCGCAAAAAGTTCAATCTCCTGCGTCATAGCTAGTTCTTAAAAATTCACAGGAGAAGGTGATTTCCGACGCTGGTTGAACAATTTAAAAATGCAGCCTGAAGCCTGCCAGGACCCGGTGGCTTTTATATTCGTAATCAAGGTTGGTTCCGTCTTGCTTGGTAAACTCCGGGTCTGTAGTGGCATAGTACCTGTAGCCGACATCAAAAACAAAATGCTCGCTGAGGTTCCAGCCAAATCCGAGCCCGGCCTGATAGGCAAGCTGGTTGTTACTGTCATTGACAAAGGGCGTCCCCAGGACGGAGACATTATCGAGGTTGATTTCCGCCCAGCCAAGCCCCAAGAGAGCATATATTATCATACCTGATTGGGTCGTATACTCGCCGATTGTGTTTACCATGATGCTGGTACGCTCAGCGGAGCCGTCAGCCCCGACTTCGCCTTCCAGAAATTCCGCTCCGTCCAAATCATTGGATGCTGTGTTGAATTCAAGCTCAAGGCGGCCTTTGCCGATGCCCGGATGCTCTTCGCCAAGGTCATAGCCCAGGATGATACTTCCATCATAGCCTGCATCATAGGTGAAATTTGCATTTCCATCCGCATCGCTGCCCGTTGCATCAGAGGCAAAACCGGTCCCGCCCTGGACGCCGATGTAAAGGCCTGCAAAAGCAGATGTACTGAAGCCCAGAACCAGCAGGGCTGTAACGATCAGGTACTGAAATTTTTTTCTCATAACAGAGTACTCCTCTAAATAAGTTTGCACTTCGACAGACAGAATTTTTTCTGTGAATTATTCAACTACTGTCAGGAGCGTCTCGCCGTCGATCCCATTAAAAACAGCTTCTATAAGGGTTGTGCCTGGACCTTCACTTATAAAGAGGCCAGGGCTAAAAGTGTGAAAGGCACCAACAGTATTAGGGGTTGAAAGCCAGGTTACACTCCTGGTTATATCCTGCTCACTGTTGTCGGAAAACGTCCCGGTTGCGACAAACTGTTGACTTTCACTTACTTGTATTGTGCTGTTTTCAGGGGTAACGCTGATTGACTCCAGGAATGCATCGGAGACCGTTAACACAGCTGTTGCTGATATCGTATTGCCATCCACATCAAACGAGGCGCTGATATCTACCTGGCCGGGCGCCCTCCCTTCTGCCAAACCATTGGTATCGACAATCCCGATACCGTCATCAGATGACTGCCAGTCAACGATATCCGTGATGTCCAGGGTTGTATCATCGGAAAACGTGCCCTCCGCTTCAAACTGTACGGTGGTCTCCTGGGCTATAGTTGCTGTTTCCGGGGTTATTGTTACTGCAGTCAGTGTGACATCGGTGACCAATAGACTTGCACTGGATTCAATACCCTGCCAGGCTCCTGTTATGGTGGTGCTGCCGCTGGCAAGAGATGTGGCCAGGCCTGCGTTATCAATGGTGGCAACATTTATGTCGGAAGAGTCCCAGGCTGTCAGTATTGTAATATCCTGGCTGGAGCCGTCAGAAAACGTACCGGTTGCTTCATACTGCTGGGTTATGCCGACCTGCAGCTCAGCGTCTTGCGGGCTTATCTCAATTCCGGCCAGAATCACATCTGTGACAACTACGGTCCCGCTCCCGGTTATATCTTCATATGTTGCCGTTATTGAAGTTGTCCCCGGGGCTAGTGCGCTTACCAGACCTTCACTGCCCGCAGCATTACTTACATCGGCAATAGCATTGTTCTCAACCGCCCAGGACACTTCGGCGGTAATATCCCTGGTAAACGACCCTGAAAAATCACCGATTGCCGTGTACTGGTTAACGGTATTGTCTGCCATGGATTGATAGGTGGCAATCACCTCGATAGATGTGAGCGGGATGAACGTATTAGGCCGGGTCGGGTCATCTGTCCAACAACCGGACAACACGAGAAGCAGGCAGGATAGTAAAATTGTGCGGTGCAGCATTCCATTTCCTCCATTGGAAAAAATTATGTGCTGCAAAATAGCACGGTGCAGAATGTCCTGCAAGCTCCGATTTTCAAATAAAATAAAACTGGACAACCGCAGAGAGTTATAACAACCTACTATACAATATTTTTATAACGGCAATACACTTGGACTTTTGATTTGTACCCATAATCACACTTTTTTTGATTCCATAAAATTTGCCTCAAAATATCAATAATCAATTAGTCATATTCCCTAACCATTTTTGCGCATATCCCCAAGTTGCACAACCACCTTCCACATCCATGATTGAACATTTTATGGCACAATAAAAGGCAGGGCATCAGACCCTGCCTTTTATTGTATTATCAGTTAGTTATTAATTATCTAAAGATTGGATATACTTCTTGAGCGAGCGCATGGACACGGTGCGGCCATCCAGCTTTTCTCCTTCCATCTTGCCGACAAGGCAGTTGTTGACCAACTTGGAGAATTTCTTTTTCCCTACCGCATTTTCCAGGCCCTTGCCCCCTGCATGGCAACTGTTGCAGGATGAATCGTTTGCCGACCCGTTAAGCTTAGAATCACTGAACATCTCTTTGCCCATTTCCGCTGAACTTTTCCCTGCAGCACAGGCAATTCCTGTTGCAAGTAAAATTGCCGGAACTGCTGCCAGCCAAATCTGCTTTTTCATTGTTTCCTCCTTTTCAATTTGCTTTTCATATGCTTCATAACCATTTCCTACCGCGGTATGTTTCCGGATGGTTATTTATCTCAGCATAAGGGCGCCTGGTCAACGCCAATAAACAAACAGCAGAGTAACGGCGAGAACCTAAGGTTACCACGATGTGTCTTTATTTTTCCGGATGGGCTTTTTTCTTAACCAGTTGGAAACAGACCTTTACAGCAGAAAAATCCATACTTATTTTCTAAATTAGAAGCAGGAAATAATTTTGTGAAAAGCTGCATAAAACCTTCATTGGCTTGAAGGCGGAATGCGGCAGGTAGATAGTAGGTTAAAGGAGGTGATACCATGAACATTATTCCGTGGAAACCATTTGATGAGCTGACAACGCTCCGGAGGGAAATGGACAGTCTCTGGGACCGTTTCTTCCCGGAAACACCTTTCCATGAAAGGCTTACCCATGAGTGGCTGCCCACAATTGACCTGACAGAAACCAAGAACAAGCTGGTCCTCAAGGCAGAACTGCCGGGCCTGGAGGCAAAGGATGTTGAGCTCAGCCTTACTGAAGACGTTCTCACCATCAGGGGTGAGAAGAAGGAAGAGAAGGAAGAAAAGGATGAGCACCGGTTCTTTGTTGAAAGGTACCATGGTGCTTTTGAGCGGAAGATCAAGCTGCCGACGCTTATTAAAACGGACAAGATTGATGCGACCTTTGACAAGGGCATTCTGACCATCAATTTGCCCAAATCCGAGGAGGCCAAGAAAAAGGAAATCAAGATTAAGGTACATTAAATACAGCTTTTAAAATCAGCTGAAATAAATAAGGCTGGCCACAATGGCCAGCCTTTATATTTACAAATTGCTTGGAATATATCTGTGTTACATGATGCCCTTGACAGCAGCAGTCGCAATGTCAACCACAGGTGCAGGCATGACACCCATGATGATGATAATGAGCACGAGTACAATACTGATTACCTGGGTAAGAGGCGCCACTGTTACAGCCGGCCTCTCTTCAGGGTCGGTGCAGTAACTGACACGGACCACTGACAGGTAGTAGTAGATTGCGATTGCGGTATTGATTGCTGCAAGGATGACCAGGGCCAGGTACCCTTCCTTCAAAGCGCCGGCCAGGAGCATGAACTTGCCCATAAAACCGACAAAGGGCGGAATGCCTGCCAGGGCAAACATGCCGACTGCCAGGGTAAAGGCCAGGAGCGGCGCCCGCTTGTAGAGTCCGGTCAAATCACTTATGGCAAGATTCTCACCCTTTACAGAGACATTGCAGATAACCAGAAAACACGCAAGGTTCATAAGCATATAACCCGTGATATAATAGATTGCCGAAGCAAAGCCGGTATCCTTCAGGGTGATAATACCGAGAATCACGAAACCTGCATGGGCAATACCTGAAAAGGCAAGCATGCGTTTGATATCTTTCTGCACCAGGGCGATAAGGTTGCCGTAAAACATGGAGCAGACCGCGAGAATCATCAGCAGGTTGACCAGGGTTGCTGCGGATGGAGCTGCAAGGGTGGCTATCCGGATCAACAGGGCAACCGCGCCAAGTTTGGGCACGGAGGCTATAAACGCCGTTGTCTCATTTGAAGCCCCCTGGTAAACATCGGGCAGCCAGAAATGGAAAGGAAAGAGGCCGAGTTTAAAGAAGAAGCCACCCATAACCAGGGCGATTCCAACAATCGCTGCCGGTGATCCTATCACCTGGTTCATGGCCGGGATAAGTTCGCTTAAATAGGTTGTACCGGTGAGGCCGAAGAGATAGCTCATGCCAAAGAGCATAACGCCGGTTGCCACCACACCGAAAAGGATATACTTGATGCCGGCCTCCATCTGTTCCCGCAGACCGGAGTGGTCATCGCGCATCGGCACAAGCAGGTAGAGGGCATAGGAGGAAAGTTCAAGGGCCACAAAAATGGAAAGCAGTTCGACCGAGCTCACCAGCATGACCAGGCCAAGAGCACTCAAGAGCAGGAATAGATAATATTCAGCCCTGATATTTTCTTCTATCCCCTTCAATTCCCGGCTGAAAAGAAGCAGCAGGGCCACACCGCCCGTTATTGCAAATTTGAAGAGCTGGGAAAACAGGTCAACCCTGTAGGCTTTAAAAAACAGGTCCCCTTCCAGCCTGAGGCTTCCGGCGCAGATCAGGAACGCTATTATTGACAAGGCAGCAGTAATACTCCGTACCGTGCTGCTGCTCATCTTACCAAGGGTGAGCAGAAAAACTACCAGGCAGCTTAACAGGAGAAAAAGCTCCGGAAAAAACAATGCCATTTTCATCATATGCCTTTTTACTCTATAAATTATTGTCGGCATCGCACAAAGCACGATGCGGACAGTTGTTGCGCCTATAGCCTATTGATTTTTTTAGGCCCTGTTGCTGACTGCGAGACATTTACGATTGTATCAATTATTGTCGGCATCGCACAAAGCACGATGCGGACAGTTGTTGCGCCTATAGCCTATTGATTTTTTTAGGCCCTGTTGTTGACTGCGAGACATTTACGATTGTATCAATTATTGTGGTATTGCAAGTTTAGCAACTTCAAATATCCCCTGTGGGCCAGCGTCGGCAATTCCCACTTGCTGGATCAGGTGGTTGACGCTGGTATGCATCACATCCATGAAGGGCGCGGGATTCAAGCCGATCCATAGGACAAACAGCAGCAGGGGTGCCAGTGTAATAATTTCACGCACATTTAAATCTGTCAGATATGACTGGTCAGGATTATTGGTACCGCCCCAGACCACTTTCTGCAGCATGCGAAGCATGTAGGCTGCGGCCAGAACCGCACCGGGTATGGCGCAGGCAGCAACGATCTTCGTCTTGGCAAAGGCGCCTACCAACACGAGAAATTCACCGATAAAACTGTTGGTGCCTGGAAAGGCCAGAGAAGAAAGAGAGAAAAATCCAAGAAAGATCACATAGATCGGCATAAACTTTCCTACTCCTGCCGCCATGGCCAACTCGCGGCTGTGCGTGCGCTCATAGATCATACCGACCATGATAAAGAGGGCGCCTGTGGTGACACCGTGATTAATCATCTGCAGGAGGGCTCCTTCAATGCCCTGGACGTTAAACACAAAAATACCCAGGGTGACAAATCCCATATGCCCCACACTGGAATAGGCGATCAGTTTCTTCATATCGGACTGGGCCAGGGCGGTGAAACCACCGTAAATGATACCGGCAACAGAGAGCCAGAGCACATAGGGCATCATGGTCAGACTGGCCTCAGGCGTGATCGGCAGACAGAATCGCAGGAAACCATAGGTTCCCATCTTCAGCAGGACGCTGGCCAGTACTACTGAACCTGCAGTGGGTGCTTCAACATGGGCTGCCGGCAGCCATGTATGGAAGGGGAACATTGGGACCTTGATGGCAAAGGCCAGGAAGAATGCCAGGAAAACATATATCTGGAATACCGAGGAATAATCCTGCCCCATCATCTGCGGGATGCTGAAAGTGTGCGGATCATTGTGCAGATAAAGGGCGATGATGGCAACTAAGAGGAGTACCGAACCGGCAAGTGTATAGAGAAAAAACTTGATCGAGGCATATATCTTTCTGGGGCCGCCCCATACAGCGATCAACAGGTACATGGGAATGAGCATGGCCTCCCAGAGGATATAAAAGAGGACGAAATCAAGGGCCATGAAAACGCCGAGCATGGATGTTTGCATGATCAGCAGACAGGCCAAAAACGGCCTTACCCTGGTTTTGATATAGTTCCAGGAACAGAGAACACAGAGCGGCATCAGCAGTGTGGTAAGCAGGATGAGGAGCAGGCTGATACCATCAATGCCCAGGGTGTAGTTGATGTCCCACATCGGGATCCAGGCATGGTGCTCACCAAACTGGTACAGGGCTGTTGTCTTGTCGAACTTGAAATAAAGCGTAAGGGAAATAAGCGCTATTAAAGTGGTCACTGCCAGTGTTGAGTACTTGGCCGCCTCGTCGTTTTTCAGGATAAGGAGTGGGATGACCCCGGCAAGCGGCAAAAAGATCAGCAGGCTTAAGATGGGGTATCCCAGAGTATTTATGATCAGAAAATCTTGCATTTCCTGTTTCCCTTGTAGTTTTACTTTATCCTGTAATTATTACTTCAATTTGTGCCATGCATTTTTTTCAGCCGAATACATAGGCAACTATCAATAAGGCAACTATCGAAACCGCGTAATAAATATTGTACTGCAGCCTGCCGTTCTGCACGGTCCGCAGCTTTGCTCCAACCGAACGCACAAGTCTCGCCAGACCATCCACAAATCCGTCAATGCCATGCCAGTCAAACCAGGACCAGAACTTGGCAGTCGTCATCAATGGATACAGACCCACATTCCTGTAGACCTCTCCGAACCACGTGTCAAAGGTCTGGATAGGCTTTCTGGCCAGCCAAATGAATACCCTGCCGCCCTTGCGGTAGAACCAGTCCATATCTATGCTGATCGTCGGTTCCGGAGCCAGCTTCTTGATAAGCAGGAAAAAGCCAAGCGCTGTGAAGAGCAGGATCTGCAGCGACTCGGACACATGGTAGGAAGAGTATACATGATGGGCATAATCAGCCGCCTCAGGCTGATATGGTAAAAGATTATAAAGAAGCTGGTAACCGAATTGTCCACCAAAAGCAGGAAGGCCTATGAAGATGCAGAGAAATGATGCAACAATCATGGCGACATTCATGTTCCATGGTGGCTCTGCCGCCCTTTCCCAGGTTTCCTTGGAGCAGTTGTTCTTGCCGAACCAGATAAAGTACGGCACCTTCAAGCCGGTGTGCAGAAAGGTACCGGCAGATGCCAGAGTCAACCCGAAGGCGGCCCAGTAGAGATGCTCCTCAAAGCCTGCATAGACAATCATCGACTTGCTGACAAATCCTGAAAAGAGCGGGAAGGCGGAGATCGATAGGCCGCCGATCAGTGTAAAGACAAAGGCCCATGGCATTTTCTTGTACAGACCACCCAGTTCTGAGAACTTGCTCGTGCCGGTCATGTAAAGTACCGAACCGCAGCCCATGAACAGCAGCCCTTTATAAAGGATATGGGCAAAGGCATGGGCACAGGCACCATTAATCGCCATCTGGGTGCCTATCCCCACGCCGGCAACCATGTAGCCGACCTGACTTATGATATGGTAGGCGAGCAGACGCCGGGCATCGTTTTCAAGGACAGCGTACACAACACCATAAAGCGCCATGATGACACCGAGCACAATCAGAATGTCAAGTCCGGCCAAACCGCGGGCCAGGGCGTAGACTGCAGTTTTCGTGGTAAAAGCGCACATGAAAACCGCACCGGAAACAGTGGCTTCGCCGTAAGCATCTGGCAGCCAGGCATGGAACGGCGGTACGGCAGCATTTAAGATAAAACCCACCATGATCAGGTATGTGTACAGAGTTGGATGATCCACGTCGAGCAGGTTGAAGTCGAGGGCGCCGGTCGCTTTGTAGCGCAGGACAAACCCGGCCAGCAGTATCAGACCGCCGGCAGTATGGACCAGCAGGTACCTGAAACCGGTGGGCAGGGATTCCTTTCGCTTGCGGAACCAGACAAGAAAGACAGATGAAAAGGCCATCAACTCCCAGAAGATAAAGAGTGTAATATAGTCAGCGCAGTATATAACCCCCAGGGAACCGCCCACATACATCCAGGCGGCCATGTGCTCCTTGGGATCTTTCACATGCAGGCCGTACATGGAGCCGATGATGCACATCAGCGTCATGATATAGCCGAACACCTGGCTCAAGGCATCAACCCGGCCAAAGGTCAATTGCCAGTCCATGAAGTTGACGACCCCGTAGATGCCGTGCTGCATGTTCAGGACACTGGCAAAGGCCATGACCGGCACAATCATCAAATAGGTCTTAAGTGCCTGCCCCCTGAAGAACGGCAGCAGCATCGCACCGGCGATCAATACAAATCCTGGATGTATAAACTCAGTCATCGTAGTAATCCTCCGGTGACATAATCTGGAACTTCCCGCCGAACCAGTGAACGTGACCGTACCATTTGGAAAGGATGATAATCAGTACACAGGCGACAAACCCAAAAAATGCCCACCAGCCCGGTAGTTTTTCCGGCCAGGTATGGGCGGCATGCTTGTCGACAAACGTAACGTCATAGATCACTAATAAGCCCAGTACGACATAACAGAGCCGAATGACCATTTTCAGCCGATCCCTGAGGTAATCAATTAATTTTAGAAGCATCTTTTCACCGAATTACGTATATTTATCGACTCATTCAAATCTTCTAATGGCCAGCTGGTGCTCCATCATGGTTCTCAGCAGGTGCCCCATGGGTCTCAGCAGGTGCTCCATGTGCCTTAACTGACGGGACAAATGCAGGAGCACCTTCCGGCTTGTATTGCGGCATAGCGACAGCCACGTTATCTGGTGTCACCCTATCAACAAATTGCATCATGAACCCCGGGAAAATCCCAATCAAAACCGAGATGATCGCCGCAACCATGATCGGAATGACCATGGAAAGCGGAGCTTCCTTTATACCCTCGTATTTTTCTCCTTTCGGGCGTTTGCCAAAAAATGCCTTGTAGGTGACAGGCGCAAAATAGGCTGCATTCAACAGGGTACTGGCCAAAAGCACCAGCAGGATGCCGACATAGTAGGATTCCATTTCCATGGTCCCCACCAGCAGCTTCCACTTGGTAACAAATCCTGCCACCGGCGGAGCGCCGATCATGGAAAGCGAGGCTATACCAAAGGCGGCGAAGGTAAAGGGCATGGTGCGTCCCAGGCCGCCCATCTCAGATATATTTTTCTTATGGGCAGCAACGTAGACAGCACCGGCACAGAAGAAGAGTGTGATCTTGGAAAAAGCGTGGTTGGTGATGTGGATAAGCCCGCCCTCGATTGCAGTGGGCGTAAGAAGCGCCACCCCGAGAATAATGTAAGAGAGCTGGCTTACGGTGGAGTAGGCCAGCCTGGCTTTCAGGTTGTCCTTGGAAAGTGCGATGACCGAGGCCATGAGTATGGTGAATGAAACAAAATACGCCGTAGGAATGCCCAGATTCAGAGCACTCATTGTGTCAACCCCGAACACGTAGAGCATAACCCTCGTGGTAGAGAAAACACCGACCTTGACCACGGCAACCGCATGGAGCAGGGCGGAGACCGGTGTCGGGGCAACCATGGCGCCGGGCAGCCAGTGATGGAACGGCATGACACCGTTTTTAGCAAACCCGAAAATACATAAAATATAAAGAATGGTCACCAGGGTCGAATTCACGCCCGGCGGGAAAATACCTGTACTGATATTCGTGGCAAAGTCAAGGGTGCCGGTCAATACATAGATAAGGATCATGGCCGGCAGAATGAAACCCTTGGCAGTTGTGGTCAGGTAGACAATATACTTCCTGGCCCCCATATACCCTTCTTCATCCTGGTGATGCGCAACCAGTGGATAGGTGCAGACGGAGACGATTTCGTAAAAGAGATACAGGGTAAAGAGGTTGTCGGCAAACGCAACGCCGATGGCCCCGAACAGGGCCAGGGCAAAACAGGTGTTGAAGCGGGTCTGGGCATGTTCCTGCAGGCCCCGCATGTAGCCCATGGAATAGAATACCGCAATAATCCACAGGAATGAAGCGGCCAGGGCAAATATCATGGAAAAGGCGTCGACCCGGAAGGTGACGCTCAAGCCCGGCAGGATATCGAAAACCGTACATTTCAGCATTTTTCCTGCCAGCACATCAGGTACCATGGAGGCGATGATCAGGAACATGATCACTGCCGCAACGGTTGACAAACCCTCGCGGAAATTGGGTTTACGGCCTGCCATGCTTACCAGTATCGAACCGATTAAAGCGGCTAAAACGGCATACAGTGGTTTACACGAAGCAATTTCCATGACCTGTTTCCCTTCTCCTCAATCTATCCTTTTAACTCCGCCACATCTTCAGCATCAATGGAGCGGAAGTTTCTGTAAACAGCAATAATTATACTCAGGGCAATTGCAGCCTCGGCGGCGGCAATGCCCATGATAAACAGGGTAAATACCTGGCCCACGGTCGGATCCGGGGCCAGAAACCTGTTAAAAGCCATGAAATTGATGGAGGCGCCGGCCAGGATCAATTCACCGGCAATCAGCATGCCGATCAGGGTTCGGCGGTGCACGAGGCCGTAGAACCCTATGCCGAAGAGCATTGCCGCAATAATAAGGTAGATGATGAGGCTGTCGCCAAATGCAGGGATGCTCATGACTCTCCTCCTGTCCGCGTCCTGCCCTGACGTGCCAGTACCAGAGCCCCGATAATTGCCAGCAGAAGCACTATTGATATGAGTTCAAATGCCATACTGTAGTTTGTCAGCAGAGATCTGCCCACCTCTTCCAGAGAGCCGTCATTTACTCTGGCCGAAGGCGGGACCCAGGCAGTTTTCCCGGCCAGAGCCGACAAGCCCCAGAAAAGCAGAATTCCCAGGGCAAAACTCAAGGGCCCGGCAAAGATACTGCCCTTGCCGGCCTCACTCTCGGGATTCGGATCAGCGAGCATGACGGCAAAAACAATGGTCACGCAGACGGCGCCTACATAGATCAACATTTCCATCAGGGCCACAAAGGGGCTGTTCAGGTAGTAATAAATACCGGCAACACCGATGAAACAGATGGCAAGACCGGTGACAGCCCTGGTCAGGCGCTCCGAATGCGTGGCAATGACCGCACCCAGCACCGTTGTCATAACGATGAAAATAAATACCAGACTGGAAAGTCCTTCAGCTGAAAACAGAGGCACCATCAACTTTTTTCCTTTAACCGTTTGATAAGATCAAATATGAAATCTTCCTTTCTCGGGCTGGCAAGATTGTAATCCTTAGAAAATCTGAGGGCCCCGAACTTGCAGCTTTCCACGCACTGCCCGCAGAGACTGCAGGTCGTAAAGTTCAGGATGTACTTGGTCAGGACCTTTCCCTTGACGCCTTCGCGTTTTTCACCTTCAAGACTGATGCACTTGGAGGGGCAGCCCTTCTGGCACATGCCGCAGACAATGCACTTGGGTTCCCCGGTCTCTTCATCGGGGATAAGCTCGATATGGCCGCGGAACCTGGGGGTCATCTCCACGTGTTCCATCGGATACTGCATGGTGACCACGGGTTCCATAAAATATTTGCCGGTGATCCCCAACCCGATAAAGAGACTTTTGGTACCGCTTATTAATTCTTTAAAATAACCGCTCATAGCCTATAAACCTTTCAGTTACAGCCAGGGAAAAATCTTTATCTGCAAAGCTGTCAGTATCAGGTTAAACAACGAAATCGGGATCAACACTTTCCAGGAAAGGTTGAGCAAAACATAAAACTGGGTGCGCGGATAGGTCCAGCGAATCCAGATCACGGTAAATATCAGGGCATAGAGTTTGGTAAGGAACCAGAACAAACCCCAGATAACGCCAAGGAAGCCCGCGGGATGAAAAGGAACCGGTGACTGCCAGCCCCCCAGGAAGAGGATAACCGACAGGGCGCAGCCGATAACAATGTTGGCATATTCGCCCATGAAAAAGACACCGAAACCCATGCCCGGGTATTCGGTATAGGCCCCGGCGATCAGCTCGCTCTCCGCCTCGGCCATATCAAAGGGCGCCCGGTTTGTCTCGGCCAGGGTGCAGACAAAAAAGATCAGAAAGGCGACGGGCATCAACAGGCTTATATCAAGCCGGAAGATGTGCCAGTGGAAAAACCAGCCTGCCTGGGATCGGACTATTTCATTCAAATTCATGGTGTTGGTGACCATGACCATGGTGATGGCGGTAACCAGCATGGGAATTTCATAGGCGATATTCTGGGAAACACAGCGGGCTGCTGCAATTACCGCATACTTGTTGCCAGAACCCCAGCCGCCCAGAAGCAGGCCGAGAACGTTGACCGAGGCAAAGGCAAAGATCATCAGCAGGCCGATATTCACCTCACGGGCAACAAAGGTCTCGCTGAACGGAATAACCATAAAACTCATGATGGCCGGTACCATGACCATGAGCGGCGCTGCCATGAACAGGATCGGGTCAGCCCCTTTTGGCAGGAAGAGCTGCTTGGTCATGAGTTTAATGCCGTCGGCTATGGGCTGCAGAAGTCCGAAGGGGCCAACCTCCTTGGGGCCGATGCGCCGCTGGATATGTCCGGCGCCCTTTCTTTCGCACCAGACAAGATAGGCGGCATTGAGCCCGGCAAAGGCCATGACGAAAATAATAAAAAGGATCACTCTGAACGGTTCAGGCATTGTTATCTTTTACGTCCTTTTCATTTAGGTTTATCTTATGCATCCCAGCTTCCGCCTTTCTCGAAAAGATTGCAAAACTACCTGTCTATCTCCGGTATTACCAGGTCAAGGCTTCCCATGAACGCCAGGGCATCGGGCAGCAGCATGCCCCTGCTGGCCTCGTTGTAAAGACTGAGGTTGGAGTAGGTTGGCGAACGCAGCTTCAAACGGTAGGCGGAATTGGTGCCGTCACTGACAATGCGCACACCGAACGAACCGCGGGCAGCCTCAACGGCATAGTAGTAATCACCCTTCTCAGGTTTAACCAGCTTGACTGCTTTTTTCGGTTTTATCTCTCCCTCAGGAAGTTTGTCCAGTGCCTGCTCAATGATACGCATGGACTGCTCCATCTCATCCATGCGTACCATATAGCGCGCCATGGAATCTCCCTCCTCGTAAACCGGGATGTCAAAGTCAAATTCAGGATAGACAGAATAAGGCTCATGCTTGCGCACATCAAAATTAATGCCCGATCCCCTTGCAACCGGACCGGTGGCACCGTAACGCCGGGCCATATCCTTGGAAATGGGGGCGATATCCTTCAGCCGCTTGATGAGAATAATATTTTTTGTGACCAGGGCATCATACATGGGCAGACGTTTGCGCAGCCGTTTTATGAACTCCCTGGT
>JAHEID010000027.1 GCA_024639555.1 Deltaproteobacteria bacterium
GAATATTTTCAGTTTTTGTATAAGAATTGCAGCCTGTATTGTATCGAGACAGGCATTAAGACCGGTGCGAATATTGTTATACTTATCTTTGCCCTGGCCGTGAACCCTGATAGAAAGCAGTTTTTCTACAAGTTCTTCGTCATTGGTAAAGATGGCGCCGCCATCACCATAACAGCCGAGGGGTTTAGCCGGGAAAAAACTGGTAGCACCCGCATGACCGAGACCTCCAGCTTTCCTGCCCTTGTAAATCCCGCCGAACCCCTGGGCCGCATCCTCGAGCACAAAAAGATTTGCATGCCCTGCAATGTCCATGATTGCATCATAGTCAGCCGGGAGGCCGAACAGATCGACAGGTATTATAGTTTTTGGGATTGCAGCGGCTGGGATGTTTTTAGGTAAAGGATATATAGTATTGTCCAGTGCCTGTACCGCCTCGATGGCCAGTTTCAGCTTGTCAGGATCAATATTGAAGGTTTTGGGGTCAATATCCACAAAAACCGGTGTTGCGCCTAAAAGCGAGATGACTTCTGCGGTGGCAATAAAGGTGAAAGGCGTAGTGAAAACAATGTCTCCAGGACCGATATTTTGAGCCATAAGCGGCATCAACAGGGCGTCGGTTCCACTGGCACAGGAGATAACGTGTTTGACGCCTGCAAATTCTGCCAGCTGTTCTTCAAACTTTTTGATTTCCGGGCCAAGGATGAATTTTCCATGTTCCAGCACTGCACTGATGGCTGCCAGGATATCTTTTTCCAGGTGCTTGAACTGTGTTTTCAGATCAATAAACGGAATCATTTTATTCTAGCCAACCTTAAAAATTAAACTATTGCCTGCACCAAACTTACTTTTCCATTTTTAAGCCGATACACATCTCCAGTGTGTGGACACACAGCTTCTCCGTCATTTTCCATTGGCAGATCAAGGCGTTCACCATGCATGCTCATCCAGCCAATCTGCCTGGCCGGATTGCCCACCATAAGAGCATAAGCGGGGACATCCCGGATAACCACCGCGGCAGCACCTATGAATGCATACTCGCCGAGTTCTATACCGCCGACAATGGTGCAGTTTGCTCCAAGGGTGACGCCTTTGCGTACCAGAGTCCGGCAATATTCATTTTTTCTGGAAATGGCGGAACGGGGATTCATGACATTTGTGAACACCATGCTGGGTCCACAGAAAACATCATCCTCGAGGGTAACACCTTCAAAGACCGAAACATTGTTCTGGATTTTGCAGCCGTTGCCGACCGAAACGTTGGGGCCTATTACCACGTTCTGGCCTATGTTGCATTTTTGGCCGAGAACGGTCCCGGCAAGAAGATGGGAAAAGTGCCAGATCCTGGTGCCGGCACCGATTTTCACATTCTCGTCAATGAGTGCCGTTTCATGGGCAAAGTAGGGGAGGGTTCCCTGGGCAGTTTCATCGAGGACAACCTTGCGTTCATTCTCAAGCGATCTCTGGCAGCTGTTTAATATGCGCAATACGCGTAAACCCTCATTCCCATCGGTGCGGGGCCGATCACGCGTTTCAATGCAGTGCATGAAATGGGCGCATTCTGCACGCAGGGGCTCCTCCTTGGCAACATTTACACAGTTCCCTTCCGCTTTATGCGCCACAGGGATATTTTTTTCCCATTCGATCGAATGAGGGTAGATTTTGAGCTTTTCTTCCCAGTCAACGGTATCGTCAAAAACCGCCATCTGCCGGTCCCCGACCACTACAAGTTTTTGTTCCTTGAAGGGGTGAAGCCAGGAGACGAAAATATGGGCCCGGATACCGCTGGCAAAATTAAGCAGTGTCATTGTGGTATCGGCAATTTTCTGATGCAGGAAGTTGCCCCCCTGGGCCCGGATTGAAACAGGCATCTCATCGGCAAGCCCTAATATGACTGAAATATCATGGGGGGCAAAAGACCAGAGAACATTCTCTTCGCGCCGCAGTTTACCAAGGTTCAGCCGGTTGGAGTAAATGTATTGGATGCGGCCCAATTCCCCTTTGTTGATGAGTTCTTTGAGCTTTAAGACGACAGGATGATACCAGAGCAGATGGCCTACCATCAGTATGCGGCCACGTTCGCCGGCGAGTTTGTTGAGTTCAATGCCTTCTTTTTCATCGAGGCAAAGAGGCTTTTCAACAAAAACATCCTTGCCCGCCCGAATCGCCTCGCTTGCCAGAGTTGCATGGGTTGCTGCCGGCGTGGATATCACTATACCTTTTATTTCAGGGTTGTTTAAGATTTCAGCAAATGAACTTACGGTCTGTATACCTGGATATTTCTCGGAGAAGCCCTGGAGGGTATCAGTATTCGTGTCGCAAATCGTGTGCAGGGCCCCGAGTGCGTGAAAGTTTCGGACCAGGTTTTTTCCCCAATATCCGGTTCCAATTATTGCTATCATGGTTATCCTTTTATGGTTGTTTAGTGCTTTTTGCCATGCGCTGGCTCTGTAATCCGCAGATATTTTAAAGGAATTTCAGTATATTTTCACGGGAATCCATCTCTACTTCTGCCCCGATGGGCAGCGTCACGTTCTGATTTGCATGCCCGACAGGGAAATTGGCCCAGATCGGAATATTTTTATCTGCGAGCAGTTCGGATATTCTACTGTAAACAGTCTGCAGAATCACTGATCTTTGTTTATTATTCTTATCGGTAAACGTGCCCAGGATGAGCCCTTTTATTTTTTGCAAGCGCTTGGCCTTGGCTAAATGTGTAAGGAATCGGTCCAGCCGGTAGGGCGATTCACCGGTATCCTCGATGAAAAGGACTGTATCGTTCCATGGAAATTCATATGGGGTGCCGATCATATGAACCAGGGTAGTAAGGTTGCCCCCCAGCAGGATTCCTTTTGCCCGGCCTTTTTTTAGTATCTTCACCCTGGAAGGTTTTATCACGTCTGGTGCTTTTCCTGTGAGAACATTGAAAAAACTTGTTTGCGACTGTTTATTTATGCTGTCCAGGGTTGTCACGACAGGCCCATGGTAAGTCACAAGGCCGGTTTTTTTATAAATTGCTGCTAAAAGCACGGTCAGGTCACTGAAGCCGATAAGGATCTTGGGGGTTTTTCGTAGCTGCCTCATATCGATCAAATCAAGCATGCGCATGCAGCCGTATCCACCCCTTGCTGCAACCAGGGCTTTGACTACAGGTTCAGACCACAACCTGTTGAACTCATGTGCCCGCTCCTGGTCAGAGCCTGCAAGATACCCTTTGGCATTTAAAAGGTCCCGGTTGTACTTGACCCTGAAGCCACTCTTTTCAAGAAGACGTATACCGGCAATAAATTTGTCTTTATTGATAAGTGGTCCTGCAGGTGCAACCAGGCCGATTGTGTCACCTTTTTTTATGGAAGGCGGGAAAATGGCTTGGCGGGATTTCCTGGGCGCAGATTGTTTAACTGTTTTTTTCATGCAGGATATTAAGGCCTTTAAGGGTCAACATGGGATCAACAATCTGGATGGCTTCTGTATAGGGGGCAATCAGTTCCGCCATGCCTCCGGTGGCAATCACCTGCGGGGTTTCAGTAAATTCTGCCGACAGTTTTTTTATGAGGCCGTCCACCAGGGCGCCATATCCGAACATCAGGCCCGACTTGATGGCATCTACCGTGTTGGCACCGATTGCCCTTTTAGGCGGGATTGAGATATCAATCCTTGGCAGTTTGGCAGTACGGCTGGCAAGCGCATCAAGTGAAATGCTCATGCCGGGCATGATGGCGCCACCCAGGTATTCCCCCCTGGCAGATATGCAGTCAAATGTTATGGCTGTCCCGAAATCAACCACGATACAGCTTTTGCCGTATTGAGCAAATGCCGCCACTGCATTGACTAACCTGTCCGCACCAACTTCTGCAGGATTATCCGTTATTATTTTTATGTCCGTTTCAAGAGAGTGATTATTTACGACCAGAGGAGTGCAATTTGTGTACCTGGTGGAGAATTCGTGCCAGGCCAGCTGTTGGGTGGGAACTACGCTGGCAACTATGACGCTGGTAATATCCTCGAACCGGATATTCTGCATGGCGAAGAGTGCCAGGAAGCGGGCCGCCAATTCATCGGCGGTTTTCTCCCGATCTGTTTTCAAGCGCCAATGACAAAGGAGATTGCCCTTATTGAATACACCGCAAACGGTTTGGGAGTTGCCAACATCTATCGCGAAAAGCATGCCTGTTATGTATACCTTATAAAAAAGAGATGTATAAAGAAATATGGATCGATTGGATCCGCCGGAAAACAATAATATTAGAACTGCGGCGTATTAGCAAGGTTTAGTATGGGCTGGAATGCAAGCGGAGATTTTATAGAATAAAAAAATATTTTTTATGAGCTGCCGGCGCCATATTTTACAATGAATTCATCAAGCAGTAACTGCTGCTCAGGAGAGAGGGGGCCAAACTGCAGACAGCATTGGCGTTCACTGATGATACTGAAAGAAACCTGATTATCCACTTTGTAATCACTGACATGTTTAATCGGGATATTGGTCATCAGGAAGCTGTTGTTGACAAGGATATCTATGGCATCCGCGTTTCCCAGCCAATTCGTCTGTTCAAGGTAACGCACTGCCAGACCACCCTTGCTTATATTCACGATTCTTGCGACCTGTGAGGAAGGTTTATTCGGAACAGCAATTGCCAGGTTCCTGACTTCAAAACGGTCGTGTTTTCTTCTTTCATTCTGATGAGAATCAGATGGCATAAAGGTCCTCTTTCAGTATTATCCAAGAATAATTATTATATGATAAAGTAATTTTTTTAAAAAAATAAGGAAAAAATTGTTGAGTTCTTGCGCGTATGGTGCAGGTTAAATTTATGGCCTAAAAATATAACTAACACATTTGAAATGTATGGTGATTATCAGTCTATTGCACTGCTGCAAAAAGCTTCGGGAATGTGCTCGCAATTTTCCTTAATACATTCTATATTTGACCAACCGTCCGTCCAAACCGCCGCTGATGAGAATCTTCTTCCTGCTTGGCTTAAGGCCGATACTTTTTATCAATTCACGATTACCAAAATAAAGATAGGCTTCAGAACCTGTACAGCGTTGTTTTAAAAAATCACCAAGCTGTTTCATGAAATCCTTCATGTTTTCATCTGTTTCGAGTCGTATGCCATAGGGTGGATTGCAGACTATAACAGAATTTGCCAAAGACTTGATATTCTGCATAGACATTACGGAAAGTGCTATATTGGCTCCCTGGGCAAAACATTGAGTGTTTGCCCTAGCTGCCGCAATAGCCTCCTCTGACTTGTCACTGCCGCTGATGAGACCATGGGGCAGATCCCTGATGCGGCTGTCCTCTTTTTGTTTAACCGCAGCCCAGATCTTTGCATCGAAATCAGGCAGCGCTGTAAAGCCAAATTTTTTTCGTAAATATCCTGCAGGAATCCTGCAGTAATTCATCATTGCTTCACAAAGGAGGGTGCCTGAACCGCACATGGGATCCACCAGCGGTCTGGTGCCGTTCCAATCGCTTAAACGGATTATGGCAGCTGCAATAATCTCCTGCATGGGCGCCATGATGGTTTCCCGGCGATAACCCCGCCTGTGCAGAGAGCCTCCTGAGGTATCCAGATAGATTGTTGCTTTATTGCTCTGTATATGCAGGTTGAACAAAACATCCGGTGTTTTGGTATCCACATCGGGCCTTTTGCCTGTCTTTTTTCTGAAAACATCAACAATGGCATCCTTCAGACGGAGTGAGGCATATTGGGAATGGGTAATATTGCTGTGAGAGACATTGGCCTTCACGGCAAAGGTGCTTTTCAGGTCGATAAGAGATGGCCAGTTAATATTGGAGGCAGTTTTATACAAATATTTGTCCGAATGGCAATCAAACCGGAGGAGTGGAGCCAAGACCCTGCTCAGCAGGCGCGAACAATAATTGATTCTGTAGAGTGAAGCCTTGTCAGCTGAAAAATAGAATCCCCTGTAGCCGGGTTTGATATCTCGGGCCCCAAGTTCTTCGAGCTCTTTTTTTGCAAGCTCTTCGAGGCCCTCTGCAATCTGGGCAAAGTAGCGGCCGCTTTTCTGGTAGGTGAACATGTTTTTAAATCAGGATTTTTTGGGGGGTTACTATTTAAGCCAGGAGTTTTTAAGGCTTTTTTCTACACGGGGCTGTATTTCGGTCAGCAGGTCTTCTCTTTCCAGATATGGGCAGGGATCATCATAAGGGAACATTCTGCACTGTCTGGGACGGGCCGCATGGACAGTGCAGCGTTTGATCATTTTGTCACTGGACTGAAATATACAGGACCCATCATCTTTAATCTTGAAGGTGTTCTTGTTTTCTATGAAACGTTTCCGCACTTCACCGTCTGAAATTGAGAAATGACGTGCAAGACGATTTATGTCATCTGAATCTATAAACAGAACAGAACCTTTTAACCTGTAACAGCAATATCCGGGACAGTAATTACAGTAATTCATGGTTTTTGTTCAAGAGGAGTTTTATTTATGACGAAGAAGTCTGTAACCCTACTCCCCGGTTTATAGTAACTTACTTTATATGGTAACGGGCTCTTTGCATATGCGAGTTCTTGCAGTTCGGACAACGACCTGGTTTCGAAAAACGGCTGCGCTTGTCAAAAACAAAACCACATGAAAGGCATTTATAGGGAGTTTCCACAAGTTTTTTGCCCTGAGTGCGGATCGATCGTTCAATATGGCCTAAATGGCCCACAACTTCTTTTTCAGGGATGCTGACAGCCTGTGAAAGATCACGCAGGGTTAACTCATCTGAACCCAGCAGGTCAATAATCTGTTGCCTTATGGTCTGTCCACTGTCAATAGGCTCCATGTATCGTTATCGCAGTTGTATTCCAAAACATATAAACAGCCGTTGTCCCCTAGAACTTTGAAACATCTGCATCCGGGAGTCAACCAGCGTTTTTCGATGGATATGATTTCAATTGTCCGCTTGTCGATATAAAAGCGGAGAGGATATTCCTCTGCCTTTGAGCCGGCATAGCTTTCAACCGTTACTGATTCCATAAGGTATTTGCGCAAAAAAAATTGGTATTTACTACATTTACTATGGCCTGCTTTGCATGTACAGCGTATTATATGGAAAGTTCTTTTACTATAAAAGCTAAATCACTTCATGAAATACGGGGAACCAGGCATGACAGAGTATATACAGGTTTTAACAACGGTGGAACATAAAGCTGATGCTGAAAAAATTGCCAAAATGCTCGTGGAAAAACGCATTGCCGCCTGCGTCCAGATAATAGGGCCTTTGACGAGTTTTTTCCAGTGGCAGGGAAAATTGGACTCAGCCCAGGAATACCTGTGCCTGATAAAGAGTAGAGATGGCCTCTTTTCAGAACTGGAGGCTGCAATTAAAGGCATGCATCCTTACGAGGTTCCGGAAATACTTGCCACCCCGATTACAAGGAGTGGTAAAGACTATCTGAATTGGCTGGCAGCTGAGCTCAAAGCATGACGCAGGTGGAGGATGTTTTTTTTCTGTTTGCTGATCAATGAATAGCTATTTTTGATAATTATGGATGTTGAAAAAAAGAGATCCAGACGCCGCCCCAAAAAAAAATTTAAATGTCACTGCTGCCAGAATGAGCAGATGTTCTGCTGGAGCTGCCCCTGCGGCTTTCAGATATGTGTACCATGCCTTGAAGAGAACAAATGGGGTATGACAAACGGTCCAACCTGGATATGCCCGGATTGTGGCAGGGTTCGAATGATGGAGTAGGGCGCCTGCTAACCGGATATTTTACTTTATGTGATGCATGAGAGGCCCTGTGCCATGGCCAATTTTCACAGAAACACTTTTTCTGATAAGGGCATCCATATACATGGTGGCCTTTCGGAATGCATCGGAATCATTTCCTGTAAGTAAATGGAAAGCGGTAAACGCAGCTGAGAATGTACATCCAGTCCCATGGGTGTTCCTGCTTGCTATTCTTGGATGTGAAATTTTTTCATTGTCTGCCTGAAGGTCTTTGCCGGGGGACTTAAACATAAAATCAGTAATCATGTTCTTTTCAGGCTCAAAGTGTCCACCTGTAATAATAATTGTCCGTAATTTTTTATAGAGTTGAAACAATTTTACAACTGCGTTATGCAATGTTTTCTTTGTTGAGCATTGCTTTTCTGACAGCAAAGAAAGTTCAGGCACATTTGGTGTTAATACAGTGCAGATAGGGAGCAGGAGACTGCGTGTTGCATCATAGCCCTCCAGATCAATAAGTTGCCGGCCGCTGGATGAAACCAGAACAGGATCGTAGATTATCTCGCCGCTGAAATTTACCAGTGCATCATAAATGCTTTTCGCTACCGCAGCGGATCCGAGCATGCCGATCTTGATATGACTTACGTTGAGATCGCCCAGAACACAACTAATCTGGTCTTTGACAAATGCCGGGTCAACGGGGTGAATGGAAAAGACTCCCTGGGTGTTTTGTATGGTCAGGGAGCTGATTACCGCGCCACTGTAAACGCCGATAGCAGTAAATGTTTTAAGATCCGCCTGTATGCCGGCTCCACCGGAAGGATCAGAACCTGCTATGGTTAAGACAACCTGTTGAGAATCTTTTGTAACTGACATTTTGAAAATAGAATATGAGTAACGAACTAATACTATTCAGTTTATGAACTATAACAAGAATTTATCAAATTTTTGCAATTAATCGCGTGGCGCTATTTTTTTGTTGAAGGTATACATTATATTGTGTATATAATTAAAAATTTGTCCATATGTTGTATGGCGGGTGCATGAGGCAATAACCTGGTGGTAAATACAGTAACTACTGCAGAATTTTAACAATTTAACTTCGAACCGTGAAATTGGCATGACAAGAGCAGCACACATTTACGATGAAAGCAAGATAAAAACCCTGAGTTCCCTTGAACATATCCGTCTGCGTCCGGGAATGTATATTGGCCGTCTTGGCGACGGTTCAAACCATGATGACGGTATTTATATCCTGCTCAAAGAGGTGATCGATAATGGCGTGGATGAGTATATCATGGGGGCCGGCAAAAGAATTGATATTGCTATCGAGGACAACGGTTTTACTTCGGTAAGGGACTATGGCCGCGGCATTCCCCTCGGCAAACTGGTTGAATGTGTTTCGGTGATAAACACCGGAGCCAAGTACAACACCGATGTTTTCCAGTTCTCAGTAGGGTTGAACGGCGTTGGAACCAAAGCGGTTAATGCCCTGTCCAGAATTTTCCGGGTGACATCCTTCAGGGACGGCGAGTATGCCATGGCTGAATTTGCAGTCGGCATACTCAAAAAAGAGGATAGGGGGAAGACCAAGGAACGCAACGGCACCCTTATTGAGTTTTTGCCTGATGAAGAACTGTTTGATGAATTTGCCTATGATAAACAGTATGTAAGGAAACGGTTGTGGCGTTACGCCTATCTCAACTCGGGCCTCAACCTGTATCTCAATGAAGAGCGCTTTTTTTCCGCCAACGGACTTCAGGATCTTCTGGCCGAGGAAATAAACGGCAACCAGATCTATGAGCCGCTCTATTCAAAAGACAAGACCCTTGAATTCTGTTTCTGCCATACCAACAACTACGGCGACAGCTATTTTTCCTTTGTGAACGGGACCTATACCAGTGAAGGGGGGACACACCTTTCAGCCTTCCGCGAAGGGATTCTCAAGGGCGTAAATGAATTTTCCAACAAGAAGTTCTCCGGCAAAGATGTAAGGGAAGGAATTGTCGGCACACTGGCAATAAAGATCAAGGACCCTGTCTTTGAGTCCCAGACAAAAAATAAGCTGGGCAATACAGATATCCGCTCCTGGATCGTGAACGAAATCAAAGATTTTGTCAGCGCCTATTTATATAAAAACTCTGATGTTGCCGAACGGATGCTGGAAAAGATCCAGCAGAATGAGAGGGTGCGTAAGGAGTTGCAGCATGTAAGAAAAGAGGCCCGGGCGAAGGCTAAAAAGGTTGCCCTGAAGATCCCGAACCTCAAGGACTGCAAATACCACCCTACCAAAACAAAGCCTTCTCCCCCGGGAGAGGAGAACATGCTTTTTATTACAGAGGGTCAGTCCGCGGCAGGATCCATTGTCAGTTCCAGGGATCCGATGCGACAGGCCGTATTTTCTCTGAAAGGAAAACCCATGAATGTTCTCGGCCAAAGTTTGCCGCTTCTCTATAAAAATGAAGAAATGTACAGTATGATGCAGGCCCTTGACATAGAGGAATCTGTTGGCAATCTTCGCTATGATAGGGTAATACTGGCCACAGATGCGGATGTTGACGGGCTGCATATCAGGAATCTGCTGTTGACCTTTTTTCTGCACTACTTCGAACCGCTGGTAAAACTCGGGCACATCTATATTCTTGAAACCCCCATTTTCAGGGTCCGTAACAAGAAAAAGACCACTTACTGTTACAGCGAGAAAGAAAGGAGCGAGGCGGCTAAAAAACTTTCCAACAGCGGGGGGAAGAAGCAGTCGGTGGAAATGACCCGTTTTAAAGGCCTGGGAGAAATCTCACCCTCTGAATTCAAGCAGTTTATCGGCAAGGATATGCGCATACGCCAGGTGAATATTGACAAACTTTCCGAAATTCCCAAGGTGCTTAATTTTTACATGGGAAAAAACACCCCTGAGCGTAAAGAATATATCATGAATCACCTCATTTAGAAGAAAAAGTAACCTGACCGGACTATTTGAATTTTTTGAGTTCCTCACAGGTCAAGTTGTAAAAATTTACTCGAATAACCACTCCATGGAAGATATTGCTGATTTTGGAAAACTCCATAAACTCTTTGATGAGAATTTTATGGAGTATACTTCCTATGTAATTAAAGAGCGTGCCATCCCGGACATAAGTGACGGCTTGAAGCCGGTCCAGCGCCGCATTATGCAGACGCTGTATAATATGGATGACGGCCGTTTCCAGAAAGTAGCCAATGTGGTCGGTGAGACCATGAAGCTGCATCCCCATGGTGATGCCTCAATTTTTGCCGCACTTGTAAACCTGGCAAACAAGGATACCCTTATCGAACGCCAGGGAAATTTCGGCAATATCTATACAGGTGACCAGGCTTCGGCTGCCCGCTATATAGAATGTCGCCTTACGCCCCTGGCAAAAGAAACCCTGTTCAACAGGGACCTGACAGAATACCAGCCATCCTATGACGGCCGCATGCAGGAACCGGTTACCCTGCCGGCCAAGATCCCGCTATTGCTGCTGCTTGGTGCAGAAGGAATTGCCGTCGGCATGGCGACCAAGATCATGCCCCATAATTTCGGAGAACTCCTGAGGGCACAGAAAAAGATTCTCAAGGGTAAAACAGTAACACTCTACCCCGATTTTCAGAAGGGCGGCATGCTGGATGTTTCAGGGTATAACAATGGCAACGGCCGCCTTAAATGCAGGGCCAAAATTATTGAAAAGAATGAAAAAACCATTGTTATAGAAGAAATTCCCTATTCCACCACCACCACCTCAATCATTGACTCCATTGAAAAGGCGGACAAAAGCGGTAAGTTAAAAATTCAGTCCATAAATGACTATACAGCTGAAAAGGTGGAAATTGAGATCAAGCTGGCCCGGGGCATCTACGCCAAGGATACCATAAAGGCCCTTTATGCCTTTACCGACTGCGAGGTGCCGATAAGCCCCAACCTCACCGTTATCAAGGACAACCAGCCGGTCAATATTTCAGTTGAAGAGGTGCTGCAGTACAACACTGAAAAACTCGTCAAAGACCTTGAAAAAGAACTGCAGATTGAACTGGGCCGTCTCCAGGACAAGCTGCATGCAAGGACACTGGAACAGATTTTTATCGAAGAGCATATCTATAAAAAAATTGAGGAATGTAAAACCTATAAGGCTGTCACCGATACAGTGAAAAAGGGTCTTGATGCTTTTCAGAACAAGCTGGTCAAGCCGGTCAGCAAGGATGATATTGAGCGGTTGCTTGAAATTCGCATCAAACGTATATCCCGTTTTGATATTGACAGGCAGCGCAAGGAAATTAAAGAGATAAAGAGCGCCATTAAGGACGTTGAAAAAAAACTCAAGGATATTGTCGGCTTTACGATAGTTTACCTGGATAATCTCCTGAAGAAATACGGCCGCCGCTATCCCCGCAGAACCACAATTGAAACCTTTACCGAAGTCAAGGCAAGAAAGGTTGCCCTCTCCAATCTCACAGTCGGTTATAACCGGGAAACAG
Organism: Deltaproteobacteria bacterium; assembly: GCA_024639555.1. Classification (GTDB taxonomy): domain Bacteria; phylum Desulfobacterota; class Desulfobulbia; order Desulfobulbales; family BM004; genus BM004. The sequence goes on from JAHEID010000027.1 coordinate 12,179, forward strand.
GGCTCCTGGGCTACCAGGTGAAAACAGATTGTGAGATGTCATTCTCCTGCTCCGAGTATGACAAGATCCTGCTTATTCACAAGGACGGACGCTACAAGGCTGTTAAGGTGCCGGAAAAGATATTTGTGGATCATGATATTTACTGGGCGGGTAAAATAAAAGGGGAGATGGTATTCAACCTTCTTTACCGTGAGGGTTCCAAAAGCCTGACGTACATCAAACGCTTTACAACGCCAAAATTTATTCTGGACAAGGAATACCGTCTTTTTCATGGCCATAAGAAATCCTGGATCCAGTTCATGCAGACAGGTGAGGGCGTTCGCGTCCGCATTGATTTTATCCCCACGACACGCTCAAAGGTAAATTCCCAACGCTTGGAATTTGACGAGTACTTGATTAAAGGAGAGGGCGCAATTGGTAAGCGCTTGTCCACGCGAACCGTCAGGCGTATTTCGGAATTGACTGCAAAGGTGTCTGATCAGCAGGATGCTGATGATACTGAGAACAAAGAAATAGGAACCAAAGAAAACCCATCTCAATCTCCTGAACCCGAACAGGCCTCCACCCAGGAAAAAAATGGAGAGGATATACAGTCAGCTGCGGAAAAGAAGAAGACCAAATCGCAGCTGGGCCTGTTCGATCTGAAGAAAAAGGAATAACTTTTTCTGTCCCCACCACTGCAAATAGAGTAATATATGTTTTAGTATTATATTCTAAACTTGCAATTTATCGCTTTTTTATTTATATGCCCCCCTTTGACAAATTCTCAGTAAACGCATGTATGGGAATCATATGAATACCTCTTCCCCGAAGCGCAACAATTCAGATAACAAGAAAGACAGTTCGCCCTTGATGCACTTTGGCAAGCAACAGGTGCAGCATTGGGTAGTATATTTTTCATTAGGGATTATTACGGCAATTCTTATTTCCGTGTTCAGCATCCTAAGCACTTCTTTTCATAGTACACCCAAGACTTCCGGTACAGCAGTAAAGCTTCTGAAAAAGCCTGTCCCAGTTGTGGAAAAACATGGGACAACTGATTCTCTGATTTCTAAACTCAAGAAGTATGGGTTATGGAAAATCCGTTCCACCCAGGAGGTGTCTCGTTATTTCATCGAATCCTACCCGGATGACATACATACTGTTGAAGAAATTGCCATTAAGAAGAGGGTATTTCTTCATGCCCTGCTGCCCCATGCCCTTTTTGTACGCCAGGACGCACTGCAAAAAAGGGGCAGTCTTGAGTCGATACTGAGTAAGATTGCATGTTCGCTTGAAGATATTAATTTTGACACCGGACTTGGCTATGAAAGCCAGTGTGCCTGGTCCGATTTCCTGTCTGAAGATGAAGTAAGCTTTATTCAGAAGCTCTGCAGGCAATACCGCACAACGACTGCTGTAGGTCTTCTGGAACGTGTTGATGGGGTGCCGACCAGTATAATTCTAGCCCAGGGAGCCCTTGAGTCCTCCTGGGGAAGTTCGCGCTTTGTCCTGGAAGGCAACAATGTTTTTGGCATGTGGACCTGGAAGACCAAAGGTATAATTCCCGCTAGGCGCGATGAAGGAAAAACCCACAAAGTCAAAGTTTACGAGAATATTTTTGACTCAGTCCGGGCCTATCATCTTACCCTGAATCGCCTGGAATTTTATGACGAGTTCAGGCAGCTTCGCAGGAATTCAGATGATCCCCTGATTCTGGCCGAGGGGCTCACCCCGTATTCTGCAAGAGGTAAAGAGTATGTTGAAGAGATTAAAAATATAATTCAGGCCAATGATCTACAGAAATATGACAGTTACCGCCTCTCAGATCCAGAGACATCGGGGATTTCCAGTCCTGAAACCAAGCCCACAGCTAGTAGCGAGCCTGCCAAGGTATCTCTCTAGAGTGCATTTCATGCGGCCCATTCTGCTACTTTTTGTTTTTTTTCTCATTTTTCTTTCCATTTCACCATGTATTGCTGTGGAAACAAAAGATAGTAGTGGAGGAGAAGGAACCACTGTTACGGTGCTCATATTCCATCGTATTGGTGAGGACAAGTATCCCACGACAAATATTGCAGTTGAGCGTTTCAGGGAACAGTTGGAGTATCTGAAGGAGAATGACTATACGGTTATCCCCCTGCAGCAATTGCTTCAATTCTTGCGCAATGGCATGAGCTTGCCTGAGCGAAGCGTGGTCATTACCATTGATGACGGCTACAGGAGTGTCTATGAAAATGGTTGGCCTGTATTAAGGGATTATGGCTATCCATTCACGGTATTTCTCTACGTCAGGGCCACGGACAATAAGCACTGGAATTACATGACCTGGGATCAGGTCATGGAAATGAAGGCTGCAGGGGTTGATTTCCAGAATCATGGCTTTGCCCATGATCATATGGCTTTCAGGCCTTCGGGGATGGATATGGATGAATACAGGGCCTGGATCAGAACAGATCTGGCGCTGAGCACCAGGATACTCTCAGAAAAGCTACAAGAGCGGCCGCGTTATTTTGCAGTGCCATACGGAGAATATAACATGGACCTTCTTGAGGAGATCCGTTCTTTCGGCTACGAGGCTATCCTTTTGCAGGATCCGGGCTCTGTCAGCAGTGATACAGACCCCTTTTCCATACCGCGTGAGCCAATCCTTGGTACTGACTGGTCTACCATGGAGCACTTTCAAATGGTTTTAGAAAGGGTCGACCTGCCGATTGCCGGGAAAATCCCTGACGCCGGACAGTTATCTGATACCGCACCCGACCGCTTTGGCGCACACCTGCTCTATCCAGAGCGTTATATTCCGGGAAGTCTTGGTATTTATATCAGTGAGTTAGGCTGGCACAAGGCATCCATGCAGGGCGATTTAGCGAGTATTACCAACAGCAGCACCTTAAGCCGCAGAATCAACAGGGTTGCAATCAGTGGGCGGGAAAAGGGAAGCGGCAGAACAGCAATACGCTACTGGATGCTGGTGAGAGAAATTGAAGATGTATCGGCAAACGATACTGCTAATCCTTAACCTTTCTTGCCGCCAAGTCCGACATATCACGGCGCAGTTTTTCATATCTGGCGTTATCCAGGCCTGCTCCTAGAGCCACAGTTTCTGCCATTTTAACGGTCATGAAATCGCCCGGGCCATGAGCATCGGCATTGACAACGAGAAGCGCTCCAGCTTCTGAGGCAATTTGCGCAACATGCCCGTTGGTCAATGAATGCCCCTTTCTGCCGGTCAGTTCAAGATAAACACCTTTTTCAGCAGCCAGTTGCGCCTCTTCCCTGGTGATGAAACCGGGATGGGCCAGGATGTCGACACCTGCCTGGATTGCAGCCATGTTGGTCCCGGTTTTGATTGGCTCCATCACTGTTTCGCCATGACCAACGATGATCTTGGCTCCAAGTTTCCGCGATTGCGCAACAAGCTCGACAAACATTTCCGGCGGAATATGGGTAAGCTCAATACCTGGAAGGAGTCTTGTTTTGGAAAAGCGGTTTAGGTCCTCTGCAGCTTTAACAATCCTGGGAATGATAAAATCAAGGTTTGAAGAATCGGCGTGGTCTGTAATGGCAACAGCTTCGTACCCAAGGGATTCGACACGCCGGAGGTGTTCGGCAGGGACAAGTTCTCCATCAGAAAAAATCGAATGTGTGTGCAGGTCAATCATAGTAACTCCCTTCAAAGTTTCTCAGTCAGCAGCAGGGCCAAAGAAGATCTATTGATTAAAGGCGCCACACCTGTCGGCGGAGCGCTTTTAGAGAGGCTGACAATCATAGTAACTCCCTTCAAAGTTTCTCAGTCAGCAGCAGGGCCAAAGAAGATCTATTGATTAAAGGCGCCACACCTGTCGGCGGAGCGCTTTTAGAGAGGCTGACAATCATATGGTAATTACCTTTAAAGTACCTACGTCAGCAACAGGACCAAATTAATTTATTGATTACGGGCGTTATACCTGTCGGCGGAGCGTTTTTCGAAGTCTCACTTCGTTCTCTATCTGCGAGGCTGACAATCATGGCTTTATACACAGTTTGGTATATATTTAATTGATTCAGGCAATGACTCCTCTCAAGGAATGCAGGAGTCCCTCAGTAATTCTTACTTGAACTTCCTGGCCTGGAAAAAGAGCAGGGCCGTCAAAATTAACAATGATATTGCTCATTGTGCGGCCGCTCCACTGGCCGTCTCCATTCTTGCTTACTCCCTCGGTCATAACAAGTTGGACCGAGCCTTCATATTCTCTGTTTCTCTGCAGGCTGATATCATTTTGTCTTTCCTGCAGAATCTTGAGTCTTTCCGACTTTACCTGTTCGTCTATCTTGTTGTCAAAGGCAATGGCCTTAGCCTGGGGGCGGTCAGAATATTTAAAGGAAAAAGCTCCATGGTAGCGAACGGTGTCCAGCAGCTGCATAGTAGCTTGAAAATCTTCATCGCTTTCGCCAGGAAAACCGACAATAATATCAGTGGTCAATGCAATGTCCGGTCTTGCCTGCCTTAAGGCTTCGACCCGTTCAAGGTATTGCTCAATTGTATACTTCCTGTTCATTTTTCTCAGGATTCGGTTCGAACCTGATTGAACAGGAAGGTGAAAGTGCGGGCAGAGCTTTTCAACGGTAGCAAAACACTCTATCAGTTCGGGAGAAAGGTCCTTGGGGTGGGATGTGGTAAATCGTATGCGTTCAACCCCATCTACTGTTGAGACTTTTTTCAGAAGCTCAGGGAAAGGGATATATTGCAGGCTTCCATCTGAAACCAGGCCATATGAATTGACATTCTGGCCAAGTAGTGTCACCTCTTTGGCGCCCTGTTGGGCTAAATCTGATATTTCAGCAACAATATCCTTAGGGGGTCTGCTTGTTTCCCGGCCCCTGGTATATGGCACCACGCAATAGGTGCAGAAGTTGTTGCAGCCCTGCATGATGGTGACAAACTTTTTATAGGCCGGCTTGGCCCCTATCTCTTCCCTCTTCAGGGATGATTTGGCAGGGGAGGGGGGTGAATAGGGGGGAATTGTAAAGCCTGGAGAAAGATCTACAGCCGGTTGCGGTTTGTTTCGTTGGGCCGCTTTGTCAACCAGTTCGGGCAACTTGTAGATATGTTGCGGGCCGATAACTATATCGACGTGCTCCATTCTGGCCTGCAGCCGTTCTCCTTCCTGTTGGGCAACGCATCCGGCAACTGAAATAATTAGGGAGGGTTTTTCTTCTTTAAGTTTCCGTATCCTGCCAAGCAGGCTGTAAACTTTTTGTTCCGCTTTTTCACGTATGGAACAGGTGTTGATGACAATAACATCCGCCTGCTTAATATCCCGGGTTGGACTGTAGTCAGCGGTGGCGAGCATCTGGCCCATGATTTCCGAGTCACGCTCGTTCATCTGGCAGCCGAATGTCTCTATGTATGCCTTTTTATTTGTGTTCATATTGTCGTGCAACCATGCAATTTTACAGAATAAGCGTTCCTGTGGACCAGGCCAGCCTCATAAGGGATATGCGGTAATTGTACAGGGCATTGTAATATTCGATCTTGGCCCTGGTCAGGCGTGTCTGGGCGTCCAGAACATTGGTTGTTGTCCCGAGCTGCGCCTTGTATCTGGACTGGTTGATGCGGAAGTCCTCTTCAGCCTGTTCAATGGCCTTTTCAGTTACCCCAATATTATACTCTGCCTCCAGGGTGTCAACATAGGCTTCTCTGACCTGCAGGATGATATTATCAAGCAGCTCAGTCTGGCTTTCCTGGGCCTTTTTCATATTGTACCTGGCAGCGGCCATTTCATCCTTGCTCTGGCCCCAGGCCCAGAACCGCCATTCAAGGGTGGCCAGTGCAGTTTTTACCTCGCTTGGGCCGATCGGGTAGTCCTGGGCAAGGGGGTCGTCACCCTGTTTTAAGTAGTTGGCTGAGACCGATACGGCAGGAAGGTAGGGGGCCCGGGTAAGAATTATATTCTTGTCAGCCTGTTCAATGGCAATTTCGCTCTGTCTCAGTTCAGGACGGTATTTTTTCGCCTGCTGGACAGCCTGATCCCAGGAGATATCGCTTGGTTCATACTTGAGGACGTCCTGCACTTCGATTTCTGTTTCCACAGGTCTGCGCAACAGGGTGTTCAGTCTCGCCAAAGCCATGATGGAGAGATTCTTGGCCCTGATAAATTCTATTTCAGCACCGGCAAGCTGCACCTCGCTTTGCAGCATATCGTTCTTTGGTATGAGGCCGGCTTCATAAAAGGCTTTGGCATCCTTGAGATGGGCTTTTCTCTCTTCCACCGCCTGCACGGTAACTTCCTCAAACTTCCTGGTCTTAAGGAGATTATAGTAGGCCTCATGCACTGCAAGGATGATATCGTTTTTTGTCTGTGCCATGGAGGCCTTGGATAGTTCCAAGTCAAGTTCCCCGAGTTCTACGCCGGTGATCAGAGAACGGCCGCGGTATATTGACTGCTCAATCGTAAATGTATAACTGTAGTAATCTTCTGTCCCAAAGGGTACATAGGCATCGGGAGCGTACTGGTAACCATAATTAAAGAAAAGGGACGGGTAGAGGTCTTTTTGGGAGCTTTGGAGTAAATACTGTTTTTCAATAATGTCTGCCTCTGAAAAGAGGATCTGCGGGCTGCTGTCCAAGGCAATTGAGACGCAGTCTGATAGGGTAAAAACGTTACCGCTCATATCGGTTTTTGTTAATTGTACACTCTCAGCTGCAGATCGTGCACTCTTAGCTGCACCATGTGCAAAAAGTACCAGAGAAAAAAAAGACAATGAAGCTAATAATGAGATAGAAACCAAACGTTTCATGACATGAGATCCTAAGCAATATTTTTTACTATTTGTGGTCCAATATTATGCAGTAATTTTCTTAAATCACATTCAATTTCAGGGGGGTAGCGGATTTCCACAATCCCTTGCCCGGCATCTACCGTTGACAGTAGCGCTAAGCCGTCATATCCTTCCAGAATAAACTTTAGGAAGTGAATTCGATCAGGAGTGATTTCCATCTGCAGCAAAGAACATTGTTTCTTCTTTTCAAGGCCACAGTTCATGGCTTTATTCATGATGCCACACCATTTACCATAAATATCAAATAGCAACAATATCTGATGTGTTTTACAGAGCAGACTATTACACAGAAAGTTCAGCGTCTATCTTGCCCAGGACATTCTTAAAAGGATCGAGGCGGGGCAGGACAACCTCATGTAAGTATTCTTCCGTCTGTTCCCTGGCCCTGCCGGTAAACTGATGAAAATTGTTTATCAAGCCTTCCAGATCAGATAATGTAAAAGGAATGCCATCATCTTCAGCTAATCTGAGCAGTAAATCATTGTCCTTTCCTTCTTCCTTGACAACTTTTCCGGCAGCCAGTGAATGCATTTTGATTAATTCATGTAATTCCTGACGGCTTTTGCCTTTTTCAACACCTGCAATTAAAATTTTCTCTGTGGACATAAAAGGCAATTCCTGAAGTAAATGCTTGTTTATTTGTTTCGGAAAAACAACAATATCTGATGATATGTTAATGTAAAGCTTTAATATGGCATCGGTCAGGAGAAATGCCTGGGGAATGTCCATGCGGCGGATTGCCGAATCGTCAAGTGTTCTTTCAAGCCACTGATTGGCACAGGTTCCAGAAAAGTCCGCTGGCAAACCCATAAGTTTACGGGCCAAGCCTGTCATGCGCTCAGAACGCATGGGGTTGCGCTTATATGCCATGGCAGAACTGCCGACCTGTTTTGGTGCAAATGGTTCTTCCTGGACTTTAAGGTTGGAAAGCAGTCGCATGTCGACTGCAAACTTATGGGCTGAAGCGCCAATGCCAGCAAGGGTTTCTGCTGTTTTCATGTCAAGCTTCCTGGGATAGGTCTGGCCTGTAACAGGAAAGTACTGATCAAAGCCAAGTTTGGCGGCTATCAGTTTGTCAAGCTGTCTGACCTTTTCGTGGTCGCCTTTGAATAATTCCAGGAATGTTGCCTGGGTGCCGACAGTACCCTTAGCGCCACGGGCCTTAAGCTGTTTTTCAAGATGTTCGAGATAATCAAGGTCAAGGAGCAAGTCCTGTATATACAGGGTGGTGCGTTTGCCTACCGTAGTTGGCTGTGCCGGTTGATAATGTGTATAACCGAGAGTTGCTAAATCCTTATATTTATTGGCAAAGTTTGCGAGATTGGCAACAACATTTACCAGGCTTTTTTTCACAAGCTGCAGGGCCTTTTTCTGCAGGATCAGGTCTGTATTGCAGACAACATATTGCGATGTGGCACCAAGGTGTATGATGGGTTCAGCTGTCGGGCATTTCTGGCCATAGGCAAAGACATGGGCCATGACATCGTGCCTGATTTCCTTTTCCTTGCTGGCAGCCAGGTCAAAATCAATGTCCGGAGCATGTTTTTTCAATTCATCAACCATTTCCC
>JAHEID010000028.1:0-11765 GCA_024639555.1 Deltaproteobacteria bacterium
GCCAGCAACTATGCTTTTGATGTCACCCCGGCACGCCTGGTGAGCGGCATCATTACAGAAAGGGGGATTGCTGCTGCCAGTGAAGAATCCCTGCTGCAGCTTTTTCCTGAATTTGCCTGAGGCCTTTTCCTGCCAGGCACAGGTCAGCCAGACTTTTCTGCACAAACGACTTCAACAAAATCTCTTGAAAGGCAACCCAAACCGTATTAAAAGGCTAAGTGCAATTATCTGAAATTAAAATTTACTCTGAGGAGGCGTAACAATGCGTTTACATTTTTATACCAGCAAAAAAATTATCTCTGCAGTTGCAACAATTATCGTTTTTGTCCTGGTAATTGCACCACACTTTTCTCAAGGGGTGCAGGCGCGCAGTGCCAAGGAAATTGATGTGAGCGTTGACGTGGCCCTGAACCGTTTTAAAAATGAAGTCCCGGGTGCAAATGAATTTTTAAAAAATGCTAAAGGGGTGCTTGTCATACCCAATGTCATCAAGATTGGCTTCGTGATCGGTGGCGAGTATGGGGAAGGGGCCTTGCTTGTCGGCGGCAAAACCGTGGATTACTACAGCGTTGCTGCAGGCTCCTTCGGCTTCCAGATCGGAGCCCAGTCAAAAATTATTGTCCTTGTCTTCATGGAAGAAAATGCCCTGACAACATTCCGGGACAGTCTCGGCTGGACTGCAGGCATAGATGGTTCTGTTGCCTTTATTGACTATGGAGCAGGCCGCTCAGCAGACACAGATAACATCCGGAATCCGGTTGTCGGTTTTGTCTTCGGGGTCAAGGGGCTTATGGCTAACCTGTCCCTTGAAGGATCAAAATTTACAAAGCTTACAAAGTAACCGGGCAACAAATTTTACCATCGTGGTCAGGAAATTTTCGCACCAATTTCCGTATCACGCATTTCTCTTCAAGCAGGGCTTTTCCGGCCCTGCTTTTTTTGTGTAAGTTTTTCAGCAGGCCAGCTTTATTTTTTATTTTTCAAGTCCAAATACATTTCATGAGCCTGATTCGGCGGCAGATTTTGATGTACGGTTGCACCCACGGCCTGGATCATGGCCGCCGGAGATTCAGCCTGAAAAATATTTCTACCCATGTCAACACCGGCAGCACCTTCCTGTACTGCATTATACGCCATGGTCAGGGCCTCATTTTCCGGGATCTTTTTGCCCCCTGCCATAACGATAGGGACCGGACAGCTGGCAGTCACAGACTCAAAACCTTTTGGGATATAGTATGTTTTGACATAATGGGCCCCAAGCTCTGCACAAATCCTGCAGGCCAGCCTGAAGTAGCGGGCTGATCTTTTCATCTCGGTTCCCACCGCGGTTACCGCTAATACCGGTATGCCGCAGCGTGTGCCCATATCAACCAGCCTGGTCATATTATGCACCGACTGTGTTTCATACTCACCGCCGATAAATACCTGGACTGCCACTGCTGCAGCATTGAGGCGGACAGCATCCTCAATATCAACGGCAATCTGCTCATTGGAAAGCTCGTTCAGGATACTGGGCCCGCCACTGGCCCGAAGCACAATTGCCCTGGTATAGGAGGGCGGCACAACAGAGCGGAGGATGCCGCGGGTCAGCATCAAGGTATCGGCATAAGGTGCAATCGGCAGGATACTCAAGTCAATCCGCTCGAGGCCGCTGGTGGGGCCTTGAAAATACCCATGATCAATGGCAAGCATCACTGTGCGGCCGGTCTCAGGATTAAAAATCCGTGATAAGCGGTTTTTCATGCCCCAATCAAGAGAATTGGAGCCTTTGAGAAAAAAACCTTCGGTGTTGGTTCTTTTTTCCAGGCTGAATTCTTGCCCTTCCTTGTCAACTTCAGGCATAACGCATCTCCTTTCTACTTTTTTCTATGCAGTCAATTTATTCCTGTGGTTTTATAATTACTTTCAGCGAACCGCCACCTTCTGCAACCAGCTGAAACCCTTTTCCTGTTTCTGCAAGTCCGAAGCGGTGAGTTATCATGTCATCCAGCCGGAGCCGTTTCGACCTGATGAGTTCCAGTGCCTCTGCACAATCTGCCGGGCCTGCTGCATATGAAGTTGTGACCGTGACATCGCGGCGCCAGAAAACATCATTGATGGATAGCGGCACAACGGTCCCGGCCGGCGCAGGGGCAAACAGCATGATGACACCGCCGCGTCCAACCGCCTGAAAGGCCTGTCGGCAGACGGCCTCTGCCGCGGCGCACACAATCACCACATCCGCTCCACGGCCGTTGTTCAATTGTCTGAATTTCTCCGCCACATCAGAGTTTGCCGGAAGTACATGGTGGGCTCCATATTTCCCCGCCAGGGCAAGTCGCTCATGGCTGAGATCTGTGGCAACAACCAGGCCCGCGCCATTGGCCACGGCCAGCTTGATATGAAGCAGACCTGCAATACCGCTGCCGAGAACAAGTACACTTGCGCCGGGCCGCATGCCAGAAAACCGCTGCCCGCGAAGGACACAGCCCAAAGGCTCAACAAATGTGGCCGCCTCATATGTCACTTCATCGGGCAAGAGCCAGGCGCCGCGCTCAACATTGATTGCAGGCAAGCGCACATACTCGCAAAATCCACCCGGATCAAAATGCGTTCCGCCAAGCAGGGTATCACAGACTGTCTCATGGCCGCTCTCGCAATTATGGCAGGAAAAACAGGGCACATGATGGGTCGCAACAACCCTGTCACCTTTCTTAAACCCGGACACATCCGCGCCTGCCTCTGCAACCCTGCCGGCTATCTCATGTCCCAACACAAGAGGCGCGTGCCTGATACGGTACCATTCCATGGTATCGCTGCCACAGATCGAACTTGCAAAAATCTGCACCAGCATTTCACCGGAACCGATCCGGGGAGTCTCCATCTCTTCAAGTCGGACATCCCTGTTGTTGTAATACATTGCCACGCGCATAAGACTTAAGATACCGATCCTATTCTTTTTCATTTCTGTTCGTTAGCCAGCAGCCACACTATAGTCTAAGTTTTCACGTGTTACAATCTGCTTTTGCCTTATTGCAGCCTGCAGAAACATTGTGACAAAACTGTACTCCAGACGTGACATTTTTTATGAAGAAAAAGTTGTGTTTGCTCGTAGTCTTTGGTATATAGCCCTTTTTGGTCCTTCCTCAGCAGGAAGATAAGATGAAATTTAAACTAGTTGGCAGAAACTACACTAAAGGGCAAGAACTAACATGACTGAAAATTCAACACAAAAAAATGCCTCAGATGCAGGCAAAAAAGACTCGGAAGAGATGAGTTTTGCTGATCTCTTCGAAATGGAAGAAAACAGTGCAGTAAGTAAAGTAGGTGATGTCATTAAGGGCACTGTCGTCGGCATTGTTGATGATCATGTTCTCGTTGACATCGGCGACAAAGCTGAAAGTTACATTCCTCTCTCAGAATTCCGTACCGAAGGCGAGGAGCAGGAAATCAAGATAGGTGATGCCTTCGAGGTCTTCGTGGAGAAAAGGAAAGAAGAAGGGGGACTTCAGCTGTCACGAGAAAAGGCCATCGGTATCAAAGTATGGGAAGAGATCGCCAAGATACAGGCTGATGACGGCACCATCGACGGCAAGATTGAAAACCGTGTTAAAGGCGGCATGTCAGTGGATATCGGGGTGCCCGCTTTCCTGCCTTATTCTCAAATAGACCTGCGTCCGGTTAAAGATCTGGATTCACTCATTGGCCAGACCTTTCCTTTCAAAATTCTCAAATTCAATAGAAAACGAAATAATGTCGTTATTTCACGCCGTGCCATTCTTGAAAAAGAGCGGGAGAAAATGCGCGCCGATATGCGTACCTCTCTGGAAGAGGGTATGGTCGTGAAAGGAACGGTTACAAATATAACTGACTACGGTCTTTTTATTGATCTTGGCGGCATGGATGGTTTGTGCCACATCACCGACCTTTCCTGGGGTCGGGTTTCCCATCCGGCTAAACTGTATAAGGTCGGTGACGACATAGATGTCAAGATTCTCAAGTATGACCAGGAATCCGACCGTGTATCCCTGGGCATCAAGCAGCTGCGCCCTGATCCATGGGCCACGGTAACGGAGCGCTACCCCATCGGCTCCAAAACTGTCGGCAAGGTTGTCAGCATTACCGATTACGGTGTTTTTATTGAGCTTGAAGAAGGTGTTGAGGGACTGATCCATATCTCTGAAATGACCTGGTCCAAAAAACCAAGGCATCCCTCCAAACTTGTTACGGTGGGCGACGATGTTGAGGTCATGGTGCTCAACATAGAAACCGAAAGCAAACGTATCTCCCTGGGCATGAAACAATTGCACCCCAATCCCTGGGACCTGGTCAGTGAAAACTATCCTGTTGGCTCCATAATCGAAGGCAAGATCAAAAATATCACTGATTTCGGCATATTTATCGGCATTGAAGAAGGCATTGACGGTCTTATCCATGTCTCTGATCTTTCCTGGACCGAACGCATCAAACACCCGACTGAGAAATATGCTAAAGGTGATACCATTCAGGCTGTAGTTTTAAAAATTGACAGAGAAAACGAACGGTTCTCACTTGGCATAAAGCAACTTGAACCCGACCCATGGCAGGCTGCACTCGTTAATTATCCTGCCGGTGCCATTGTCGAAGGCAAAATTACCAATGTCACCGACTTCGGCATTTTCGTCCAGCTCGAAGAAGGGGTTGAGGGTCTTGTCCATGTCTCTGAAATAAGCAAAGAAAAAATTACTACTCCGGTTGGCATGTACAATGTAGGTGACAACCTGCAGGTAAAGGTAATCAATGTTTCCTCAAAGGATAGGAAGATAGGCCTGTCCATCAAGGCGATGGATGAGGACTCCGGTGAGGATACCCTGAAAGATTACAAAAAGAAACAAGCTGCCGGTCCTGCTACCATTGGTGATCTTCTGAAAGAGGAAATGGAAAGCAAGGAAACCAGCAGCAAGGAAGAAGCGGCAACGGAAGAAGCGGCAACGGAAGAAGCGGCAACGGAAGAAGCGGCAACGGAAGAAGCAGCAACGGAAGAAGCAGAAACGGAAGAAGCAGAAACGGAAGAAGCAGTTGAACCTGCTGATGAGGCCGAAGCCGAACCAGATGATGAGGCCGAGGCCGAAAATGCTGAAGCGGAAACCAATAAGGACAAGGACTAACTAACACCGTTCTGCAGGTCCTGAATGCGCTCCAGGTGTTAAACAATTAACAGCTGCTGCATGTGCATGACCTAGCCGGCTGCTGTTTGCACACCATGAGCTCATTTCGCCAAAAACATCCTATTCTTTTGGGGCTTTTTGTACTGACAGGGATATTCTTCCTTTTTCTGGCGGGAATATCCCTGCTTATTTCTTCGCTCATCTCACATAGCCCCAAAACCGATATCTTTACCAAAAAAGACGGGGTGGGCATCATTGAACTTAAGGGTTTGATTGTCTCATCTGAACAGATACTGAAACATCTGACGGAACTCAGAAACAGCCCCAACGTAAAGTCCATCGTGCTGCGCATTGATAGCCCGGGTGGTGCTGTAGGTGCGTCACAGGAAATTTACACTGAAGTAAAACGCACCAGCGAGGTAAAGCCCGTGGTGGCTTCAATGGGCTCCATGGGAGCGTCCGGCGGCTACTATGCAGCCTTGGGAGCAGACAATATTATCGCTAACCCTGGCACCATGACAGGCAGCATAGGAGTCATTGTAAAGTTCCCCAATCTTGAGAGTTTATTTGAAAAGATCGGCTACAAGAGTGAAGTGATAAAAAGCGGCCCCCTCAAGGATGTTGGTGCCAGCAATCGGCCGTTAAGCGATGAAGAGCGAAATCTTATGCAGGATCTGATCGATAATGTTTACACCCAGTTTGTCAGGGATATTGCAGCGTCCCGATCCATGCCGGAGGAAACCATTTACGACCTGGCAGACGGCAGGATTTATTCGGGGGAACAGGCCCTTGAAGTCGGCCTCATTGACAGTCTGGGAAACTTTACCGATGCCATTACCCTTGCTGCCGATTTGGGCGGACTTGACACAAAAGACCCCCAGCTCATCTACCCGAAAATTGAAAGAAAGTTCTCCATCTTCAACCTTTTGATGAGCGCCGAGCAGTCACTTGTTGACAACTTCGGGCCTTTATACCCTATCCTCTCCTTCGAGTGGAGGGGTGTGCAATAAGCACCGCGCACACACATGCACTTCATTGTTTAAGTGCATGCTCACACTTTATATATCAAAACCCTTTTACTCACTTTGATTGAGGTAAGCATGTTAAAACGAGATCTGGTTGAAAAAACTACTGACTGCCTGGACGGTTATTTGAAAAAAGATATCAGCAGGGCGGTTGATATAATAATCGAGACAATGTCGGAATCACTTGACCAGGATAACAGGGTTGAGATTCGTGGATTTGGCAGTTTTTCGATACGCACGAGAAAAGCACGGCTGACGAAAAACCCCAAAACAGGGAAAATAATGGATATCCCGCCCCGCAAGACCTTACACTTTGCTATGAGCAAGTCGCTGAAAGAGGCACTGATCGAAAAAAAATAACCAGGCCTGTGTAACGGTTATGCCTGGTGGGATCAGGCATAGTAACGGCTGATATCACCTTTGCCCTGCCTGAGAATTTCAGGTTCATCACCGGAAAAATCTACTATTGTTGAGGGATCCGGGTATACCATGCCCCCATCAATTACCAGATCAACCTTATTTCCCAAAAGCTCCTCAAATTCATAAGCTTCTGACAACGGCGGGCCCTCTTTATCAAGAATCGCACTGGTGGTGAGTACCGGATTTCCCAAGGTCTCTATAAGGTCTAAGCATATATTATTCTGGGGCACCCTGATGCCGACTGTTTTCTGTTTTGTAATCATTATCTTAGGAACAATCTTGGCTGCGGGCAGAATAAAGGTAAACGCTCCTGGCAGTGCTTTGCGCATTATCCTGTATGCCATATTGGAAACATGCCCATAATCGCTGACATTTTTCAGGCTTGAGCACATAAAGCTGAAGGGTTTATGCATGGGCCGCTTTTTGATCTGAAAAATCCGCTTGATGGCTTTCTGATTGAAAATATCACAGCCAATCCCGTACACTGTATCTGTGGGATAACATATGACAGCACCACTGCGGAGCTTGTCAGCAATTTGCTTAATACTCCGCGGTTGAGGGTTATCGGGATTAATAGTAATCAACATGTTTTTTTACTAATCGTAAGCACTCTGTGCAAAATGAAGCCTGCTTGATGGAATCGTAGATAAGCACCCTTGCAGGGCCCTCATTATTAGTACCCCCTCGGAGTCTAACGCTTACCTGAGGGGTATAAACTCCGGCTCGAAAAATTTCGCGGTCATCACCGGGGCCTAATAATATTAATATGTTACCGCGCAATACCTGCCAGCATAGTACTTTTCGAAGTCTACGCTTATCTACGGTGCCGACAAACTTAAACTATTCAGTGCTCTGAATCAATGACTATTCATCAACATATTGCAGCGGGAATTGATCTGGGGTCGAATACATTCAGGCTTCTGGTGGCAAATTGCTCGGCAGGCAGCTTGATGGTGCTGGCCAAAAAAATGGCAACCGTCAGCTTGGGCCGCGGGCTGGAAGACAATGGCCTGCTGCATGAAGTCTCTATGCAAAAAGGGTTTACAGTAATACGCTCTTTCCAGGAGATTTTAACCCATTACCGGCCGCAAAGTTTACGTATATGCGGGTCTGCAGCTTTGCGCCAGGCCAAGAACAGCCGGTTCTTTCTGCAGACGGCTGAGGAAATCCTGCAGCAACCTATTGATGTCATAAGCGGCGAAGAAGAGGCCCGTTTGAGCCTTGCCGGTGTTTTGGCAGGCTACACGGAACCTTTTTCCAACCCTCTGCTGCTGGTCGATGTGGGCGGAGGCTCCACCGAACTGGTTTTTGCTGAATCACCTGCTGGAGCAACAAGGGTAAAAAGTGTGCCCCTGGGTGTTATCAGGCTTACAGAAAAATTTTTTGCCCCTACACAACACGATCTTGTTCCCCTGGATAGCCTGCTTGCAGAAACTCTCAATTCGACTCTTGACAAGTTGGCACTTATACAAAAAGAACGACCTGTTCTTATTATTGGCTGTGGCGGAACTGCAACCAGCATGGCAGCCCTTGATCTTAACCTGACTGCCTATGATGCATCCCTGGTGCATGGTTATGTGTTGCAGAATACATCATTAGAAAAACTCTGGAAGCAACTGATAGCGCTGCCTGCAGATAAACGCAATGCACTGCCCTGTCTTGGTGAAGGCAGGGGAGAAATCCTGCCCGCCGGCTTGCGCATATATCATGTGCTTTTAAAACTCCTGCAGCAGGATCGGATGAGGGTCAGCGACACCGGGCTTTTGGAAGGCATCCTGCTCAGCAGCCTTTCCCATGCTGCTGTCTGAGTTTTACCCCCAATGTTTTTACCCTGTAAATATAGCTGCCCGGCAGGAAAAGGGCTTTGCAATTACCATGGTATTTTTGTATAAGTGGTTCACCATCTTGAAAAAGTTGCTTCTTGCGAGTAATTCACTGATATTACTTCTACTTCAGAAGGATTCTGCCATATAATACAGCGGTAGAGAGTGAATATTATTTTTTCAGAATGCGGTAATTGCCACAGAAACACTTTCACTATTTCTCAAGGAGATTGAACATGCTATCCGATGTCATTGAACCGGCATACACCTTTGATGATCTTCTTCTGGTGCCAGCCAACTCCACTGTTATTCCCTCAGAGGTTGATGTTTCCACCTTGCTCACCAGAAGCCTCAGGCTCAACATTCCCCTGGTCAGTGCCGCAATGGACACGGTGACCGAATACCGTACCGCAATTATCATGGCCCGCGAAGGTGGGATTGGTATTATCCACAAGAACATGTCAATTGATGACCAGGCCAGGCAGGTTGAAAGGGTGAAAAAATCTGAATCCGGAATGATCATTGACCCGGTAACAGTAACTGAAGAGCAGCGAGTGTCAGAAGTCCAATCCATGATGGCCAACTACAAGATATCCGGAGTACCTGTCCTGAGGGGCGAAAAACTTTCCGGTATCGTCACCAACCGTGACCTCCGGTTCGTGACTGACCCAACCCTGAAAGTCAAAGATGTGATGACAAGCAAAAACCTGGTTACCGCCAAAGTGGGCATCACCCTGGAAGAGTCAAAATCTCTTTTGCATGAGCACCGCATTGAAAAACTTCTCGTTGTCGACGATGAAGGAAACCTGAAAGGATTGATCACCATTAAAGATATTGAAAAAATAAAGAAATATCCCAATTCAGCAAAGGATGACAAAGGCAGGCTTCTGGTTGGTGCGGCCCTGGGAGTTGGCACCAATTACCTGGCCTGCGCCGAGCAACTCATCAAGAACGGTGTGGATGTTGTTGTGTTCGATTCTGCCCACGGACATTCTCAAAATATTGTCAAGGCTGTAAAAGCCTTGACTAAAACCTATCCCGGACTTGAAGTAATTGCCGGGAACGTGGCCACGGAAGAAGGCACTGAAGCGCTCATCAAAGCGGGTGCCAGTGCTGTCAAAATAGGAGTTGGACCAGGTTCTATCTGTACCACACGAATTGTAGCCGGAGTCGGTGTGCCGCAGTTGACTGCAATCAGGAACTGCAGCAAAGTGGCTCAAAAATATAACATCCCCTTGATTGCTGATGGTGGCATCAAATATTCAGGAGACATCACCAAAGCCATCGGCATAGGAGCCCATTCCATTATGATCGGCTCCCTTTTTGCCGGTGCGGCCGAAACCCCCGGCGAAACCTTCCTGTATCAGGGCCGTGCCTACAAAGGATATCGGGGCATGGGTTCCCTGGGGGCCATGAAACAGGGCAGCGGCGACCGCTATTTCCAGGAAGACATGGAGGGCCCTTCCAAGATGGTACCGGAAGGCATTGAAGGAAAGGTTCCTTTCAGGGGACCGTTATCAGACATGATCTATCAGCTTGTCGGCGGGCTCCGTTCCGGCATGGGATATGTCGGCGCCAAAGATATTGAGGAACTGCGGCAGAAGGCAAAATTTGTTCGAATCACGGCAGCAGGCCTCAAGGAAAGCCATGTTCATGACGTGATCATTACCAAGGAAGCACCCAACTACCGTTTAGAAGGCTAACCTAATACAATTGAAAATCGAAGATTGAAGATTGAAGATTGAACAATATGAAAACGCAAGACCTTCTTTTGAATAATTACTTTTTCATTCAAAATTCAGAATTGTTTAACTAAATGGATATTCACAGCGAAAAAATTCTCATCCTTGATTTCGGTTCCCAATACACCCAGTTGATTGCGCGGCGTGTCCGTGAAGCCCATGTATATTGCGAATTGCATCCCTTTGACATGGATATTGAAGCCATCAGGGAATATGACCCTCAGGGCATAATTCTCTCTGGCGGCCCCAAATCCGTTTATGATGACGGCGCGCCAGCAGTAGAGGAAGCCCTCTTCGAACTGGGCATTCCGGTCCTCGGCATCTGCTATGGCATGCAGCTCCTGGCCCGTCACTTCGGGGGAAAGGTTATACCGGCCGGCAAACGTGAATACGGCCATGCCGACCTGGTCAGCAAGAACAAACCAGGGCCCCTTTGGGGCAGTTTTTTTGTTGAGGGGAAAAGTCCTGTCTGGATGAGCCACGGCGATCATGTGGAAGAAATACCGTTGGGATTTGAAGTTGTGGCCCAAACAGACAATGCGCCGGTGGCCGCCATCCAGGATGCAGGCCGCAACCTTTACGGCGTCCAATTCCATCCTGAGGTCAATCACACGCCGCGGGGAGAAATCCTCGTCAATACCTTTGTCCGCAAGATCTGCCAATGCAAAGGGCAATGGACACCCGGCCACATTATTAACGATGCAGTATCGCGCATCCGTGAACAGGTGGGCACGGACAAGGTCATTCTCGGTCTTTCGGGAGGCGTCGACTCTTCAGTTGCCGCAGCCCTGATCAACCGGGCCATTGGTGATCAGCTTACCTGCGTCTTTGTAGATAACGGCCTGCTGCGGCTGGCCGAAGGCGATCAGGTGATGGCTACTTTTGCTGAAAACATGGGAGTAAAGGTGCTCAGGGTCAATGGAGAAGACCGCTTTCTGCAGGCGCTCATCGGCGTCACCGACCCGGAACAGAAACGCAGGATCATCGGCAATCTCTTTATCGATATTTTCGAGGAAGAGGCAGCACGTATTACCGATGCCAACTGGCTCGCCCAAGGCACTATTTATCCCGATGTCATTGAATCGGCAGGGGGTAAAACCGGCAAGGCCCATAGCATCAAGAGTCATCATAATGTGGGCGGGCTGCCCGAGTATATGAAACTCAACCTGCTGGAGCCCTTAAAAGAACTGTTCAAGGATGAGGTTCGGGCCATCGGTGAAGAGCTGGGGCTGCCGCACCAGATGGTTTGGCGCCACCCTTTCCCGGGACCGGGCCTTGGCGTCCGTATCCTTGGCGAGGTAAAAAAAGAATATGCCGATATTCTGAGACAGGCCGATGCGATTTATATGGATGAACTCTATGCAAGCGGCTACTACAATAAAATCAGCCAGGCATTTACGGTTTTCCTGCCTGTAAAAAGTGTGGGCGTCATGGGTGACGGTCGCACCTATGAGTATGTCATTGCCCTCCGGGCTGTGGAGACCAAGGATTTCATGACCGCCGGCTGGTCAAAACTTCCATATGAACTGATGGGCCGTATTGCCAACCGGATCATCAATGAGGTCAGGGGCGTGAACCGGGTGGTGTACGATATTTCTTCCAAGCCACCCAGCACCATTGAGTGGGAAT
>JAHEID010000028.1:11865-20478 GCA_024639555.1 Deltaproteobacteria bacterium
GGTATACACACAACCCGGCCATTAACCATCCTGGTCCTTGGTTCCATGACCTTCTCGCCGCAGGCGGCACAGGTAATGCTTTTATAGATCCTGGCCGGTTCAGGCATTTCCAGCGTAATTCTTTTGATCTCGAAAAGCTCCGAATCATCTGCCTCCAGAACGGATTTCATCTTGCTTGCCTTTCTGTCCTGCACCGCCGTTCTAACTTCCTCTGACCGGTCTCCTTCGGCATACCGCTGCCACATGGCTTCAGTATCAGGGTCATCGGCAGGTGGTTCCCACGTGACTGCTATACGTAACGCTTCAGGGTGGGGCCTCCTGATAAAAGTATAAACCTGTTTGCCAAAATCTTTACAGATAAGGTTGCCCTTGCCAAAAGTGCAGCCGCAAATAAACTGAATGGCATCAACCGCGCAGGAATTATTCTCCACGATAGCAACCAGTTCTTCATCCCTGGCACGTACGCCAAGTTCTTTTAATGCGAGGTTGGCTACCCGGTAGCCTATGGCAAGGCCTGGACAAGCATGGCCGTGGAATTTAACCGCATCATCGAAATTCATAATTTTGTCCTCGTTAGGTAATTTGCCGACAATAATAAATTACAAACGATATACATTATATTCAACTTAAAAAATACTGTTCTTTTTGCTTGCCCCGAAATGAACCCCAAAAGGCAACCCGAAGGGCCGGGAGAGTTGGGCGCCCTTTTTTTGCTCCTGCTTTTGTCGTTCTCTAGCAAATTCGAGAAGGACGGCATGGGGGTTCTTTATAACTTTGCGGTCTTTGATGATATTGGGATTAAGTAGCCAGCAAAGTTGGGCAAGCAAAAGAAGGAGATTATAACTTCCTGTTATTTGTATAAAAACATTCTTCCCGGTAGCAATATTTGCTGTAACAACTATATTGGTTGCCCAGAAATAATAACAGGGTCTTGATCTTCCGAAAAGTTTATAAATAAAACGGTGCTTACGATGAGAAAAAATAACCGCCTGGATAATGAGTTGCGGCCGGTTTCCATAGAAAAAGGATTCCTGCCACATGCCGCTGGTTCCCTGCTCATAAAAATGGGAAGTAGCCATGTGGCTTGTGCTGTTTCCGTGGAGGAATCTGTACCACGTTTCCTGGAAGACTCTGAGCAGGGCTGGATAACCGCAGAATACGGTATGCTGCCATGGTCCACGCATACGCGGAGTCAGCGCGAGGCAGCCCGAGGCCGCTCAGGCAGGACCTACGAAGTTCAGCGCCTTATAGGGCGCTCGCTGCGCATGATGGTTGATCTTAACTCCCTGGGCCCCCGAACCCTCCGGGTTGATTGCGATGTTATCCGTGCTGATGGAGGTACGCGAACCGCCGCCATTACCGGCGCCGCCCTCGTGGTTAGTGATGTCATCAACTCCTTGTATGCAGAAGGGAAATTAGTGGAACTGCCCGGCATAAATCCGCTGGCAGCAATCAGTGCAGGTATCGTGGATGGCCGCGCCCTGCTTGACCTTGATTACGAAGAAGATTCCAGGGCAGAGGTGGATGCCAACTTTGTCATGTGTAAAGATGGACGTCTCGTGGAGGTGCAGTGTTCAGCTGAAGGCTCCCCATTCAGTCGAGCTGAACTTGACCAGTTGTCTGATCTGGCCTTCCTTGGCATCAGGCAACTCTTCTCATTTTGGGATAACACAGATTAAAAATAATACTACCAACCTGCATTATATGCCATGACAAACCGCGCCGGACAGTCTTCTCCCTTTACGCTGCACTCCCGGTCCTCGGAGTGTGCAGCCCGCTGTGGAGAGGTGCGCACCCTGCACGGAACATTTCAGACCCCTATTTTCATGCCGGTGGGCACCCAGGCAACGGTGAAAGCCGTTACCCCTGAAAACCTGGCTGAGCTTGGGGCTGAGATCATTCTGGCCAATACATACCATCTTTTTCTGCGGCCGGGCCATGAATTGATCCGTGAGCTCGGCGGCCTGCACCGATTCATGAACTGGGACCGCCCCATACTCACTGACAGCGGCGGGTTCCAGATCTTTAGCCTGCGTGAGCTTGCAAAAATTACCGAGGCAGGCGCCGGCTTCAAATCCCATCTTGATGGATCTTCTCTTTTTCTGAGTCCTGAGGACGCGATAGCAGTGCAGGAAGCCCTTTATTCTGATATTATGATGTGTCTTGATACCTGCATTCCATTTCCTGCGGACAGGAGTGAAACACTTGCTGCAACTGAACTCACTTTCAGATGGGCCCGGCGCTCTCGGGCAGCCCAAAAGGCAACCGGGCAGCTGCTATTCGGCATTGTCCAGGGCGGCATGTATCCTGACCTGCGCTCATTGGCAGTGGAGCAGCTGCTTGACATCGGTTTTGACGGGTATGCCCTGGGCGGCCTCAGTGTCGGCGAACCCCATGATCTCATGATGGATATTACTGAGCACACTGCTAAACTTCTGCCCCAGGACCATCCCATCTACCTCATGGGCGTGGGAACTCCCGAGGACCTGGTTGAAAGTGTTTACCGTGGGGTCGACATGTTTGACTGTGTCATGCCGACCCGTAATGCCCGGAATGGAATGCTCTTTACTTCCCGGGGCAGAGTTGTTATAAAAAACAGCCAATACTGCAATGACCCCAGGCCGCCGGATGAAAACTGCGGGTGTTATACCTGCCGGAATTATTCACGGGCTTACCTGAGACATCTCTACATGTCGAGGGAGATACTGGCGTATCATCTGAATACAATTCATAACCTGCATTATTTTGTCAGACTTATGCGGTCAATGCGGGAGGCCATAAAAAATGATGCGTTCCTGCAGTTCAGGAAGTATTTTTATGCTTTGCGTGAAGAACATGATTAATATACTTATTGTAAAAAGGAAGAAATTCATTAAGTACATATAAATTAATAAACGGAGGAAACTAAATGACAGGCATTGCATATGCTGCGAATGGAGCAGCTCCCGGGGGAGGCGGTATCGTCTCTTTCATACCCCTCATCCTTATATTTGTGATTTTTTACTTTCTGCTTATAAGACCACAACAGAAAAAAGCAAAGGAGCACCAGGCCTATCTGAGAAATCTGCAAAAGGGGGATTCTGTTGTAACCAGCGGCGGCCTGCACGGTCTTATTACTGGCCTCACAGATACGGTGGTCACCCTTGAGATTGCAGACAATCTCAGGGTCAAGGTCTCACGCCAGCACATTCTCGGCTCCAAGGCCGCAGTTACCGCGGACAATGAGTCCACTGCTGCTGGCAAAGCCGGCAAAGGCGGAACCTGAGGTGTCAAGGGTTGTTAGCTTCATCGTGCATGAAGGTAGAGCAGAAAGCCTTCCAAACAGTATAGAAAATTCTGGTAAGGCCGATATCAAGCCGGTTAAGGATTTTTCCTTTACCGGCTTTTTTTATTTACTCCGCAGATTTTTCCTCCAACGGTTCATGGCCTGAGACAAGTTGCACCAGCTTACTGACAACATTGCCGCTTAAAGAAGCAACAACTCTCATGCCCGGCTGTTTCTGCTCAGAGAGATTTCTGAAATACTGTCTCCTGCCAATTCGGGTATTTCTTTCATCCTTCCAGTAAATTGTTGCTCCGGGATAATTGCGCAACACGCTTATCTGCATAACTTCTGCAGCCTTTCCAGGATCTGTGCAGATATCAAGGAGTATGTCGCCAAAATTTTGCCCATCGTTTGCCGTGAGCATGTGCAGTTTCAATACCGTTTTAAAAACCACACCGGTTGATTCAGATCCCAGTATTGCCAGGATGATATTTTTGAGGTCCTCTGGACCCATGTCAGGGGCATGGCGCCCCCGGCCTCCAGCCAGGAGAAGCCCGCCTTTGTTCAAATTCACCCCAATCCGGTCAATCGTATGTTTACTTAAACCCGTAAGGTGCGCAATCTGCGTGTTGAGTTCTGTCCTGTGTGCCATATCTTAATAACATACTTAAATTATTATACATAAGGCATTAAACAGGGTAATGCTGCGTTTGTCAACATGCAAAATGCATTATTAGAAGATTTAAAAAATTAATATAATAATTTCAGTCTAATATAATACAATTAAATAATCCAAAACTCCTCCCTATTTTCTTCGAAGAGCTTCACATATCCAGTGGCATTTTTAACCTTTACCTTTGTTCCAAATGGTAATGATTTGTGAGCTGCAGTCATTGAGTAATTATTAAATCTTTCACCGCTTGCTGTTTTCCAATATTGTTATTTCTTGGAGTAGTATGAAGCTTTTCCAGATTCACTGGAACCGATTAAGTTCGGCTGGGGTTTGTAATTCCTGTGGCTTGAGCAACCAGAAAGGAAAAACAGTATTGTCAAGGAGATAGCAAATATGCAGCTGGCTCGTAAGCAACATCAAAATGTTTTTGAATTAATACGATCCTTCATGCTCATTGAATAAACAGGTTAATGGTCCTCTTCTGATATTGTCATATCCAGCGGATATATTAACTTTTCATTACCAATATACCAATTACAAAGGCCGGTGAGTGATTATCTGGTCACAAATCCGGCTGTATTTGTTCAGCTTTACAGTGGCAACAGCAACTGGCCAATCCTGTATTTTTACATAGTGCGGCGAGCAGGGGTAATATCAGTCTTGTTCACGAACAAGATACGGTCAAGTGGCCGTTTATTTGCTGATGTTACCAATCATGGGCTCTCTTTTATTGTACCCGCCGCTGCTTAAAAGAAATTCTCCATGCATGTTGTAAACATAGTACCCGGCAGTAACCCAACCTTCGAAACCATCGGAAACATGTATGGTATTAGTATAGCCCATCTGAATAAGCCGCTCGGTAGCAAAACCGGAACGTCTTCCGTCCTGGCAATAGACATATATTGTTCTATCTGTTTTCTTGATTATATCCGGCACAACCCATTCAAGCCTGCCACGCTCAATATTCAAGGCGCCAGGTAGGTGCGCAGCGTTAAATTCAGCTTTTGAGCGGACGTCCAGCAGAACGAATTCACTGTCAGTCTCAATAATTTTTTTAAAATTCTTGGCCGAAATACCCGGTTGGGCCTCCATCTCCTGCTTGTACAGATTAATAACATTCTGTTTGACCTGCTCAAGTGATAGCTCCCGTGCCTGAAGGGAAAAGGGGGCACTTAAAGCCATGACCGCAAAAACAATAACTACTCTCAAGGGTGTTTTCATTATCTGAACCTCCAAAGCTTGAATTAAAGATATTTAAAAATGAGATAAACGGCATTTTGAATTCTCAAAAAAAATAAGACGGAGTCATTATGGACCCTGCCTTATTTTGCCAGTTTCAACCGGATCATACCAAATATTTAATCCGTTATTATCATTACCTGTTCCGACTGAGCACGTCTGATCCGATCCTTCAGTTCATTATTGCTCGGCTGGTTCTACATACTTGCGCCAGGTGTCGTCTGGATCAAATGTGGTCATTGCTGCAGCGACCGTGGCCGTGTCATCGCCCAGGTCTTTTTCATAGATTACGCCTTCCTGGTTAATGATAAAGGTCATTACGCCCGAGACACCGTACTCGGCGGGATAGGCGACTAAAGCGAAGCCGAGCACCATATTGCCATCGACCACATAGTCGTAAGCGCCGCCATTGGCATGTTCGCCTTGCTTCTTGAGGATTTTGAAAAAATAGCCGTAAAATGGCTCGGGCGGGTCCTTAACAAAACCACCTTCATAGCCCTCCTCGGTGGCCCTTCCGATCAATGGCCCGAAAGGGCTTTCCTCTACGCCTTCTCCTGCTTTCCAATAGAGTCCGTCCTTCTTGCCCTCGCTGCTGGAAAACTTCTGGGCGAACTCCGGGCCTCCACCATCGCGGCCCAGAAATGCATATTCACGCTGGGCGTCTGTATAGGCATGTATCACCTCAATGGTGTGCAGCTCGTTTCCGCCGATGCGCCGGTTAAGAATTTCATCCCTGCCCGCCTGGATATCGAAGCGCCAGGCGTCCCCCTGCCGGACAACGGGTATCGGGAAGGGATAATCCTTGCCGCCGATTAAGAGCACCGCGCGGGCTTCGCCCTCCAGTGCAAGGCTATTCTTCTCTTCATAGGCCTTTAGAAAGGGAATCCTGCCGTTCTGGTCCCCGTTCTTGTCGCCGGAAGAAATGAGGTCCTCTGAATCAGGGCCTAATATAGCAAGCAGTTCAACATCGTTGTTATCCTGCACCGCGGAAACCAGGGCGGTCACCGCCTGCTGCGGGGAGGCGAAACTTTTTTGTCCTGGGGGCTCACTGTCTGTGGTGGAGGAGCAACCAAGAGCAGCCATCGCGATGAGTATTGCCATTGCACTGAAAAACAACCGCAACATCATGTATTTATATACTTTTACCAGCATCGTCTGCGTTCCTCTCTGTATGCATTGAATCATTGCTTGCCTCTGCGCCTCACCGTCTAATACGACCCTGACCGCTGCGACCGCCACTGTTGTCCTGACCTGACCAGCCCCTGCCACTGGAGTCATTGCTCAGGCCTTGTCGGCTGGACCGGCCGCGCTCGCTTGATTGCCTTTCCCTCCTGCCATCTTTGACCCGGTTGAAGACATTGTTACGGCTCCGCTGCTGCTGTTGGAGCTCAGCCCTCTGACGCGTCTGCCTTTGCTGCTCGATCCTTGCCCTTTCCTGTATGTCGGGCTTGATCCGTTGCCGTTGCTGTCTTTCAGTTTCAATCCTTGTAGGCTCCCGCGTCCGCCTTTCCTGCTCGGCCCGCTGTTGCACCGGCAGATCACGTTCAACTCTTTGCCGCTGCTGACTTTCCGTTTCAATCCTAGTCCTAGTCCGCTGCTGTATTTGTCGATCACGTTCAACACGAAGCGCTTCCTGTCTGGCTCTATCATCAATCCTGGTCCGAACATCCACGCTCGTACCCCGGTCAAATCTTGTCCGGTCCTCGGAGCGGCGGATCCTGTCCCGGTCCTGATCTCTTCGTTCAGGAAAACCACGTGTGGCAGGCCTGAACTCCCGGAAACGGCTGGGATACTGGCCGTATTTCCGGGCGGTCGATTTATCGCGGTAGGCCACACCCCGTCGGTGCCTGGGTAAGTGATTCCAGCGACCGGGTTTTGCAAGCCATCGGTCATGCCTGACATATCTTGGCCGCCTGTAGGCATCAATGTAAATATAGTGCTGGTGCCAATCAAAATAGCTCCAGGCACTGAAGGCGAACCCGAAATAAAAGGCAGGCCAGTATGATATGCCGATTCCGATGCTTGCCCTCGAGGGTCCCCAGTAATACGGCGGGTAGGCTGGATACCACCAGGGCCCATAGATATAGAAGGGATCATAGTAAGGCACATAGACAACCCTTGGGTCTGCAGGTTGTATGATAATTGTCTCCTTCTCGACAATAACCTTCCGTTCGGAAGTGGAGGCAAGGTTGCCCTGGGCATGGGCCTTGGCCCGTAGTTCCTGGACCATGACAATGACCTCATCCTCCTGAGCCAGAAAGGCATTTCCGATGTTGGTGGTCTCGGCGATCCGTTCACTCATCAGGGCCAGGATTGACGGGAAGTGACACATCGCCTTGACGCTGGGGTCCCAATTCTCGTCTAGCAGTGCATCGTCGAGGGACTCGCCCTTCAACTTCGGATTCTTCCGGACCCAGCGGTCTGCCTCTATCACTTCAATTGGATAGGTCGACGCCATCAGGACCTGGGACAGGAGGGCATCGGGATAGAGAGCGATGGGTGCCAGCATCTGGGCGAGTTCCTCCTGGCTATATTTCTCGGACGGTTCCAGATAGCTGCTGTCCTTAGCCTGGGCCTGAGCCTGATGCGGCGTTAAGGCAAGGGAGGATGCAAGGAAAGGAATGATGAGCACTCCGGTGGCCAGATGGATGATGGTCTTTGCCTTCATTACTACCTCCTCAAAAGCCGGAACGGGGCGGCATGGTTAAGCTGTCGCTTAGGGACTAACAGGGAAACCAGCCACCTTTCCGTTATGGAATTAGGCTTCGGATGCTTCGGCAGCCCAGCTATACACTGCCATCTATGGCTTTACTTCCCTGCCTTGCAACAGGTTTTAGTTTGTCTTGGCGGAAAAACTCAAAAGCCTCCGATAGAATAAATTATTCCGGCGGAGGCCTTATAAAAGCATTATTAAATAACCCCTTTCATTAATGATATACTCTTCAAATTTGAACAGAGGTTTCTGTAAAACTTTAAATAAAGTGTAAGTCGGAAAAAGCTGAGAGTCAAGAAATTAATATGCCGGAATATGGTATTTGAAGGTGCCATTAAGGTTACCATATCCCTGGAATTATGTCGCTCCCGCATACTTTCCCCATCAGGCCCACACGCAATGGCTGGAATATGCCAATTGTCATCCTGATATATTTAACAACCACCCCTGCAAGGGGTGGATTATAGGATGACCCTAAAAGGGTCTTTGTGTACACAGTAATAAAATGTTTATTATAAGCCATTTCACGCAGCCGAGCAGCGGAAAAATAACCGGAATAGCGCGAGGACTGTCTGAGCACCCCGTAAAGGGGTATAAACTTCGCGAGTTTCGCAGCGCCCGGTTATTTTGAGCAGCGCAGGGCAGTCTGCTATCAGCAGACCAAGTGAACGGCTGCCTTTTTGGTTCGTTTTGGGCAAGCAAAATGAACGTAATAAAGATTTA
>JAHEID010000132.1 GCA_024639555.1 Deltaproteobacteria bacterium
ACCGGCAGCTCTTTTACTTTTTCCCGGTGCGTGGGGTCAGCCAGGGGCTTAAAACCGTTATTCACCAGGATGTCGAGGGTCTGCGGCCATTTGGTGAGGATCTCCCCCACCCTGGTCTCCGGGGTAATTTCAACCTGCGCTGCAGGTTCTGCCGTAGCGGCTTCCTCCTCTTCCTCCTGGGGCGCCATGAGGGTAACCCCAAGATTTAAGCTGAACAGGAAAACTGAAAGGACCGAGAGTATGGCAAAAAGGGTAAATCCTGCAGAAGGCCTTTCAGATGCAGTAAACACCATGCCGATCAGGCCGAGGTTGGCAATAATAAAATGCACCGGCAGCAGCTGCGGCCATTTCAGTGTCCTGGCATTAAAGCGCGGCAGGATAAAATACCCCACCCCGTAGATCATCATGGCCATAAAACCGAGAAGGTTGAAATGGACATGGGCAAATTTCACTGATTCCGTGGTTTCAGCCATACCCATCCAGATACCAAGACCTGCAGCCAGGAAAAAATATACTAAAGAAGCCAGCACAAACCCTTTTGTATATCTGTCCATTTCCAGTCCTCCTCCATTCACGCATTTGCTCTTGCATGATTATAGTGTAAATGATTTGATAGCTTTTTCTTTACATTGGTACTGTATAGTATTGCAACTTTTGTTTCCGCTGCACCTGAAATATTCGTAAATCAAGGAGCACCTGAATGAATAATCCTGAAAAATATATGGGAGAAGCCCTGCTGGAAGCCAGGAAGGCCCTTATTGCAGGAGAATTCCCGGTGGGCTGCGTTATGGTGTATGAAGATGAAATTGTCAGCAGGGGAAGGAGGATCAACTCCAGGGCGCCTGATGAAAATGAGCTGGACCATGCGGAAATTATGGCACTGCGAAAACTTTTTGCGCAGCATCCACAGATCGAGCGCTCCGGAATAGTTGTCTATTCAACCATGGAACCCTGCCTCATGTGCTTTGTAACCCTGCTTTTAAACAATATCCGCACTTTCGTATATGCTTACGAGGATGTCATGGGAGGCGGCACCAGCCTCGACCTCAGCAAACTCACCCCCCTGTACAGGGAAATGTCAGTTGCCATAACACCACATGTCCTGCGCCTGGAAAGTTTGGAACTTTTCAGGACTTTTTTTGCTGACGGGGAGAATACATATTGGCAGGACAGCCCCCTGGCCCGCTATACCCTTGAACAAATTGCAGCGGTGAAAGGAAAATGAGCCTGCCGCAAGCAAAGACCGTGGGATTCAAGCGCGGCGAAAGAAATATCTTTTTTCATATTCTGACCGCGTGCAACCTCTCATGCCGCCACTGCTATATCAACCCCAAAGAGCAAGGTACAGAAACCGTATCAAGAGAAAACCTGGAAAAATGGCTCAAACTCTTCCAGGATGACAGAAAAGAGACCAATGTTATTTTTCTGGGCGGTGAGCCTACCATGCATCCTGATCTTCCCCATGCTGTCCGCTTTGCCAAAGAACTGGGATATTCCTCTGTTACTGTTGATACCAACGGTTTCCTTTTCCATGATTTCCTGGCTAACGTAAAAACTTCAGACCTTGATTTTTTAAGCTTCAGTCTGGACGGCCCCACCCCTGAAATAAACGATATGCTCCGCGGGGACGGTGTTTTTCAAACCTGTACGACAAACCTGCGGTCTGCTGTTGCTTCAGGTTTCAACGTCAGTCTGATCTACACGGTGAGCAGGTACAATATTGATCACCTGCACAAGATGGTCCCCCTGCTGGCCGCGTGGGGGGTAAAACGTTTCTTTATCCAGGTTATCGGCATCAGGGGTAAAACAGCAATAAGCGATGCGGACACATGGCAGCTCACTCCGGCAGAATGGCTGGCAAAAATTCCCGGGGTGGCGGCTGATGCGGCGGCACATGGAATAACGGCGATCTTCCCAAAGGTGTATCTGGAACCAGGGGAAAAATTTGAATGCGCCGGCCGCGTGGCGGAAAATTACTTCATTTTTCCTAACGGCAGGGTTTACCAGTGCCCTTTATGCGAGGATTACCCGGTAAACGGATTCAGGATTGCAGAAAACCGGCTCATCGCCAACACCGGCATTACAGAGACCAGACTCTTCAGCCTTGATATCCCGGAAGGCTGCGTGATCAACAAGCTCCTGCAGACGGAAAATCTGAGCTATGATGCCGCGGGAAAACCACTGTATAAAATCTCCTGCTGCCTGCTCAAGCAGGAGTTAAAGGGAAGATAACAAAAAGCTTCATCCCCTTTTTTTTGATCTTTTTTCCTTTGCCGCTCCAGCACCATCCCTTTCCGGACTCCCGCTCTCCAGCCGGTAACCTGTCCCGGCGCACTCTTCGCATTCCTCTGTTGAAAGAAGAAACCTGCTGGCCCCTTTGAAAAAACTGAGCTGGCCGGTGCCGCCGCAGAAATCGCATAGTGCCTTCTGTTCTTTTTTTGCCATGCCCCAATTCTACCCCAGAATAATTTTTTTTCCAGCAGATGGCCTGCGACCACCCGGCAGATTTCTTTCAATTTGGGCATGCGGCGGCAATTCTTCTTGCCTGCAGCGCGCATATTACGTATACATTCTTCCAGGCAAAAGAGTGCAGCTTCTTCAGGCCCGGCTGTTTTTTAACCGGACGTAAACCGAACCGTTTCATATCGAGCATGAATCCACATGACGAGGTTGTCCTGATAGTTGACAGGGACAATAACGAAACTGGCAGCGCCCCCAGGCAGGAAATGCGGGCCGGTGGCCTGCCGCACCGCGCCTGCTACATCCTGGTCTTCAACAGCCGGGGCGAGCTTTTTGTTCAGAAGCGCACCATGAGCAAGGATATCTATCCAGGGTATTATGATGTGGCTGCAGGCGGTGTCGTGCTTGCAGGTGAGAGTTACGACGAATCAGCCCGGCGTGAACTTGAAGAGGAACTGGGAATCAGGGACACAACACTTGCTCCACATTTCACCTTTTTCTACCAGGAGGGCAAAAACCGGGTCTGGGGTAGAGTTTTTTCCTGCAGCTATGACGGTGAGTTGATCCTGCAGGAGGAAGAAGTTGCAAGCGGATTCTTCGCTGAACCCGAGAAAGTACTTGCCTTAAGTGAGAAAGAACCGTTTACCCCGGACGGGGTTTATGTGTTGAAGCGCTATTTAAGGGAAAAACCTTGACCGCAAAAAAAACGGGCAGATCATTTTTTCAATATCCGAAATTTCGGCATAACTTGTTACTCTTTCCAAGAAATACCCTTACCATTTGGGAAAGAGACCACATTTTTTAAATATCTCGATTTTGAGAAATTAAGAAAGTCTGTTAGATAATACCAGGTGCAATTATTGATAAAAATGCGATCCTGCAGCAATATCCAGTTATACAGGATAAAGCTTCACTGACAAAAACTACAATTATGCAGTTTTTCACCCGCAATAAAGGGAGTAAACTGCAAAATCACTGTCTAATAAGTTGTTAGGTTTTACAATTTTGCTGGAAATATTGTTGTAAATTGTTCTAAAAATGACCAAATACAAGCAACCAATGAGGAACACATATTAAAGCGATTCTACACACAAAATTCGGACCACCGGATGAGCTTCAACTCAAAGAGATAGACAAACCTGCTCCCAAGGACAATGAAGTACTAATAAAAATACACGCGACAACAGTAACATCCACAGACTGTAACGTTCGCAATTTCACATTTGTCCCTGGAGTGTTCCAGCTCCCCGCTCGACTGTTCATGTTTGGAGTATTTAAACCAAGAATAAATATTCTGGGAATTGATCTGGCCGGAGAAATTGAGGCGGTTGGTAAAGATGTAGAACGATTTAAAGAAGGTGACCAGGTTTTTGGAACACCCGGAATGACTTTTGGGGCTCATGCTGAGTACACATGCGTGCCGGAAGACGGGGTGTTGACGATAAAACCGGCCAACGTGGCTTGGGAGGAAGTAGCCCCCATTTTCCTGGGGGCGAGTACAGCGTTATTTTACCTTCGGGGCAAGGGGGCTATACAGGCCGGTCATAAAATACTTATCTATGGTGCTTCTGGAGCGATTGGCACCTATGCGGTGCAGCTTGCCAAATACTTTGGAGCAGAAGTTACCGGGGTATGCAGCACCACGAATTTAGAAATGGTGAAATCCCTTGGAGCCGACAAGGTTATTGATTACACCCAAGAGGATTATACCGAAAGCGGCGAGACCTATGATCTTATTCTTGATACAGTAGGCAAGACTTCGTTTTCACGTTGCAATAAATCGCTGAAGCATAAGGGTATTTTTCTTCCGGTTGTAATGGATCTCACAGAGCTTGTTCAAATAATATGGACCTCAATGAGAGGCGGTAAGAAAGTTAAGGGCGGGGTAGCGGGCGAAAGTGTAGAAGACCTGGATTTCTTCAAAGAGCTTATTGAGGCTGGGAAGCTAAAACCGGTCATAGATAGGTGCTATCCGCTGGAACAGACAGCCGAGGCTTTTCGGTATGTTGAAAAAGGACACAAAAAGGGAAATGTAATCATAACGCTGGAGCATAGTAACAAAACCTAACAAATGCACAAGGATTGCCAGCACTGACGCGCTGTCAACCTGTGAGCTCAAACGTTGTGCGGGACAAAAAAATCCCATGAGAATCCAGGGGGTCATTTGAAGCAAGAAATTACAAAAAGGAGGACTCAGACCAAAGCTACTTCTATATGTCGGCCAACAGCTTTGGCAAACTTCTCAAGGGTGGATAAACGGATATCAGTTGCATGATTCTCCATTCTGGAAATTACTGACTTAGTGGTTTTGAGTTCACGGGCAATTTGTTCCTGGGTCATGCCAGCTTCGACACGAGCCTGTTTTAAAAGAACTCCAAGCTTAAAAGTTTCAAAACGCTCGTCGTAACCTTTCCAGAAATCAGGATCTTTTTTCATCCGTTTATTTTTATATTTTTGCAAGTCGCTCATAACTACCTCCTTTTTGAAAAATAATCTTTCTTCCTTTGTTCGGCGATTTTGATTTCTTTATTGGGAACTTTCTGGGTCTTTTTTGTGAAAGCATGGTTTAAAACTATAAGGTCATTGCCAACAAAAAAGCCGAATAAACGAAAAATGTTATTTCCATACTGGACGCGAACCTCCCAAATATCGTCAGTCGCCTCCAGTTTCTTGAAAAATTTACGGGGAACAACATCAATGGTTTCAATCAATTCAAGAACAAAGAAAACCTTTTCAACCTGTTTATTGGAAAGGGATTCAAGGAAATTCTCGACTGGGCACTCATTGTTCTTGAGACGATAGAAAACTATTTTTCGCATGGGTGCATGTTAGCATATATGCGAACTAAATACAATTTAATTTCTTTACTCAATAGAAATAATAAAAATCGCACAACAAATCGCTACTTGACGGGAAAAAATAGGCGTGGCTGAC
Source organism: Deltaproteobacteria bacterium (assembly GCA_024639555.1). Taxonomy (GTDB): domain Bacteria; phylum Desulfobacterota; class Desulfobulbia; order Desulfobulbales; family BM004; genus BM004. The sequence continues at coordinate 5,395 of JAHEID010000132.1, forward strand.
GGAAACGCTTCCGGCCCGCCAAGTTAGCTCAAGCGTTATGGATCAACCCCCCAAATATGAATGATCAGTATTATAAGTTTTGGAACAAAGTCAGAGCCTATAGAAATATGTTTTTTCTAGTCTTTATTACGTGGCCAATTGCAGGTCATATCATTTGGATGTCATTAATCAAAATATTTGGTGACCAATTCGACATAATTCTAGGTATAGTTACTCTCTATTCATGGGTTTTCCTCTGGAACATTCCCATGAAAAAGGTAAAAGCATTGCATTGTCCAAAGTGCAACAAAACAAATGCCATAAGTCACCCGGTTTTATTAATGAAACATGCGAAGTGCCAATATTGTGGGCTACAATATCAAATACAAGAAAGCTGCACAGAGCAATAATTTGCGAACAGCTTAACATATTAAAATAACAAGAAAATCCATAACAAATCACTGAACTTGACGGAAACGCTTCCGGCCCGCAAGTGAGCTCAAACGTTACCAATTTCTACCTCTGAAAAATTCAACATAACTGCTACGAGTGTTAACTTTTCCATCCCTTCCTCAAAATTGAAATAGACATATGAACGTTTCCTAAAAGGTCAATTTGTTCTTTGGATCTGTTGCCTTCCCCAAAAAAGGCAACAGATCCTTTTTCTCATAACTATTCGGTCCATTTACCAAAACCTAACATGTTGAATTAATTGAATAAAACTAAGACAAAGGTATGGTTTTGCTTGACTTTCGGCAATTTTAGAGCTATTTAAGGTATCCCTAAACAGGAGGAAGAGACCTAAACAGCGAATATCAGTTGCGCTGACATCATAATATAGCAGGATTATTATATAATTCCGTCCCCTTGCTTCTCCGACCCTACTGCTTATGCATTTCACCTCAATCGCACATGTAATTGGGCTTTTATTAATAGTTACAGGCAGTTCCATGTTTGTGCCGGCCATCTGCTCGGTATATTACGGTGAGAACGACCTGTGGCCTATTATCTACTCTGCTCTGATCACCAT
>JAHEID010000133.1 GCA_024639555.1 Deltaproteobacteria bacterium
AAAGTACCAAGCCGGGTGAGAAGCGGCTTGAGCTGGTAAACAAACTCGTAGGCAAAGGCAAGCGGAATGATAGCATGGGTAAAGAGTTCAGCCTTTTTCACCGTTTCGTTTTTCAGTTTTGCAAAGGATACATTGCCTGCTGCCTGGATAAAGCCATACGAAATGGTTATGCATGTCAGCAGGAGCAACGCATAAAGCAGCCAGGTCGAATGCGTATTGGCTATAAGGGTTTGTACGAAGACGGCATGCTCAATGCCGCGGAACAATTGTGTCCCAAGGATTACCGGAACAAATATTATGGTCACCTTTTCAGGTTTCAGGGTGGCCCATAATTCATGCCCTGGCATACGCAAATTTAAGGCAGGAGAGTCATTAGGGCATGTCTTGACACAATTGCCGCACAGGATGCATTCCTGATTCGAACTCAAGGCAAAAGGGCCCTGATACAGGGGGCATCCTTTGGTCGTTTCATCCCCTTTGTAGCAGGAGTTGTTTTTGCATGTGCTGTTGCAGATACTGCTGTTGGAGCGCCATTCAATTATTGAACATCCAGCGAATATTCCGGCCAGACGGCCCAGGGGGCACAAATACTTGCACCAGAGCCTGCGCTCATAGAAAATACCGGAGAGGACGGCAAAAGCGGCAATGGACAGCAGCAGCAGACCTGTGGCCATGGGCGAGTACGGCATTTTTGAAGCTGCTTCGGCCCATATGATCACCCCCAGGCCGATGGCGCTCAAATAAATGCCATGATCCCGTATTAAAGCCGGGACCTTGAACTTCTTTTTTCCTACCCTGTTCAGCAGGTCATTTACAGCCCCCATGGGGCAGACAGAGCACCATATGCGGGCCCCGACCAGCCAGCTTACGGTAAGCATCGGCCACCACATGGCCCAGACGAGCAACACTGTGACATTGCTGTTCGGAGATCTGCTGCCGAGAAAGGCCATGATGAAAATAAGGCTGAATACTGCAGACGTTATTATCTGCAGCCCCACTGGGTATAAACGGCTTTTGAACAATGCCTTTATCCTGGCGAACTGAAGTATGTTAATTGTATATTTACCCTTTGGCGGGGCAATCCCGATGAATATATCCTCCGGCATCAGGTATTCACCCTGTGCCAGGTTAATTGCCCTACGGATAACGATCTGCAGTTCGTCCATGTTGCCGGGCCAGTCGTACTCCATGATACGTTGATAGGCTTCCGGTGAAATGCCCTTGATAATCTTGCGGTCAGGCGTCTTAAAGCATTCCATGATTATGATAAAATCCACCAGGAGGCGAAGGTCGCTCTTGCGTTTCTTGATTGGAGGAACGGTCAAACTGTTGGATATCAGCAATTCCAGCAGTTTGTTGTTAAATCTTTCCTCTGAGACAAACTTATCAAGATCTTCTGAGGTAGTGGCTATTATCCGGGCATTTGAGGCAATGGGCTTTTGGCCCCCAACTGTCATAAAAGTCCCTTCGAGCAGATAGTTGTACAGTTTCTCCTGTACCCCTTTTGTCAGCTTATCTATGTTACGGACAACAACAGTCCCCTGGCGGCATATCTGCAGGAGTCCCAGGCCTCTTGTTTTGGAAAAGGAAAAAGCCCCTTCTTCATAGCCGAAGAGGACACTACTTTGAGCCATTTCCAGTTGCAGTGTGTTTGAGTCTGTATCAGGTATGGCACCGTAGCCCTCAATGGTGATATCCTCAGCATCCATGGCGAGAAACGGCTCTGAAGAGCGGCCGCTATTTTTATGGATTGTCCCGGCAACTACGAGCTTCTCCGTGCCTAGGACTCCCTGAACGAGGGCCGGCAAATCGTTCTCAGCTGCCTCGTGTATCTTCTTTCTCAGGTTATTGATCGTACGTGTCTGGCCTATGAGATCAGGCAGAGAAAGCTCACTTTCCTGGCTCACGAACTGCTGATATGCCTTTTCCTTTTCTTCGGCCTTGACAATCTCTTCATCTTTCTGGTTCAAACGGCTGGCAAAACCTTTAATGAGTGCCAGGGAAATATCCGGATGAGATTCGATCAGGCTATGGAAGTCTTTTTTCGTAAAGACGAGCAGACCCGTTGGTGCTACGGTCTTGGCAGATGCGGAATGCCGCTCGCCTGTCAGGAGGGATACCTCGCCAAATCCCTCGCCTTCTTTCAGAGAGGCGACGATGCTTTCCTGGCCATCAGCTGAGGTCTTGAATATCTTGACTGTACCTGAAATGACAATGAAAAAACTTTCCGGTTCCTCTCCCTGGCTGAAAATAACGCTGTCTTCAGGCACAATCCGAAACTGCGCTCCGTCAAGCGTTTTAAGTAATGTTTCCTTTGCAATGCTCTGAAAAAATACTGATGAAGAGAGGATATTCAGGTGCATGAGGGAAATTGCTGTATCAAGATCCTGCTGCGATACATCATGTGAATCCTTGAGCACAGAGCCGAGGGGCTTGAAAACGCCCTTGCTCTTGAGCTGTGCCTGTTCCTGCAACGCAGTGTCCAGCAGCGCTTTATCGCATATGTCATTTTCAATTAAATATTCGCCTAATCTTTTCATGGCAAAGCCTTCATCAGGCAACTTCCTTTAAGCTTGCTTCATCGGTTGGCATAATGCTTGGATTAACCCGTAATGAATGTGCTTTCCTGCACTGGACATATACTGCTATGAGCACCGCTCCCATCAGACCGTCAAAAAATGCGCCAAGGTATATCATCTCCGGTGCAGTTGTAAATTTCGCATTGGATATGAGAAAAATAACAGCAACTATCTTGGAGAGAATAACTAAAAGGACCAGGTTGTAGAGATTTTTGAGGTTCACAAGGGGATAGAGATAAAAAAGTCCTGCCAGAAAGAGAAATACGCCTGACTGCCGCACGAAAAAAATATTTTCAATGCTTGTTGCAAAGAAAGTCTTATAGAAGAAATCCGTATAAAAATAGATGGTCAGTCCGAGCAGGATGCTATGCATCCCTACCAGGAACAGAATTAAAGCAGCCCAGAAGAGGTTTTTTGAACTTTTTTCAGATCCTGAATATTTCATGCTGCTCTCAATAACTTCTTAAATTCCCATAATTAAAAGACCTTGTACATGAGTCCTTACCTGACTGCGCCCATTGTGGACACAAAGGTGTGACACGATAAAACAGAATATAAAATCCTTCAGATCAGCAGGGCAGATGATTGCAGCAAAGGTGCAATTGGTAATTTTAATCGCTTGCAAAATCCAAGCTGTTTTTGGAAAGGACTTGCCTTCAGAGAACCGGAAGAGGCAGGATACGCTGCCAAGTAGTCAATACTTGAAAATAAACCTGCAATGGCAGATGCATCCAGATTTTCAGGAATGGCATATCTTGTTAACTGAACATGCCGATGATTGAGATACAGGCCAGGACCGTAGACTGGCTGTATGTTGTCAGGATTTTTTGCAGGTGATGAATATGCTGCCTTGAGTACATGGCTCAGGTTATAATTTTCAGCATAAACCCTGCCTTTTTCAATACTCAACATGAACATTGAATGACCGGATAGTGTGTTAGCAAAAAATAGCAGCAAAAAAAGGCTTGCCAATCTTCTCATCACGCACCCGTATTGTTAGGTAAATAAAAGCCACGCACCTGTAACTATTAGATGCTGCGTTCATCTAAAAAGCTTTATTCCGAAAGCTACTTTAAAATTCATCATGATTACAAAAACAATCATCAATGAATGGAAATTCCTAACAACTATGTTTCATAGATATATCTTTTATATACTTACAAATTAAATACATTGTCAAGAAATTTCCTGTGCCACATTGTAGCACCTGCAAAGGATTGTTAAAATAATTTCCCCACAAGATAAATTTAAGAATATTTATATCGCTTGAGACAATAGAAACTTTTTGCAAGCCCCTTCAAAGGTTTCCATACTTCACGGACAATTTAATGTTTAGTTTGAATACACCAAATGCAAAAAACATTTGAGGGAAGTCCGTCATAATAATGCAATGATATTTTGTGTGATAATGAATACATAACTTAATATTAAAAAGTCAATCGACCTTCAGGAGTATTTTCTAGAGTAATTTTTTGTCAGGCTGGGGAGCGCCTAGTCCTTTAGTAGTATTTTGTCTCGGTTAATCACAATTTATAAAGAGATATGAATTTAAACCCAGCTTTTTAAAAAATTTTGACCTTACATTTATGATGACGTATTAATGAAAAATAACACCATCCAGATAACAATATGGCAACAATATAGAATTGGGATCAATAGTTCGCCGTTACTAAGATGACTTGCGCATCAAGACTGTTCTTCCCTGCCATCATATCATTAAGCCTTGTCATCTGAAGTGTTTTCCTTTTGTCCATCTGCATATGGCAATATGACCAAATTTGTCAGTATTATCACCAAATCTTCCACATCCGCCAGAGACACAAAACACGAAATTCCCCATAAGTCCATGGAACAACTCAACATTTTCACACTTGTCCATAATGGCATGTGTTTTGCTAATATCACTATAAGCTGTAAACGTTCTCATAGGATGGGGCAATGAAGGGCAACAGTTAAAAGATTATAGACGAAAGAGGTCATAAAATGAAAGAGCGCACAAAAGAAATTCACGAACAGGAAATGGATGCCTTGAGTAAGACTTTCATGGGATTTCTTATTGCTATAGTATCTCTATTAAGCATGTGGTTCATGAGTGGGTTATTATATGTAATTCTGAAATGATACACAGGCTGTATAATTAGATTTTTTACATATTGGACAAAGAGGGTGGGGTCCTAAGGAGCCACAATAACATCGCGGTTCATAAGCCGATAAGCAAGATCATTTTACCGATGGTTACACGACAATTGGATTATTGTGAAACCCAATATAGTTCTGCCGGCATTAAATCGTATGGCTCTAAATTCATATCAATATAAACTGTTGTTCACTAAGATAAAATACATCTAAAGGACTGGATTTCGCTCCAGCCTGACAAATAAACTACTCTAGAAAATACTCCTGAAGGTCGATTGACTTTTTTCCATACTAAGTTAAGTATTTAACCCATAGAAAAGGTTTCATTGCATTATGATGGAAAGTTTTCCTCTACTCCTGAAGTAGGGTGACCGCGGTATGAGAATACATATATCACGATGCATTGAGCCTGTTGCGTTAATTGCAATTTTAGGCTGATACATTTGCGCGTTATTGGAGGGTTTTGAGGTCAATTTTGCTTGGCAGCGTGCAGGACGAAATGTATATTAATTAGAGTACGTTCGGCATAAACAATAGTTCAAATAAATTTTAAACGTGCTCAAAAAAACACCTGTTGATTATTTTAATGGCCAAAAATTAATGCAATGACGTCTCCCAAAACGAAAATAGTCCTGTCACCTTGAATTTATCATTGCAGGGTGAATGAATGGAAACAAGAAACAACAGTATTAAACAACCAGATACAGGAGACCGGCGAAAAGGTCTTAACCGGAGACGAGATGAGGACAGGAGAAAATCGGCTGACAGGCGAGGGAGCCAGGACAGGCGTCTGGGCTGGGGCAATATAGAAAACCACCTGCTGCGGGGAGCGCTGGCTGCAACGGCTTCCATAGTCTTTCAATTCAGTCGGCCTTTCACAATTATTTTCGGCTATGTTGATCTTTTATTAGCCAGCAGCAAGGAAGAACATACAAAAGAAAAGCTCATTATCATAAAAGAGCAATTAAAGATAATTTCAGAGATACTTTCTAATTTCAGAGAAGTTGACAACTTTAAAACGAAAGATTTTGACGGTGTGGATATACTGGATACAACAAATATGCTGGAAGGGGAGCCGAATGAACCGGACCGCAAAATTCTATGAGCCGGAACCTGCTCAGTATAAGGTGGTATCGTGTTAGACTTAAGCAACATGGAAGTTTTGCTCTTTGATTGCAGAAACGATCAATTAGTGATGATGGAAGAAATTCTCACGCGGATCGGCTGCAAAGTTGCATCGGTTATGAGGGAACATGAATGCGTTGCAAAACTCATAAGCGGGAAATACGAACTGCTGTTATTCGATCACGCTATTCCAGGACTGGATGTTACCGCTTTTGTTACTCATATTGAAACAATTGATTGCTGCTTGCCCATTGCAATGATGGTTACACTGCCAAGCAGATTTTATGAGGATAAATACGGCTGCTCAGGAATTGATTTCCTTATTTTTAAGCCATTCGGGTATAATGAGATTTTGTGGTTGGTAAGGGAGGCTTTTCAATATTCACTGAAACTAAGAAAGGCATCCTGAAAAATTGGCATAAATAATCGGTTTGCCTGCTGTTGTTGATTGGCAAAACAGCTCCAACCGCTTGTATTAAAGTAACCTTCAGACGTTAAGGGTTCATGGGTTTAATAAATTATTAACTATTGCGAACAACA
>JAHEID010000029.1 GCA_024639555.1 Deltaproteobacteria bacterium
ATATCGGGAACGGAGAGGTGATCGAGGCCGAGAATGTGTTTATGGGCAAAAAGGTACTCGCTGCTCATGCTGGTCCTTTGTTCATGCCGTATCCATATTTTGATGTAACCCTAATCGCATTTATTGGATAACAAGAGAGGAAAAAAGTCAAGCAAATGAAACAAAAAAACGAGTTTTATGGTTTGAGCTGCGGCTTTCCTAAAGTGCGATTAATGCACAAGGCTGCCAATCCTGTTCCACCGAACCGAGAAATTTTCTTTATCCCAGGACCAGTAGAGAATAAAGGCTTTTCCTTTTACGGATTTCAAGTCAACAAATTTCCAGAATCTGCTGTCATAACTGTTGTCGCGGTTATCACCCATAACAAAAAGAGAATTTTCAGGGACTGTTATCGGGCCCATGTTGTCACGTCCCTGCAGATTTGCGGGAAGAATTTTGTTGTCAAGAAAGATGGCATAGTTTTCATCTTGCAGCTCTCCATTGACATAAACCTTTTTATCTTTGATTTGAATGGTATCCCCCTGCACGCCGACAACTCTCTTAATATAGTCCTGGGAAGGATTTACAGGGTACCTGAAGACTACAATATCTCTTCGGCCAGGTTTATTTAGCGGGATCCAGGTATTGCCGTTAAAGGGGTTTTTTACACCGTATAAAAACTTATTGACGAGAATGTGGTCTCCGATCAGAAGGGTGTCCTGCATAGACCCGGAGGGAATTTTAAAGGCCTGGACAACAAAGGTCCTGATAAAAAGGGCAAGCAGAAGCGCAATGAGAATCGCTTCAATATACTCTCGTGCGGTGGACTTTCGTTTTGTATTAAGATTTTTCTCGGCCAATGGGTAAATTCCTCTACTTGATTGGAATCGTTAAAATCGGCAAAGTTTTAAACCAAAACCAGCTAAAAAACAAGAAGGATTAAAGATGCGAGCAATTTAATTGAATGGAAAAACCTGTTTAACAAGAATACCTGCCTGAAATATGAATGTTGTTATATGGTTGGTATGATGTAATTCCATCAACGATCGTATCCGGCGCGATGTGTAAACTTGATTTGCGGCTATGTCAGGCTTTAAAAAGGATTCAGTAAAAAACGTTTACCATTAAGTGTGAAAGTGGCATACGCCATGATAGTTTTATGTGCAGCATAGCCATACCCAGGAGAAAATATTTTGGGTCGTAAGACCGGAAAAGAGAGTCGCTATAAAAATTATAATAATAACAGGGCCTTGGGTCAGTTTCCTTCTCTGTGGCAGGGCCCGTATTCTTCCTTTGCAGGGAGTTTTTATCGACGCTGTTGGAAATTTGAAATTAAATGGCACGGTTATTGTAGATGAATAAACGGTTGTAATTTTAAACTGCGAATGATGATAAAGTTTTTTAAATCGGCAGGGGCAATTTACTATCAATTTTGAGGCCAGGAGCGACCCTGAAAGAATTTTCACCGGGAAAATTAATATTTTTATATATAAAACGGCCTCTTGTAGAGATTTCGCTTGACATTAAAAATAAAATTATGTCCCCTGTTGAAGACATTATTGCGCTTGATGCAATACAGCAGAAATATAAAACAACCTTGTAATTTGTTTTTATATGGTTTTTGATGCATCAAGATAACGTAACAATAAACCTCCTTAAATGGTGAACTATGGGCGGTTTGCCTCTTTCCCAAATAAAGCTTCCACAAGTTAAGCTGCTTTCAACAAAAAAAGAGCAGTTTCCACTCGGTATTGATATTGGCTCTCATGCTATAAAAATCAGCCAGGTTGCACAATCGGGCGATACTTTTAAGCTTGTATCCCTCGGTACCGCAAAGCTTCCGGAAGGTGCGGTTGAAGACGGCATTTTGCAGGAACCTGAAGCGGTGGCAGGGGTCATTACGACACTGATAAAAAATCTGAAACTAAAAGAGAAAAGTGTAGCAATATCTATATCTGGATACTCTGTCATTGTCAAAAAGATCAACCTTGCAGTGATGGAAGAAAAGGAGCTTGATGATTATATCCAGGCAGAGGTTGGCCAGTATATCCCCTTTGATATCGAGGATGTCTACCTGGACTATCAGGACCTGCACACCAATACTGAAGAGTACGAGCGTACTGATGTCATGCTGGTGGCTGCCAAAAGGGAAGTTGTCAATGGATATCTATCCATGCTGCAGTCTGCCGGCCTGAAGGTGGTTATTGTCGACATAGGTGCTTTTGCCCTGGAAAACATATTTGACACTAATTACAGCCTGGATGAAAATGTAGCCCTGGTTGATATTGGTGCCACCAAGATGAGCATAAATATTGTCTCCCAGGGCATATCCGTGCTGGCCCGTGATGTTGTTGTCGGCAGCAGGCAGTTAACGGACCAGATACAGACCAGGTTTGGTGTTACCGCTGATGAGGCCGAAGGTCTTAAAATGGGCTATGAGCCTGTTGAAGAAAAACAGAAGGACCTTGATGATATCTTTACCAATACCTGTACCCAGTGGGCCCTTGAGCTGAAAAAGGCCATCGATCTGTATTATACCAATAATCCGGATATGGCTTTAAGCAAGATTATTTTAAGCGGCGGCGGCTCCAAGGTCCAGGGTTTGGATCAGTTTTTTGCTGAAGAGATTGGGCTGGAGGTGGAAATACTGAATCCATTCATAAAAATTCAAACAGATAATAAAAATATTGATAAGGAATACCTGAACTATATTGGCCCGGAAATGGCTATTGCTCTCGGGCTGGCTATCAGACCTTCGGAATTGTGAGATAGGCATGATTCATATTAACCTGCTTCCAGTAAGACAGATAAAGAAAAGGATACAAGCCCGTAAGCGTGTCTTTGGGCTGGGTATTACTTTTCTTGCTGTGTTGGGACTTTTAGGAGTGGTAGCCTTGTTCCTTGGATTTAAGGTCGATGATCTCCAGACCTCGATAGCGGAACTGACCAAGGAGAAGGCAAAATACCAGACAACTATCAACCAGATTGAAAAGCTCAAAAAAGACCAGGCTCTTCTTGAGACAAAGCTCAACACAATTAGTCAGTTGAAAAAAGGCTCACAGCTTTCAGTGCGGGTTATGGACGAACTTGCAACCCTTACACCGTCAAGCCGTCTTTGGCTGAACTCCATGAGCTTTAGCGGAACAATACTGCGCATATCAGGCATAGCTCTGGATAATGCAACAATTGCAGACTATATGGAAACAATTATCACCTCACCATATTTTGGAACTGCTGAACTCTCTGGCACATCCACAACAGGAGTTCAGGGAAGGCAGCTCAAATCTTTTTCACTAACAATTAACGTGATAAATGCAGATTATCAGCAAGCGGCGCCGGAAAAGGGATAGGAAAAAATAATTGAGTGCGGCAATACGTTTGAACCGGTGACTGCTTAGGTAAAGCGAAAAACATTTAAAGATTGATTGCCAAACTAGCCAATTAAAAAACGGATGAAAGTTAACAAGACAAAAGAAGCTTTTGACTCCTTTCTGGAGAAGAAGGTCGTACCGCTTGATAAAAAAATTATTATTACCATATTTGCCCTGGTAATAATTTTGCCGATAGTTGCCTTTTATTTTCTGTACTATACTGAAAAGACCAATGAAATAAAGGGACTGGAGAGCCGGGAGTCAAGCCTGCGCCAAGAGATTACCGAAGCAAAGGCTATAGCTGCAAAGCTCGAAGAGCATCTGGCGGAAATGGAGGAAACCAAGCGCCTGTTTGCCGAGGCATCCGTGCTTCTGCCCCAGAAAAAAGAAATCCCTTCACTTCTGACCAATATTTCGGCCCTTGGAACCAATTCAGGGCTGAACATGGCGACATTCTCACCCGGAGGCGAACGCAGAAAAGAATTTTATGCCGAGATACCTGTTTCTATCAATGTAAACGGCCCGTATCATAATATCGGGACTTTTTTATTCGAGGTCAGCAAGCTTGACCGTATTGTTTCTGCTATAAATATCAGCCTGGGTGGAGCCTCCAAGCAGAGAGGTGAGATGCTGCTCGGTTCAAACATCAACCTTATTACCTACAGATTCCTCGAAGAGTCTGAAATGCAAGCACAACAACCCTAAGCGGGCAAAAAGAAACGATAAAGAGACACAGTGTATTTAAAAACCATTAATAAATTTGTTTTAGTATTTTTAGCCACTTGTATCGTCATTGGCATGCAGACTGCTGCTGCCTTCTCTGCCGAGGAGCAGGCTGAAAAAGAACTGAAATTTACTGAAAAAATGGCAGCCATCCTGTTTCAGGAGCCCAATGATGCATTTGTCTATAAAAGGGAAGGCCGGAATGATCCCTTTGTTCCTTTTGTAGAGGAACGGGTGGTGGCTAAAGAGGTACTGATAGAAGAGTTGACGGGAATGCGAAAATTTGAACCCGGGCAGCTGAGTGTGGTAGCAATTGTGTCAAGTGCAGGCAATGAATTTGCAATGGTTCAGGATTCAAACAACCAGGGATATGTTATCCGTGAAGGCATGTCATTGGGACGGACCGGAGTTGTTGAGGCGATAGTGCCGAACAAGGTGATTGTCAAAAATTACACCTACAACCTTGCCGGAGACAAAATATTTAAAACCGTGGAAATGGTGTTGAAACAAGAGGGGGAAAAATAGCAATGACCCGCAGGGTATGCTTCAGAAAAACTGTGCTATGGTTTGCAGTGCTGCTTTTCACTTATATTGTAACAGATAATGTGAATAACGCTAAGGCGGAGCAGCTTGCTTTTGCGGCCCCTGGCCCGTATCAGATTACCGGGATCAAAACGAGTAAATCTGATGATGGAATTATCCTTCGGGTCATTGGTTCTGCTCCACCGACATTTACAATGTATGAACTGTTTGAACCCCAGAGGATTATTCTCGATATTGCCGATGGTTCTTTCGTTGATGCCGATGGCTCAGTCGTCGAATCCTTAAGTCTCCCGATGGAAAAAGGAACAGGGCCTGTGACGCAAATTAAGGGGAAGATTCTGGATGATAAAAAACCCCTGATTGCCAGGCTCGAAATGTTTACGGCAGGAGATGCAAGCTATACTGTTGAGCGGGACGGCAATGATATTTTAGTGAATTTTAAGCAAAAAGAGGCAGCCACCGCGGCAAAGGAGCCTCCGGCCAAAAAACCTGCGGCAAGTGCTCCCACTATTGTTGCAGCAACCAAAAAAACCCCGGCAATGACAGAAAAGGAAGCCGCGCCAGTTGGGGCAATGGCACAAAAGGGTGAAGCGGCTCAGCCTGAGCTCGCAAAAGTAAGTGAAACAACTGCCGCCACACCAGCTCCAGAAAAAACAAAGCCGGTTTCAATGCCAGCTCAAGCACCTGTAAGCACCAGTCCGGTTCTGGAGGAGTTTGCTTATGCCGGGTATGAAAAGCAGCCTATCACCGTAGATTTTTATAAAATAGACCTGCATAATGTTTTCAGGCTTTTTGGTGAAATCAGCGGCATGAATATTGTAATATCCCAAGGTGTAGGCGGCACACTAACCCTGGCACTTGATAATGTGCCCTGGGATTTTGTTCTGGACGTCATTTTAAACCTGCAGAACCTCCAGGCGATTGAACGCTACAACACCCTTGTCATTGCCCCCAAGGGAGCAACCTTTGAGTGGCCTGAACGCGAAGAGGAAAAGGTCGCGGTCAAGAAGGACAAAGCCATACTCATGGAAGGGGAAAAGTTGCAGGTTGTGCAGAAAATGGAAATGTCTCCTGAAGTTCTGGAGGCCCAGAAGTTAATAAGAAAGGCGCGCGCCCTTGAAAAACAGGAGCAATTTGAAGACGCGCTGATGTTGTATGAAAAAGCCTATGAAATGTGGCCGGATAATGGAAAACTTGCCGGCCGCCTGGCCTCCCTTTACCTGGTGCACCTGGGGATGAATGCCAAGGCCGTCTATTATGGCAAGGAAGCCTTGAAGATAGATGAGAATGATGCGATAAGCGCACTGTATACCGCGATTGGACTTGCGAACATGAAAAGAAATGCCGAGGCCAAGGAGTATTTTGAAATGGCTGTAAGCAGCAAGAGGCCGGACAGCGAGGCCCTGATCAGTTACGCCATGTTTTCCGAGGAGAGCGGGAGTTACCTGGATGCACTGCTGCTCTTGGCCCGTCATGAAGATCTTTATGGAGATTCACTTGATACGATGATAGCCCGCGCCAGAATTCTGGATAAAGAGGGCAACAGCGATAAAGCGGCGGCAGAATACCGGGCAATACTGCTCTCGGGATATCAGCTGCCTGCGGATTTGACTCGGTTCATTAAGGGAAGATTGGCCCTTGAAGGAACGCGGTCTAAAGGGCAGATGTAAAGACACTATTATCATTTTAATGTCAAATATATTGGTGGGGCCTACTCTATGAAAATAGGACAGCTTTCAAAACCAAAAAAAATGCCGGGAAAAAAGTCTATGCTTGCCAAAAAGAGAATTTTACTGTGCGGAGTTGCATTAAGCGCATTGCTTATCCTGAGTGGTTGCGCTGCCAAATCGACGCAACAGCAACAGTCATCTGTGATGGAATCTTCAGCACCATCCGCACCCTCCGGGTCTTCTGTTGCCGGAGAGCCTCGGGAAAGTACAGCGCAGCCAGTCCAGCCTGAAATCACCCCTGCTGCTCATGCAGCAGTCGTGCCAACAGCTTTGCCGGTTCGTTTTCAAAAGCCATCCTATTTAATTAAAGACACAGGGCTTGGCGAAGAGGCTGCAGGTGTGGATGAGGAACTGACTTTGAAAGTGGGTGCTGATATATCCACCACAGCAGGCCCGGTACCGCTGCGCGATATCATGAAAAGCCTTGGTTCCCTGCACAATATGAATATCAGTTGGGCCAGTGATGTTGACCAGTATGTATATATCGATGTTGATATCCGGGCTAATGATGATTTTTTTGTAGCCCTGGAAAACATGCTGCGCCAGGTAGACTATTTCTATGAGTTGAAAGGCAATACCATAATAATAAAGTTCAAGGAAACCAGAAAATTTCATGTGGCCCTGCCACCCCGCATCAAGGGGCAGGCAAATATCAACACCAGTGGAGGCACCACAACCAATACCGATGCAGATAATTCCCGCTGGGAGATCATCAGGAGTAACCTTGACCAGATTCTTGTTATCTGGTCCCAGAGATACAAACCGCCTCCATCTGCCAAACCTTCAGAAGAGGGTGAAGAGGGAGAAGAGGAAAAAGCACCCGTCATTCAAACCGCGACTATCACCCAGACGCAGAGCGGGTTTTATTCTGTTGACCCGGCCCTCGGCCTGATCACGGTCACAGCCCCCAGGCCCTTACTTGATAAGGTCCAGATTTATGTGGATACCCTCAAGGAGGAGATGTACAAGCAGATAAGCATTGAGGCCAAGATCCTTGAGGTCACCCTTGATAAGAGCTCTGAAAAGGGTATTGACTGGAGCAGTCTTTTCAAAGACAGCGCTTTTAATTTTAACGCGACCTTCGGCAACAACGGGCAGATTTATCCAGACGCGGGAAATTTTCTCGATACCCTCACCCTGGGCAACAAATCATTTGCCCTTGTTCTGGATGCCCTTGAGTCACAGGGCACGACCAAGGTGCTGGCCAATCCGAGGATCAGTGTCATGAACGGCCAGCCTGCAGTAATTTATGTCGGCGACAACGTCACCTATATAAGTGAAGTCGAGACAACACAGGATGAAGGAGTAGTGACAACATCTGCCACAACGGCACAGGTGGTTTCAGGTTTACGCCTTGAGGTCTACGCCACGATAATGAGTGATGATGAAATTGTCATGAGCATCATTCCCATGATCTCCCAGCTTGAAGAGCCCATTGAATACCGGCAGTTTGGCTTGAACCAGGTCGGTCTTCCCTTTGTGCGGGAACGAACCATGAACTCTATCGTACGTTTGAATAACAACGAGATGCTCGTTGTCGGCGGTTTGATCCAGTCTGTTGAGACCGATGCAGGTAGTAATGTAGTCGGGTTGGGGAAACTCCCGGGCATGAAATATATATTCGGCAATAAAGAGGATTCGATTCTCAGAAAAGAATTGGTTATTCTGCTGAGACCAAGCATACTTTAAACCCGGGTGAGAGCTAAAATTAATCAATTTTCTTACTATTTAAACAAAGTATTTCGCAAAACCGAATTCAAATTTGGAAGGAGATTCCATCATGGCAGTAAAAAGATTCTTTCTCTACGGCTTTTTGGCACTGTTCGTTAGTGGTTGCGTCTCGGGTCATTCTGTGACCGAAACCCTCCACATCCCGGATACACCAACGGCGGGAAATGTCTGTGCTACTGACAAGACAGTCGTGCTGTTGCCTTTTGCAGATTATTCCTCTGGGGACGATGTCATTTCTGTCTATGAAAGGAGCATGAGCGTAACAGAAGCCCTTACTGACAGATTTGTCAACAAAGGCTTTAAAATGCCGATCCAGGAGGATGTGACCCAGTACTTGGTGGAAACCAATATCATCAGGCTGCCTCCCCGGGCAGGCTCTTCCAGGTTTAAGAAAGAACTTGACGGCGAATGGTCGGATGTGATGAAAGGAGAGTTTGAAAAGTGGATAGAGGCTGATAAAGCACGAACCGCTCCGGAAAGTTCTCCGGGTGTCCATGGACTCAATAAAATGAGTATCTCCAAGCTCGGGCGCAGGTTTAATGCAGACTATATAGTCCGGGGCCGCATCATTGAATACAACCTGCAGCAGGAACATACCTGGAATTTTCGCAAGAAAGGCATCCTTCCTTTCATCATGGGCGGCACAACCCAGGCCGCTTTCGGCTTTGCTGAAACAGAAGACTACGACAATTTGAACAATATAGCCCTGTGGGGCTTGGCAGGCGCCATTCTCGGATATAACATGGATGATACTCCTATTGACAGCAATTCAGGTGTACTTAACGCTGGTGATTATCCCGATGCGTGGAATTCTGTGATCTGGGGGTTTGGCGGCGCCGGGCTCGCACACCTTGCCAATCACAGCGGGGATACGCCGGAGGCCCTTGTTCACCTGCGTATCTGGGTCCAGGACTCGGCAACAGGCGAAGTGGTATGGACGAACAGGGCTGAGGTAAAAGTGGCGCCTGAATCTGTCTATGGCGACAAGCGTTCAAATGAAATGTTCAAAACAGCTGTAAACAGGGCGACAATCCTATTGGTTGATGATTTCTGGAATAAAACAAAAGCAATTATGTAAAAGCGGGTACCGGGCAGCGGGCTTCAATTGCAAGCCAGACAGTACCATTGCCCCCCTAAATAGCACATTGAATAAATAAAAAAGCCCTGTGGTAAACCTACCACAGGGCTTTTTTATTTTGACTTAATGCAATCAGCTGTCCTGCTTTTCCTGCTGTTGTTTCATTTTGTTCTGATACATGCCGGCAAAGTTTATGGGCTCCATGAGAAACGGCATGAAGCCGCCGTCTATTGAAGCCTGGCTTGCAATCTGCCTGGTATAAGGAAAAAGTATGGTAGGGCAGTCAACATGCAGGACCTGCTGCAGATATTCTTCCGGGATATTCTGCAGAAAAAAAGCGCCTGCGTGTTCAATTTCTATAATGAACATTACCTTGTCAGATGTTGTGTCTTTTACTGTAGCGGAAACTTCAAGACATACTTCCCAGTGATTTTCGTCAACTTTTTTGTTTGTTAACTTAAGTTTCATATCGACTTTGTGCTCGGGGTTCTGGAGAAAAAAGGCCTCCGGAGCATTGGGGTTTTCAAAGGAAAAGTCCTTGAGGTAGAGTTTTTCCAGCCTGAAAACAGGCGCTGCACCTGCACCTGCTTCTGCTCCTGTTGCGTTTTGTTCACTCATGATTATGTCCTTCTGTTAGAGATTATGGTCTTGTAATTTTTTAGTCATTTACCTGACAAGTGACTAAAGTGAGCTAAAGTTCGATATGTCTGAAGGTAAAGAATCTAATGATAACTACCTAAACTCAAGGCACTTTTGTTCTCATAGCAAAATTGTCATCAAACGAAACTGCAGACAATTGCCAGACGACGATTGACCGCCAATTGTAACTGTAGTCAGGTCCGCACGCCCTGCATATATAATGCAAAGCTCAGGGAGTGCAAGGATATTTTTTATGCTAAAACCTGCTTAAGAAAAGCACCGGTATACGATTTTTTATTCCCGGCAACTGTTTCCGGAGTGCCCGTAGCGATGATTTTACCCCCTTCTTCACCGCCTTCCGGACCAAGATCGATAATATGATCAGCGGTCTTGATAACGTCCAGATTATGCTCAATGATAACTACGGTATTACCGGAGTCAACCAGTCGTCCCAGCACGTTGAGAAGATGCTGAATGTCAGCAGGGTGCAATCCTGTGGTCGGTTCATCAAGGATGTAAAGAGTTTTACCTGTGGAACGCTTGGCAAGTTCCCGGGCAAGTTTGATCCGCTGTGCTTCACCGCCTGAAAGGGTCACAGAGGATTGCCCCAGGCTGATATATGAGAGTCCAACATCAGACAGGGTCTGCAGTCTGTTTTTTATGGGCGGGATATTGGTGAAAAATTCCAAGGCCTCCTGCGCGGTCATGGACAGGATGTCGGCAATATTTTTCCCGCGGTATTTCACCTGCAGGGTTTCCCGGTTATATCTCCGCCCCTTGCAGGTATCACAAGTGATAAAGATATCAGGCAGGAAATGCATGGCGATCTTGATGACCCCGTCGCCTTCGCAGGCTTCACAGCGACCGCCTTTGAGGTTGAAGCTGAAACGGCCCGGCTTGTAACCCCTGGCCCTGGACTCAGGCAGACGGGCCAGCAGTTCCCGGATCGGGGTCAATACACCTGTGTAGGTTGCCGGGTTGGAGCGTGGTGTCCTGCCGATCGGACTCTGGTCAATGTCAATGACTTTGTCGATGTTTTCTAACCCGTTGATGGCAGCGTAATTCACCCCAAGCATTTTACTTCCGGAGCTGCGGACATGCTGCAAAGCTCCCTTATAGAGCGTCTCGATAATCAAGGAGCTTTTGCCGGAACCGGAGACACCGGTCACACAGGTCATGACACCTAATGGAATGGTGGCATCAACTCCTTTGAGATTGTTGGCATAAGCTTTCTTAAGCATTATTGTTGAAGATTTTCCTTTTTTTGCTTTTCTCCTTTTATGAGGTACGGGAATATTCAGACGACCGGAAAGATATTTACCTGTAAAAGATTCTTTGTCTTTCAAGAGCCCTGACACGGTGCCACTGTAGACAATTTTTCCACCGTGCCGCCCTGCCCCCGGGCCCATATCAAGCACATGGTCAGCAGCCAGGATGGTTTCAGCATCATGCTCAACAACTACCACCGTATTGCCGAGCTCGCGCAGGCTTAGCAGGGTATTTATCAGCCTCTGGTTATCCCGCTGGTGTAAACCGATACTTGGTTCATCAAGGATGTAGAGCACACCGGCCAGGCGTGAACCGATCTGGGAGGCAAGCCGGATCCGTTGAGCTTCACCGCCGGATAAAGTCCCGGCCTGACGCGCCAGGGCAAGATAGCCGAGGCCGACATCCCTAAGAAACGAAAGCCGGTCCATAATCTCTTTGATCACCGGTGCAGCAATTTTTTTCTCCCTGCTGGAAAATGATATGGAGGGAAGTTCCAGCAATAACCTGTCAATACTCATCAGGGTCAGCTCATAAATATTCCAGGGACCGATGCGGACAGCCAGAGCTTCAGGCTTTAAACGTGCTCCCTGGCAGGATGGACAGGGTTGTTCATTCATGTATTCTGCCAGCTCTTCTCGCACCATGGATGAGGTCGTCTCCTGGTAACGCCTGGCCATCTGGGGCAGGATGCCTTCAAAGGCAGTTTGCGCTGTCAGGCGCCGCCTGTCCTTCCGGTAATAGAACATGATCTCTTCCTTGCCGGTGCCGTAAAGAATAACCTCCTGGGCCTTAGAGGCAAGCCTGCGAAAAGGAGTATCCAGGCTGAACTTATAATGATCAGCCAAAGCCTTGATCATCTGACCGATATAGCTGTCAAGCGACCGGTAGCCCCACGGCGCCAAGGCTCCCTGGCGCAGGTTAAGGCTTGGGTCGGGAACTACGAGCTGCGGGTCGAAAAACTGTTTGACCCCAAGGCCGCTGCATTCTGAACAGGCACCCTTGGGATTATTAAAGGAAAAAAGCTGGGTGGTGAGATCAGGCAAACTTCTGCCGCATTCAATACAGGCCGCTTTTTCGCTGAAAAGGGTTTCCTGGTTTTCAGTCGGAAAATCCGCCAGCAGGAGACCACCGGAAAGTTTTACCGCCGTGGTCACAGAATCTGCAAGTCGTTGTTCAGCCGAGGGTTTAATGACAACCCTGTCAACAACTGCCTCAATGGTATGCCGTTTGTTCTTAAAAAGTGTAATGTCTTCATCAAGGCTCATATTTTTTCCGTTGATCCTCACCCGGACAAAGCCTTCTTTGCGAAGGTTTTCAAGCAACTCACGGTGTTCGCCCTTTTTTCCTTCAACAAGCGGGGCCAGGAGCACAACCCTGGTGCCCTCTGGTTGGCGAGTGAGAGAATTGACCATATCCTCTATGGACTGTGAGCGGATTTCCTTGCCGCATTCCGGGCAATGCGGCCTGCCTGCGCGGGCGAAAAGCAGCCGCAGATGATCATAAATTTCGGTAATGGTTCCCACGGTTGAACGGGGATTGCGGCTGGTGGTCCGCTGCTCGATGGAAACTGCAGGAGATAACCCTTCCAGGGAGTCAACATCGGGCTTGTCCATCTGGCCCAGAAATTGCCTGGCATAGGTGGAAAGCGATTCCACATAGCGCCGTTGTCCTTCAGCATAGAGGGTGTCAAAGGCAAGGGTGGATTTTCCCGAGCCGCTCAACCCGGTCAGCAGCACGAGCTTGTTCCTCGGCAGATCTGCATTGATATTTTTGAGGTTATGCATCCTGGCGCCGCGGATGCGAATGTATTTGGGTTCCATTGTATTAAATTAAGAATTAAGAATGTCGAATGAAGAATTTATTCACCCGGTTTCGTTTGGAAGTTAATCATTTTGCATTCTGCATTTTAAATTTTTCATTGCATTTAATGAGTCTTGCTGCAAAAAATCCGTCCAGGTCATCCTGGCCTGGCAGAGTTCGGAAAAACCCCTGACTGTCAACAAGACACGTCGCACTTTCAGGCAGCAGCGCTCTGCAGTCAGACTGGATATACTGTGGATAAGTGGCAAGAAACTTATTTATAACCTCGTCATTTTCCTCGGGCTCCGTGGAGCAGGTTGCATAGACTAAAATCCCCTGCGAAGCCACAAGTTGTTCAGCATCTTGGAGTAAATGCATCTGCTTTTCTTGATAACGGAGCAAGTCATCAGGAATTCTGTTCCAGCGGATGTCCGGGTGGTGCCGGATGACTCCCAGGCCTGAACAGGGGGCGTCTATCAGCACCCCGGCGAATTTGTCCTCGTTGTGAGGCAGAAGAGAGCCAAGCGTTCCCTCAACAATAGTCACTGTCATGCCGTGCCGCAAGCGGGCAAGATTTTCCTTCAATTTTTTGATGCGCCCTATGTTTGGCTCAATGGCAACCAGCCTGCTGTCCGAAGGAAGCATTTGGGCCAGGTGCGAGGTTTTGCCGCCCAGCCCGGAACAGCCGTCAAGATATGACCTCCCCTGCTGCAGAGGCCCAAGGAGGAGGGAGACTAACTGAGCCGCTTCGTTCTGCACCTGAAAAAGCCCATCTGCAAAACCGGGAATAGCAGTAATCGGTCCATTATAAGCATCAAGCTTCAGGGCCAGGGGACAATATTTTCCTGCAGTGGCATTGAGTCCGTCATTTCTTAATTTCTCCAACAAGGCAGAGGGTGTTGTCAGGGAGGTATTGACTCTCAAGCATATGGGCGCCTGTGTATTATTTTTTTTGCAGAGTGTGTTTGCCTGTGCATTGCCGTAACGGTTTTTCCAGCGCTTGATAAGCCATTCCGGATGGCTCAGCATGGCGGTTTCAGGCAGCGCATCAATATTTCTTGCATCGAGCGGGTGAGGAATATCCTGACGCTTACGGTCCACACTGCGCAGTATGCCATTGGCAAAACCGGTCAACCATTTGGGCTGCTTCATATCCTTCAGGGCCTGGACAGTCTCGTTTATTGCTGCTGAAGCGGGAACGCGGTCCAGAAACAGGAGTTGAAAGATGCCTACCCTTAAAGCCTGCAGGGTTTTGTTTTGTATTTTGGACAGCGGCTGAGTTGAAAATTTTTCTACTACCCAGTCAAGATAGCCGCGCCAGCGGATTACACCGTAAACTATCGACATTATTAATTGCCTGTCACGGGGGTCCCCTAGAGCTATATTGGTAATATACCCCTCCATGATCTGGTCCAGGGGCAGGGACCTTTCTTCCCAGCTGCAGAGGATTTCAATGGCAATATACCGTGCACCGCGGCTCGTCTTTTTCATATACTCTTTACTTCTTACTCCGCACCAACCCGCTCTCTAATCCCTATTACGGACGCAAAACGCCCTGTTTCTCTGTCTCGTCGGAAGGAAAAATAATCCCGGTTGCAGCAGGTGCAGATTTCCGCACCATGGATATTTTCCGGTCGCACCCCGGCTGCACAGAGCTGATCGCGGCTGATAGCCCAGAAGTCAAAATAATCGGGCCGCACCTGATAGCCATGCAAGGAAGCAGGAAGTTCAGAGCGATAATTTACAAACTCAGCGCAACAGGGGCCTAAAGAGGGAGAAATGGCGGCAATGAGGTCGGCGGGGGCAGTTGCATAGGCATGGGCCATGACAAACACAGTCTTGCTGATTATATTAGCAACGCTTCCACGCCAGCCCACATGGGCAATGCCAACGGCCATATTTTCAGGATCAAAGAGCATTACCGACTGACAGTCGGCCTGCTGGATCATCAAGCCCAGGCCCGGAACATTTGTGACCAGGGCATCGAATTCTTCAACCTCAAGATCACCATCAAAGTTTTCTTTTACAATATAGACCTGTGATTCGTGTACCTGCTTGGCGGAGACAAGGTGTGTACAGCCAAGCACTTTTTTTATTCCTTCCCTGTTTGCACAGACATTTTGGGGGTCATCGCCAAGACCGAAGGCAACATTTTGCGAATCCCATGGTGCAGGGCTTACGCCACCCTTACGCTTGAAAACTCCATGAAAAAGCAAGGGAGATAAAAGAGCAGGAAAAGCGAGCAGATCATCGTTTGGCTGCACCCATTCATACTTAATCATATTCATTCGGGTCCAGAAGATATGATTTTAAGGTTTTGTCGCGGCGGGAAAGGATGGTGTCATGCCGCCAGTTGGCATCATCCTGTTTGGGATAATCAACAATGGCATGAAGGCCCCTTGATTCCTTGCGCTTAAGGCTGCTCTGAACAATGAGTTCAGCCACAAGGGAAATATTGCGCAGTTCCACAAGATCCGGAGTCAGGAGATAGTCCCTGAAATGATGGGCTATTTCCCGCAGTATGGGTGCCAATCGTTTTTTGACGAGCTCCAGCCGTTTTTCGCTGCGCACGATACCGACATAGTTCCACATGAGGCGGCGTATCTGGTCCCAGTTGTGGCTGACCAGCACTTTCTCATTAATCATTTTTGCCTTGCCGGTTGACCATTCCGGCGACTTGTGAAATGCTGTTCTAAAAATTTTTTCTTTTTCCCGGGCACATTGCAAATAAGTCTGGTGCGCAAAGACAACGGCCTCAAGCAAAGAATTGCTGGCCAACCGGTTACCGCCATGCAGTCCGGTACAGGCGGTTTCACCCAGGGCATAGAGATTTTCAATGTTTGTCCGGCCCCACATGTCAGTCATTACGCCGCCGCACATGTAATGGGCTGCCGGGACAACGGGAATCGGTTCACTGGTGATATCGATACCCAGGGCAAGGCAGGTCTGGTAAATGGTGGGGAAGCGGTTCTTGATAAAGCCAGGGTCTTTGTGGCTGATATCAAGGTAGACGCAGTCGTCACCGCTGGCCTTCATCTCTGTATCAATTGCCCGGGCAACTGTGTCACGAGTGGCAAGGTCTCCACGTGGATCATATTTCTCCATGAAATGAACCCCTCTTTCATCTATCAACCTGCCGCCCTCACCGCGGACTGCTTCAGAAATAAGGAAATTTTTTGTCTTTGGGTGGTAGAGGCATGTTGGATGAAATTGGACAAACTCGAGATTTCCGACATCAGCGCCGGCCCGGTAGGCCATAGCAATCCCGTCGCCCGTGGCAATATCCGGGTTGGTTGTATACAGGTATATCTTGCCGCAGCCGCCGGAACAAAGCACAGTGACCTTGGCTCGCCAGTTATCAATGTTGCCGCTTTTCCGGTCCAGAACATATGCACCCAGGCAAAGATCATCAAAACGGCTGCCTCCGGGGCTTACCCCGGCTTTTGAACCGATGAGCAGATCAACGGCAAGATGGTTCTCAAGTAAACGAATATTGGAATTTTCAGCAACCTTGTGCAGCAGAGCGTTTTCAATCTCTCTGCCGGTAAGGTCAAGAGCATGGGCGATACGGCGGGCTGAATGGCCCCCCTCACGTCCCAGGTCGAGGTGAGAGGCGTCCTGCTCCATTGTCTTGAATTGGACACCGATATCAAGCAGTTCCTGCACCCGGGCAGGTCCGTTTTCAACTACCATACGGACAACCTCTTCCTTGCAGATTCCGGCCCCGGAACGCAGCGTATCTTGAATGTGCAGTTCAAAGGAGTCCTCTTCCGAGAGTACAGCAGCTATTCCACCCTGGGCAAGATTGGTTGCAGTGTCAACTTTTGCTTTTTTTGTAACAATGGTGACCTGGCCTATTTTTGCTGCTTTTAAGGCAAATGAGAGTCCGGAGATCCCAGTGCCGATTACAAGGAAGTCGGTTGAATATGCCATGCTTGATGCTCCTGATTGCAAGAAAGGATGATATTGCGTCCTGGTAGTTTTTCTCTACCATTGTGGGCTGATAAAATCAAAAAGATTAAATCGGTTTTGTCCTGTATTTTCTCCTGAAGTCGCCCTGCAACACTTCTTGTGCCTTGCATTTTTATTCTGCCGTTATAAAGTGATTGCAATAGCAAGCAAGGTAAAAAAAATTAAGAATCAGGGATTACTATGGCTTTAATGCACCTCACAGTTATACCGCTGGGCACTGCTTCACCCAGCGTGGGAGAATATGTCGCCGACATTCAGACAGTCCTTGAAAAATCGGGCTTCCCCTATAAGCTGACGGACATGGGTACAATTGTTGAGGGCAGCAGCAAAGAGCTTCTTGCCCTGGCTGCACAACTGTCTGAGTTGCCTTTCAGTAAAGGTATCCAGAGGGTGGTGACCCAGATAAGCCTGGATGACCGGAGGGACAAAAAAGCAGCACTTGGTGATAAAATAGAATCTGTTGCCGAGAGACTGGCACAAAAGAACCAGGTATTGAGATAATGACTGTAGAGAGCGGAAAAACATCAAAACAAATTAGGGTGGCACCGTTTGTCGTTATCCTGATTTTTGTCATTATGGGGATTTTCGGCATAATGACCGGTGAAGTGAGCAGGGTTTTAGAACAGGCTGTTCAGGTCTGCTTAAGCTGCATTGGCATAGGATGACCATGGAAATTGTCAGAAAATGGATACAGGCCATAATGGCCCTTCTGGTTAATGGTTCATGGTCGTTTCCCTTTACACGCACCATATACCAGGGCCCGTTGAAGGTCGTCTGTTCGCCGGGATTAAACTGCTACTCCTGCCCCGCTGCTACAACATACTGCCCCATAGGCTCTTTGCAGCAGTTGATGGCCGGCATAAGAATTGCCCTGGAAAACGGGCAGAATTTCTTCGGTTTCTATGTTGTAGGGACCATGGGGGTTCTTGGTGGTGCTTTTGGCCGCCTCATTTGCGGCTGGGCCTGTCCCTTTGGTCTGATACAGGAGCTGCTGTATAAAATTCCCTCAAAGAAATTCAGCATCCCGCAGAAACTCAATTATTTGAAATACGGATTTCTGCTCTTTTTTGTCATTCTGCTGCCCCTTCTGGTTGTAGATGATTTCGGCTATGGAGAGCTTTGGTTCTGCAAGTATGTATGTCCCGCAGGGACCCTTGAGGCCGGGCTTCCCATGCTTATGCTGCAGCCTGCTTTAAGCCAGACGATCGGGATCGTTTTTTTCAACAAGCTGACAATTTTAGTGGGTTTTATAATATGGAGTATATTGGCCAGCAGGCCATTCTGCCGGACAGCCTGTCCGCTTGGGGCATTTTATGCATTATTTAAAAAACTCAAGCTGGTAAAGCTCAGGCTTATTGAAGAGAACTGCACCAAGTGTGAAGAATGCCATTCTGTCTGCCCCATGGGGGTGAAATTCAATGAATCACCGGAAGATGCAGAATGTATTTCCTGCCTGAAGTGCATGGACAAGGCTTGCAAGTTTAATGCGATTTCACTTGAAATTGCTGGACTGCCTGTCGGCAGAAATGGTAGAATCAGGAGTAATCCCGCCACAAAGCAAAGTAATGCGGCTGTGTAATGTGTCACAGCGTTCAGCAGAATGTGTAAATTGTGCAACCAGCGCCGGAATTTGTCCTCACCTGAGAATTCTTAAGAACCACGAGATGTGATAAATTGGGGCAACAAGATACAAAAAAACTAAAAATTTTCAGCAGAAAAATGGCTTGTAATAATATAAAAAAAGAGAAAAAAAGAATTTTCTGGATACTGTTTCTGCTGCTTTTCCTGTCATGGTCAGTATGTGGCCAGGCGGCAGGGATCACCATGGTCAGTGTTGCTGGAAATAAGGTTAATCTCAGAAAAGGACCTTCCGCCCAGTACCCTATCATTTGGGAATTGGGGGAGGGCTTTCCTTTAAAGATTATCGGCTCGCAAGGTAAATGGCTCAAAGTGTCAGATTTTGAAGATGATGTAGGCTGGATATTTAAAGGTCTCGTGACCAGAAAGCCCCATTTGATTGTTAAGGCAAATAAAAACAGGAAGGCCCGCATTAATATCAGAAGCGGCCCCGGGACAAAGTATAAAATAGTTGGCAAGGCAGAGTATGGGGTTGTGTTTGAGACCCTGCAGCGGAAGGGTGGCTGGGTCAAAGTAAGGCACGAGAGAGGCCTAACTGGCTGGATTAAACGCAGTCTGCTCTGGGGCTGGTAAATTTTTTATTAATAAAAATGACAGACTGATCAGCTTATTAGTTCGTCGATATCTATAAACTCCCTCTTCTGTGAATCAGCAACTTCCTTGTTTGTAAGTAAGCCGTTATACGTGTTGACCCCACTTTTAAGAGCAGGGTCTTCCCTTATTGCCCCAAGAAGCCCTTTGTCTGCTATTGCAAGGGCAAAGGGCAGGGTTGCCTTTGTCAGGGCAAAGGTGGATGTCCTGGGAACGGCCCCGGGCATGTTGGCCACACAGTAATGGATAATTCCGTCAACAGTATAGACGGGATCTGAATGGGTAGTGGGTCTTGCGGTTTCAATACAGCCGCCCTGGTCAATTGAGACATCGACCAGCACGGCGCCTTTCTGCATGAGCGCCAGCATGTCTCTGGTAATCAGCTTGGGAGTGACCGCTCCCGGCACAAGAACAGCGCCGACAACAAGGTCGGCCCGGCTGATCTCTGCAGCAATATTTTCCCTGCTGGAAATTTTGGTCCCTATTTTTCCTGAAAAAGTTTTTTCAAGAGCAGCCAGCCGGGCAGGATTTCTCCCGATTATCGTAACCGAAGCTCCCAGTCCAACAGCCATTTGGGCTGCGTTCGTTCCTACTGTGCCGCTGCCCAGGATAACCACATTGCCGGGTTCTACCCCGGTAACCCCACCAAGCAGTATACCCCTGCCGCCTGCCTCTTTTTCAAGGCAGTGCGCACCTGCCTGAATTGACATGCGGCCTGCCACTTCACTCATGGGAGCCAGCAGAGGCAGGAATTGATCATTCCGGCGCACTGTTTCATAGGCAACTGCTGTGACCTTTTTATCAAGCAGCACCTGGGTCAGTTCCGGCAGCGGCGCGAGATGCAGATAGGTAAAAAGAACCAGCCCCGGCCGCATGCAGCCAAACTCCCGGGCCAGCGGCTCCTTGACCTTCACGACCAGCTCGGCTTCGGCGTAAAGGGTTGCAGCATCGTGGACCAGCTTTGCGCCTGCAGCTTCATACTCATGATCAATAATACCACTGCCAAGCCCAGCGCCTGACTCGATGAGAACATTATGGCCTGCATGCACAAGCTTACGGACGCCTGCCGGCACAAGGCCAACGCGGAATTCATTGTCTTTTATTTCCTTCGGAACCCCAATGATCATATTATTTCTCCGTGAAATATGCCACTAACCCAGAAACCCAGTCTCATAATCTGGA
>JAHEID010000030.1 GCA_024639555.1 Deltaproteobacteria bacterium
TCACTAACACGGAGCGCAGGGTGCAGCGGGTCAGGCAGGCCCTGCTGCCGCCCAAAGGGGCCTGCGATGATCTTTCTATTATTCAGTCGGTTGCCGATCGTTTGGATTCCGACCGGGAAACCACTTTGGGAAGCGATTTTCATCCGGGTACTGACAGAATGGACGCAGCAAAGGCTGAAGAAGTTTTTAACGAGATAGCCAATGCCTGGCCGGCCATGGCAGGCATAAGCTACATGCGTCTTGAAGGCAACGGCATACAGTGGCCCTGTCCTGCAGAAGACCACCCCGGTACGCCTGTATTGTTTGAAAATGGATTTCCCCGCGGCCTGGCCAGCTTTACGCCTGTTACCTGGAGGAACCCGGAGGAACTGCCGGACGATGAATATCCCTTTGTTCTTACCACCGGCCGGGTACTGTATCAATATCATACCGGCACCATGACCCGCCGCTCACAGGTGCTTGAGAATGCCGACCGCGGACCTGTAATTGAAATGAATCCCGATGATGCCGCCAGCCTGCAAATTAAAGACGGTGAGCAGGTACAGGTCGCCTCGCGCCGTGGTAGAATTACGCTTCCGATTCTGGTAACGGATCGAATCAGCCCGGGGGTGACATTCATCCCCTTTCATTATAAAGAGGCTGCCGCCAACCTGCTTACCAATGATGCCCTTGATCCGGACTGTAAAATTCCGGAGGCCAAGGTGTGCGCTGTAAGAGTGGAAAAAGAGAACAGCTAAAAAAATGCAGCGTAACTGTTTACCGGTTACGCTGCATTACGTTCTATAAGGTTATCTTTTACAGGAGAATTTGATTATTCTGCCGTGTCTCAGGTATCAGACGCAAGTACTCTCGGACTTGCGCAGCAGTTCCAGGGTCAGATTCAAGAAATCCGCCTCTGTAACAATCCCGACCAGCTTGCCAGCTGAAACGACCGGCAGACAGCCGTACCTGTGATCCAGCAGCAGGGAAATCGCCGAGCAGACATCCATTTCCGGATCTGCTGTTAAAACATCGGTTTTCATGGTTTTTACAATGTGTATATGACGATCCAGATATTCCTGTTCGTCCTCGTCAACTTCGGCCAGATGCGAGATGGTCTGCGCCAGAAGGTCCCGGTGTGTCATTAAACCCACAAAGGTATTATCCTCATCAACAATCGGTACATGCCGTACGTGCTTTATGCGCATCAAAGAGCGGACGAGTTCCAGGGTCTGGGTTGCATGCAGCACAAAAACTTCAGTGGTCATTATATCTTTTACTTTTAGCATACCGCCTCCTCATACAGTATACAGATAAGCAGTTATTTGTTCCTTAATGGAAATAAACCCTAAACACATAAATTACATCAGTTTTTGGAAAAAACCAATTGAATCCATCCCCAACATAATGAAGGAGCGCTGAATCTGTCAAGAATGAAAAAGGGAATTTGACCGGGATTAAGAGGTAATTGTGAATTCTTACGAAAAGGTTGAATGTTCAGCAGGTGAGAATCTTTATGAATCGGCGAGAAAATACTCGGTCACCCTGTTCAGCAAACTGTTTCCGGAGCTGTATTTCTTGATAAGGCTGAGTTCATAGGTTTTACCCTCGGTGATCGAGTCGGCCGCTAAAAGACCGCTTTTCACCGCCGGGCCGATGCCCTCCGCCATATCTCGTGTTGCCAGGCCTGCGGCATCTCCAACAAGATATGCGTTGCCGACTTGTCCGACCTCGACATTGCTCCGGAGATAATAGACATAGCCCCGGGGATTGTACTGATAATCAATTATCAGTGAAAGGGCGGAAACTTTTTCAATGAATTTTTGCCATTCTTTCTTAATGGAATCATTTTTTTTCTGCAGCCTTGGTGTCAGGGTGCCGATGCCTACATTAACGATCCCCTTGCATTTGGGAACATACCAGGCGTATCCTGGCAGCAGATTGATGGAGAACCAGAGATGCAGATTTTCATCCGAACAATCATAGGGAAATTCATCGACTAGGGTAACTGCCTGCAATTCTCTGGCGCGCGGATTGATTGATTTGAAAAAGGTCCTGTATACCGGGCAGTTGGTCCCACCGGCGCCGATCAGGTACTTGCATTTATACTGGTCATCAATAACATAGTAACCGGAATCCTGTTTGATATGGGCCACTTGGTGCTGTATAACCGTAACCGCCGATCGCTCTAGAAGCCAGTTATCGAATTCATATCTTTGTATGGCAAATTGCAGGGATTTCAAGCATAGATTGAGATACTTGAAATGCACATGATATCTGTCAAAGGACATTAAACTGAGCGGATACTCCCCGGCATCTATCTCAAGGTCTTCTAAAACCTCCGGCATAAGCCAGCCGCCACAGGGTTTTGTGCGGGGAAACACTTGTTTGTCCAGGAGCAGGCAGTCAACCCCCTTTTTCAAAAGTTTCCAGGCGCAGGTTGACCCTGCTGGGCCTCCACCGATAATAATGACATCAGCATAAATTGCCATATCCGAAATTATTCAAAAATCTGACAGCGAGGTTCCGGAACACGGGACAGAGCATTGTTCCGGGAATTTTGCAGAATCTGTTTTGTCAGCGTATTGATTCATAACCGCCCGGCATACCGTCTTTTGACATGACAATCTGCCAGAGTTGGATGCGCCGTGCCCTGAATGCTCCTGCCAGTGAGAGAAGATAGTATTTCCACATGCGGTAAAACTGATCACCATAAGTTTTTTCGTAAAGCGGCCAGTGTCTGTCAAAATTGTGGTACCATGCCATCAGTGTCCTGTCATAATCAGGCCCGAAGTTATGCCAGTCTTCCATAATGAACAACCCTTCCATTGTTTCACCAATCTGCTTGACAGAAGGGAGCATGCCATTGGGAAAGATGTACTTGTTAAACCAGGGATCACAATGTGTTGTGGAAATATTATTGGCGATGGAATGCAGCAGAAAAAGGCCGTGTTTTTTCAAGCAACGGTGCGCGACTTCCATGAGTGTGGCATAATTCTTGTAGCCGACATGCTCACATAGCCCAATGGCGGCAACCTTGTCATAAGCCCCCCGGGCGTCTCTATAGTCAGCGAGATGGATAGTAACAGGGAGCCCCTTGGTCCTGTTTCTCGCATATTGTACCTGTTCCCTGGAGATATTGTAGGCATCAACTTCAACTCCGTAGTTTTCTGCGGCAAATTTTGCAAAGCCTCCCCAGCCACAGCCAAGTTCCAGCACTTTTTCACCTTTTTGCAAATGCAGTTTTCTGCAGATGAGATCAAGTTTTTTAACTTGTGCCTCATCTAAAGTTTGGGCCTGCTTCCAATAGGCACAGGTATATTGCATGGTGTTCCCAAGCATCAAGGCGTACATGTCGTTTCCCAGGTCGTAATGGACATGTGCGACCTTGGAGGCGCGATTTTTTGATTGCTGGTTTATAAGCCGGGCCTTGCACATGTCAAACATGCTTGGCAAATTGCTGTTTTTATTTTCAATATTTGTGATGTACAGCTTGTGGATTAACTGGTCCAGAGCCTTTGTGTCCCACCAGCCATCCATGTAAGATTCGCCAAACCCAAGTGACCATTTTAATAAAACCCGGTTGTAGAAGCGTTCATCATGAACCTGGATATCCCACACCTTTTCGCCCTGCACCGAGATGCCGGCATCATGTAAAATTCTTGTAATTCTATCTTTGGCAAAATCCATGATTAACAGGTTCCTGATAGGGTGCTGCGACCTTTGAATTCGCTCCGAAGTGCTCTGTCTGCTTAATTCCATTTTCATCCTCATTTGGCCTGGTTTAAAATGATTGCATACGCAAAGTAATTCCAGTTGCAATGAGACTTCACTATATTTAAGGAAAAATTGAGCGCTATGTACTTTTCCAGAATGGAGCAAGTACGTTCTATGTGTTTATGGAAATCAAGATCGGAGAGAATTCTCCATGGAGACTGCCCGTTTGCTTCAACGTCAGCAAAGAAGAAAAATTGATCAATGCGACAGTGAAATTCATTCTTCGGCTCACAAAGAGTTTGAGAACAATTCATAGGCATTCACCAATAACTAAAAATTTCAATGAAATAGAACCATTAACTTGCAATTTTACACAAGAAAATTGTGAAAATCAAGAGCAACATGAGGTGGTGCTTTTGATAAAAGGATAGTTATCCCAGAAGATTGTCCAGTGACATCATGATAACAAACCCTGCGATGATGCCGAAAGTTGCCAGGCGTGATCTGCCCTTGGCATGTGTTTCTGGAATGATTTCATCACTGATGACGAAAAGCATGGCGCCGGCTGCAAAAGCCAATCCCAGAGGTAAAACAGGGTGAAAAATGCTGACAGCCCCAACGCCCAATAAGCCCCCTACAGGTTCAACAAGGCCTGTAAGGGTAGCGATACCGATGGCTTGCGGCCGGCTGTAACCAAGCCCCAGCAATGGCAGGGCGACAGCCAGACCCTCCGGCATATTCTGCAGACCTATTCCGATGGCAAGGCTGGTGCCGGCTGCTATGTCACCGCTGCCAAAACCGACCCCCACAGCCAGCCCCTCGGGAAAATTGTGAATGGTTATGGCAATTATGAAAAGCCAGATTCTTTTCATCCTGCTGGAAGGCCCCTCAGGTCCCAGGATGAAGTGCTCGTGAGGCAGAAGCCGGTCAACAAGGTCAAGACTGAAGGCTCCCAAAAGCAAGCCAAATGCTACAACATAAACACCATATCCCGGCCATAAAAGGTTGCCGTGTTCTATGCCCGGGACAATAAGGGAAAATGATGTGGCTGCAAGCATGACACCTGCAGCGCCACCAAGTAAAGCGCTCATCAATCTGTCGGGTACGCTTTTAAAGAATAGGGCGGGAAGGGCGCCGACACCGGTTGCAAGACCTGCAAGAAAACTGGCAATTAGACCTGTTGCAACAAGCGACATAAAGAACCCCAGACGGAAAAAGTTGGCAGATTAATTATGGAGAGAGTTTGCCGGAAATATATTCGGGAAAAAATGTCAGTCAAAAATTTTCTTCCAGTAGTAATAAATCCAGGCGCCGTATTCCGATAAAACCCAGCGTATCTGTCTGCCATTCTTCCACCAGG
Organism: Deltaproteobacteria bacterium; assembly: GCA_024639555.1. Taxonomy (GTDB): domain Bacteria; phylum Desulfobacterota; class Desulfobulbia; order Desulfobulbales; family BM004; genus BM004. Next base: position 5,057 of record JAHEID010000030.1, read on the forward strand.
CTTCAGGATTAAAAGGATCTTTTTGGGCTGGAGCGACATAAATACTTAATTTGCCCCTGTACATTTTATTCCAGATATGCCGGGCCCTGCGGCTGTGGAATTTACTGGTGGTAATGATCACATTTGCCATGCCGTTGTTGAGAAGGGTTTCCCCGACAATTTCTGCTTCACTGATGGTGTCGTAGGCATCCTCAGCGCTGATAGCCATAATATGGTTTTTTGCGACACCCTGGTGGATTAGTGCACTTATATATTCGGCGTACCATTTACAGGGCGGTTCATAGCCGCTTCTCTCCAGGCTGCGCAATATGTCTGTCTTTCTGTTGCCGTTTATGACAACCTTTTCCGCCTTTACCTGTTTATAGAGATTGGCTGCCTCAATAAGGCGTGGATAAATATCGACTCCGGCGTTGAGGACAACGGCTGCATCTGCTTTTGCAGGAATATCCTCAACAACAAGAAAAGAGCCTATCCCGGTGAGGATTTTTTCATGGACCACCACCAGGAATACAGCTAAAAGAACAATAAGAAAGATTTTGCGCATAGTAAATAGTATGAGGCTATAATTTTACATGGTTCTTAAGAATTCCCAGGCCAAGGTGACTGCCGCGCTGGATGGACAATTTATTAAATTCTACTGGTTGCTCCGCTAAATTACGAAATTCGCCATCAGTGGTGGCTCAGACATGCGGAGTCGAAGTTTATGCCCTGTATTTAAGGGTGCTTGCCTCATAATTTTGCGCTCCGCAACTTATTGAATTTCACATTAATTGTCCAAAGGCTTGTCAATCATACTCTTATCTGCATATAAGTGGATATTGACCTGAAAATAGGTTTGCAGCCACTTAATTTTATGAAGAAATGAGCCCAAGGCCAGATAACTATAGCCGATTAGCACATAGGTTAACATCAACAAAACCGCTATTTGCCAAGATTGAACTTTGATTCAACCCAGACCCCGGTTTGGGCACTGAAACCCAAGGCTCGTATATTGGTGATTACAGTACCGACATTGCCTTCAGCGCTGATGCTGAGCACAGACTCACGTATGCGTAAGCCTTCCTCGGTCCATCTGCCGGTTACAGCACTGAAGGCGAGAGCTCGTTCAGTGGTGTAGGAAACGGCAACATTGCCTGCATGTTTACTTTTGACAACTGTTTCTCCAGGGCGCAGATCTTTTTCAAACCAGTTGTTCCGCAGGCCGGAAAATGCCAGAAGATTGTCGTTTCTCTCAAGAAGAAAGACTTCAGTGATGGTCTCCTCAGGGTGAACAGCCTGGGGTGATGCAATTGTTGCCAACAGGGAGAGAAAAATAAGAAAACGTAATGTCGGTTTCATTGTAATAATTTAGGACACTCTCTTTTAATCACTAAAAATGATGCGTAGGCCAAGAAGGAGAAGTATCCCTGTACAGAAACAACAGAAATGCAGGATATTTCTCGAAAATTTTTCATGCCGGTTTACTTCAGGGATAAGGTCCGAGGCTCCGATGTAGATAAAGTTGCCGGCGGCAAAAGGAATCAAAAAGTAGATCCATTCGCTGAAAGAGAAGACATAAGCAAGCAACCCTCCAAGAAGAAATGTTGATGCGGATAAAAGGTTTAACAGCAATGCCTTTTTTCGTGACCAGCCTCCATGCACCAGCACGCCGAAGTCCCCTATCTCCTGAGGGATCTCATGGGCTGCAGCGGCCAGCCAGGTGGAGATGCCAAGACGGATATCAATGAGAAAAGTCCCGGCCACGGCAATACCGCCGATAAAATTGTGGATACCGTCTCCTATTAATATGAGATAGGTCAGAGGTTTTTTGCAGTGCGTTTCATCACGGTGACAATGGTGCCAGTGCAGCAGTTGCTCAAGCAGCAGAAAAAAAGCAAACCCGGCGACTACATATATATATACTGTTGTGTCAGCCCCGGTCTTTTCAACAGATTCCGGGATCATGTGAAAAAAGGCGCCACCCAGCAGTGAACCGGCAGCCAAGGCAACAAGAGGGAGAAGCAGGCGCTGCAGGGCTTTTTCGCTTAGAGACAGCGTTAATACTCCGGCCAGAGCCAGTATGCACATCAGCAGGCTGCTGCCGATAATCCAGATGAGTGCAGGAATTCCGGTTGTCATATACTATGTAATAAATCGCTGTATCTAGGCATACCTAAATTTCAGTGTTAACAGGTAATCGGATTCTGCGAGAATCTTTAGTGAAAAATTACGAATTTTTCACTAATCTAGAAAAAGAGTCGGAAAATAAGCAGCACACATTCTATTACCTTTACGTTGGAATATCATTATAAATAATCCAAAGACCGGTTTCGGGCATTGCCGACACCGGTCTTTGGGCACCTCTATACTATCCCGTGGGGGGGTGTAGGATAACGAGAGGATGTTTAGGTTTTTTTTATGCCTTACGGATCAATAAGGACCAGGCACCATCATCCAGCTGTTCCTGCGAGAGCACTTCATGGCCTTCCCGTATTACGGAGCGGGGCACATTGTTGATCGGCGGACCGTTATCGAGAATTAAGCCCAGGATTTGACCGGATTGCATTTTGGAAAATGCGACCTTGGTTTTTACAAGGTTCATTGGGCAGCCGATCCCTCTTAAGTTTTGAAAGACATCTGCTGTAATTGTTGTCGTCATTTTTTCTGCTCTTATTATTTCAATTTGTTCTGATGACACCTTATCATTTTTGATGATAAAGGAATTTATGGTTGGACTAGATTCTTCCAGGGAAACAATTACATAGCTTAAAGCAGGATCATAAGCAAGTTTGATGTCTTCTGCTGAAGGATGTGCAGCAGTTTCAGGATGGCTGTGGTAAACAGCCCTGATGGCCAGTCCTTCCGCCCTACAGCTCCTTATCGCGCCAAACTGCTGCGCCGGGTCCATTGAATAGTGGACAGGTGAGGCGTCAATATTTTTCATGGCAATACATTTGCAGACCACACCGTCTTTTTCAGCCAAATAGCCACAGGCCTCAAGAGGGGCTTCAGACCGGCCGTGTTCTACAATCTCATCTATTATTTCCTGCTTAACCCTCAACATGGTGCTGCCACAGGTTCACTTTTTAGCTCGCAGACCGATTGTTCAGCATCTACCAAATGTGTAATCGACGGCTCCTCACCGCATACTGGACAGCTTTTCTGACGCGCTAGATTTATCTTTCTAAACGTCAGGGTCCTGGCATCAAATGTCAAGAGACCATTGGTGAGCAGTTCGCCGACTCCGGTGATATACTTCAAAGCTTCAGTTGCTTGAATGGTACCCAGCATACCGGCAATAGCTCCAAGAACACCGGCCTGGGCACATGACGGGACAGCATCGGGCGGCGGTGCTTCCCGGAAGGAGCACCGGTAACAGGCAGATTCACCTGGCACGACAGTCATTGTTTGGCCGTTAAAGCGTAGAATACCGCCATGAGAAAAGGGGATGCCTGTAAATATGCAGGCATCATTGACAAGAAACTTCGTGGGAAAATTGTCGGTTCCGTCAATGATAAAGTCATACCCGGCAATTATTTTTGTGATGTTTGCGGCGCAGAGGTATTCCTTGTATGTCCTGACTGTAATGTCAGGGTTGATCGCCTGCATTTTTTCTGCAGCCGAATCAACCTTGAACACCCCAATATCCTTGGTGAAATGTGCTATCTGCCTCTGCAGGTTTGATATTTCCACGGAGTCGCTGTCAATGATTCCAATGGTTCCTACCCCGGCAGCCGCAAGGTAGAGAGCAGCAGGGGAGCCAAGTCCACCTGCGCCGACAATGAGCACTTTTGCCTGCAGCAGTTTTTCCTGTCCATCTACTCCGACATCATCAAGTAAGATGTGACGGCTGTAGCGTTCCAGTTGTTCTTCAGTAAAATCAATCATAATATAATCTTCAAAAGTCACTCGTTCATCAACAGGGCCTTGTAATTTCAGTATACTACAGGTGCAATACCTGTCCGCATCGTGTTTTTTGCGATGCCGACAATCATAATATAATCTTCAAAAGTCACTCGTTCATCAACAGGGCCTTGTAATTTCAGTATACTACAGGTGCAATACCTGTCCGCATCGTGTTTTTCGAAGTCGGAGTTTATACTCTGCCTTTAAGAGTGCTTATCTGCGATGCCGACAATTATAATGTTGTCAATCCCTCTTCCAGGTCATGAATAATGTCACTTACGTCTTCTATGCCAACGGATAACCGGATCATAGTTTGCCTGATGTTCATTTCCTGCAGTCGCTTCTCAGGATATTCACAAAAAATGGTTGAGGCCGGATGCAGGACTAAGGTTTTATTGTCATTCACATTTGAGGCCCTTCTGATGAGCTTCAGCTTGTTGATGAAAGCAAAACATGCGTTCCGGCTCTGTAAGTCAAAGGTCAGGATGCCTCCAAAACGGTTGGCAAACTGTTTTGCGGCAACTTCATGATACTCTGACTCTTTCAAACCGGGGTAGTTTACTGCAGCAACCTTTTTGTGCTCCTGGAGGAAGCGGGCAACCGTAAGAGCGTTGGCGCAACTCTTTTCAATCCGCAAACTCATGGTTTCAAGCCCAAGGCTTTGCAGGTAGGCATGATGGGGTGCCAGGCAGGAGCCGATATTTCTGTATACCTCTCTCCTCAAAGCCCCGAGCAAAGCCATGGGGCCCATTTTTCTGGTCCAGTCTTCAAGTCGCGGTGATTGGGTCCAGTCGAAATTACCGTTATCTACAATAAGGCCTCCGACAGAAGTGGCGCCCCCTGAGATGTATTTTGTGCTGGAGATCACTTCAATGTTAACACCGAAATCCTTAGAGCGGAAAAGATAGGGGGTCGTGACTGTATTATCCACAATAAGCGGCACTCCTTTCCTGGAGGTTATGCCTGCAATAGCTTTAATATCAGCAACCTCTAATTGCGGATTGGTAACAGTCTCAAGAAATACGGCCCTGGTGTTGTCATCAATGGCTGCCTGGACTTCAAGGGGATCAGACATGGACGCGTATCGTGCCTCCAGGCCCCATGGTTTCAGAGTTCTTTCGATGAGGGACAGCGTGTTGCCAAAGAGGTGTCTGCTGGCAACAATGTTGGTACCGCTGCCTGCCAAGGTAAGCAATGTGTTGGAAATTGCTGCCATGCCAGAAGAAACAGCAACAACTGCGTTGGCATTGCTCAAGAGCTTAATCCGGTTTTCGAATTCCTCCACAGTGGGATTTGTGATGCGAGAATAGGCATGCGCAGGCTTTCTGCCTGAGAAAACCTGGTAGATATCTTCAGCGCTCTCGTGTTCAAAGGCAACGCTGTCGTAAACCGGGGTGCGCAGGGCGCCATGCAAATCCTTCTGCTGGGAACGAAAGCCATGGATGGCATATGTGGAAAACCCGGTCATCGGGAGCCACCCCCCATGAAATAAAGAAACTCTATATCATCACCGGTTTTGAGAAAAGTGGATGGGTAGTTCTCCATATCAACAAATTCGCCGTTGAGTTGAACCGCTACCATTTCCGGGGATTCAACCCGGCGAATTTCCAAAAGCTTCGAGAGATTAACTTCGGCCTCATGGAGTTCGTTTGCTTCCCCGTTTACTGTTATCTGCATGATATCTCCTTCAATACGTTTCATTAAAATTGCAAAAAATACTTCCCGGGTTTTGACGTTGTAAAAATAATACTAATCTGATCAACATAGTCAATTTATAAAACAAAGTGTGGCAAATGTCAAGAAAAAAATAAAGAATTGTCGGCGATGGCACCAAAGAGCGAGAGTTGTCTTGTAGGTGGGCAGGCTGGAACTAAATGTCGTATATGACGTTTTCCCTCAATGTCTGCTGCTTTGCGACGAGTACTGCAAGACTTACGGAAAGGATGTCCTGCAGTTTTTTTTCTGCTTCATGGAAAAGTTCCACAATGACATCATTTTTTTCATCGGATTTGCTTACAAACTCGATATCACCTTCAAGGGCATTGACGATATGCAGCACGGTGATTTTCCCTGGAGGTTTAGCAAGTTCATATCCCCCGTTTTTGCCCCGGGTGCTTTTAATTATCCCCGCTTTCCCAAGCCTGTTGAATATCTGTTCCAGGAATTGGTGCGGAATGTCACAGCGAGAGGCGATGTCTTTTATGGGCATGAGGCCGGAGTTGTAAAATTCGGCGAGCGCCAGAAGTGCTGTAATGCCATACCTGCTTTTATTGCTTATGGTCAGCATGGAGGTTCCTTTGTCCTACGATTTTTAGCGTATATTATTATTTGAATAAAAATAATCTTTATAAAAATAGCAGTAAACTAATTATGTTGTATGAAGCAAGATGTCAATTTATTAATAACGTTAACTTTATTCTCAGCGTATAGTAATGAATTTGAATACATGTATTTATTATAAAGAGAAAATGATTAATTTTGAGTGATATTGTGAAATGACCCGGATACATTCAATTTCCATACTGGCTTTATTGTGGACAGCCTGGTGTTTTTTGCACAGCCTTTTAATCAGCAGGGTTTTTACAGCTTGGATAAAGGGAATTTTGGGCAAAAGGCATGCTTACTACAGGTTGGCATATTCTATTTTCAGCCTTTTCTCGCTTTTGCCTGTTATTTATTTTCAACTGAGTCTTGAGGAAAAGGTTGTTTTTGCCTGGCCCTGGCCCTGGTATATTGTGAAATATGGCATATATGCAGTTGCTTTCCTATTATTTTACGGTGGGTACCGTGTCTACGATTTACAATATATGCTTGGCATAAGGCAGATTCATGAAACGAGACACGGGGAAAAAGATGAGAGCATGGAGTTTACCACAGAAGGCATTCTGGGATATGTACGCCATCCGTGGTACAGCGGCGCAATTCTTCTTGTCTGGGCCTTTGGAGTTGTAACTGATGTGTCGCTTGTAAGTAAACTGGTTCTGACCGCATACATAATTATCGGTACACTGCTGGAAGAGCAAAAGCTCATTGGCGAGATAGGGGAGCCATACCTTGCCTACCGTAAAAAAGTGCCAATGCTCATCCCCTGGAAAAAAGGCTGATTTATTGTGCTATGGAGCATTTATTTAAAATAGAATCATCCTTCACGCCGGCCGGAGACCAGCCAAGGGCAATTGAGGTTTTATCTGCAGGAATCGCTGCTGCATACCCCAAGCAGGTCTTATTAGGTGTTACCGGCTCCGGCAAGACCTTTACCATGGCAAAGGTCGTGGAACAGGTGCAGAGGCCGACGCTGGTCATTGCACCCAATAAAACGCTGGCAGCCCAGCTCTATTCCGAGTTCAAGGAACTTTTACCCGAGAATGCCGTGGAATACTTTGTCTCTTATTACGACTATTACCAGCCGGAGGCGTATATCCCGCAATCAGATACCTACATTGAAAAGGATTCTTCCATTAACGACGCCATTGACAAGATGCGGCATTCGGCAACCCGTTCGCTATTGACCCGGCGCGATGTTCTAATTGTGGCCTCGGTCTCCTGCATCTACGGCCTTGGTTCGCCCGATGAGTATAAAAATCTGCACCTTTTTCTGAAAGTAGGGGAAGAGTATCTCCGGGAGGAGATGCAGAAACGGTTGGTTTATATGCTCTATGAACGGAATGATATCTCATTCCACCGCGGTACGTTCCGGGTGCGGGGAGATGTGGTGGAGATTTTTCCTGCCTATGAAGAGGACCGGGCCGTGCGCGTTGATCTGTTCGGAGATACCATTGATTCCATCTCGATCGTTGACCCTTTGCGCGGTGTGGTCCTGGCCCAATTGTCAGAATTAACGGTATTTCCGTCAAGCCACTTTGTCACTTCCACGGAACGGCTGGAGATCGCCCGGCGCACAATCCTGGAGGAGCTTAAGCAACGCTTGACTTTTTTCGAGAAGGAAAATCGGCTGCTTGAGGCCCAGCGCCTGGAGCAACGGACAATGTTTGACCTGGAGATGATCGGTGAGTTGGGTTACTGCAACGGCATTGAGAACTATAGCCGACACCTGACGGGAGCTGCTCCGGGAGAACCGCCGCCAACGCTGCTGGATTATTACCCTGATGATTTCATCCTGTTTATTGACGAAAGCCACATTGGAGTACCGCAGCTGCACGGCATGTACCGTGGGGACCGTTCCCGCAAGGAAACGCTGGTAGATTATGGCTTCAGGCTGCCGTCTGCCTTGGACAACAGGCCCCTGCGCTTTGAAGAGTTTGAAGAGCGAACCAACCAGGTCATTTATGTGTCGGCAACCCCGGGAAATTTTGAGTTGGATCAGGCAGACGGCAGGATAGTTGAACAGATCATACGGCCCACCGGGCTTATGGATCCTGTTATTGAAGTACGTCCTGCCAAAAACCAGGTGGATGATCTTTTAGCTGAAATCCGCATGCGGGCTGAAAAGAAAGAGGCTGTCCTCGTAACAACCCTTACCAAGAAAATGGCGGAGGACCTGACTGAATATTATGAAAACCTGGGTGTCCGGGTCAAATACCTGCATTCGGACATAAAAACCCTGGAACGCATGGAACTGATCAGAGAGCTTCGCCAGGGTGAATATGATGTGCTGGTGGGCATCAATCTCCTGCGTGAAGGGCTTGATATCCCTGAGGTGTCCCTTGTTGCGATACTGGATGCCGACAAGGAGGGTTTTTTGCGCAGTGAGAGGTCATTGATCCAGACCTGCGGTCGGGCCTCAAGAAATATTGACGGCCTCGTGATTCTGTATGCCGACGCTGTAACACGATCCATGCAGAGGACCCTGGAGGAAACCGGGCGCAGAAGGAAAATCCAGCAACAGTATAATATGGATAACAGCATAACTCCGACCACGGTACGCTCCAGCATCAAGGATATCCTGGCCTCGGTTTATGATAAGGATTATGTCACGGTACCGGTCAAGACCGCAGAAGTAGAGGTAGAATATCACAGCTTGCAGGATCTGCGCCGGGATATTAAGAGATTGGAGGCGGACATGCACAAGGCTGCCAAGGTTCTCGCCTTTGAAGAGGCCGCCCGCTTGCGGGATGAAATTAAGGAATTGCGGCAGCTTGAGTTAGAGATGGGGTGAAGAAGCGGGGGGAAATAGGGTTCAAGGGGTCGAGGTTTCAAGGGTAGGAAAATATATTTTAAGTGAAAGGATGAAAGGTATGACAAAAGGAATTGTGGTTGCCGGTTTAAGCGGCGGTTCAGGCAAGAGTATGGTGGCAGTCGGCCTGGTCGCAGCGTATGCCGGCCAGGGGCGCAGGGTAGTGCCGTTCAAAAAGGGGCCAGACTATATTGATGCAGGCTGGCTGCAGTTGGCGGCCGGACAGCCGTGTTATAACCTTGATCCATACCTGATGGACCATGACACTATCAGCAATTCTTTTGCAGCACATTCCCGCAATGCTGATATGACAATCATAGAGGGCAATCGAGGATTGTTCGATGGTGTCAACGTTGAAGGTGCATACAGCACTGCGGAGCTTTCTGTGCATTTGAAACTCCCTGTACTGCTCGTGGTTGACTGCACAAAGGCAACACGTACCATTGCCGCCCTGGTTTTGGGTTGCACCAAACTTGATCCCCGGGTCATGATAAAAGGTGTTGTTTTAAACAGGCTTGGCACAGCCAGGCATGAAAGCATTGTGCGACAATCGGTGGAGCACTATACCGGAATCCCGGTTGTGGGAGCATTACCCCGTTCTAAGACTGATATTTTTCCGCAGCGCCATTTGGGTGTGACCCCGCACCAGGAACATGATACTGCTGGCCAGGCTACCCGTATGCTAGCCGGCATGGCCAATGAATACCTTGACCTGCCGAAAATAGAGAGCCTCATGGCTGATATTCAGCTAAGTGTTGCAAGTGCAAAGTCGGCAGTCCAAGATGTTTCGGCCGGCAAAGTCCGTATCGGGATCCTCAAGGATGCCGCCTTTCAATTCTATTATCCTGAAAACCTGCAGGCCCTGGAAAATGAGGGGGCTGAACTGGTCGAAATTAATGCCATGACAGCTGAGAAACTGCCTGAACTTGATGGCCTTTACATCGGCGGCGGCTTCCCGGAAACCAGCGCCAGGCGGCTGGCGGATAATAGTGCATTCAGGCAGTCTGTGAAACAGGCAGCTGAGTCGGGCTTGCCAATCTATGCAGAATGCGGCGGTCTGATTTACCTGGGTGAAAGTATTCAGTTGGAGGGAGAGGTGTGTCACCTTGCCGGAGTATTTCCGGTACGGTTCGGCTTGCACAAAAAACCCCAGGCGCATGGTTACACGGAATTAACGGCAAGAACCATAAATCCTTTTTACAGCGAGGGGGAGAAAATAAAAGGCCATGAATTCCGCTACAGCACGGTACTCTCGTGGCAGGGTAATCCATCGGACCTGATCTTTGATATGCAGCGAGGTGTCGGCTTTATGGATGGCCGGGATGGTCTTGTATACAAGAATGTATTGGCCCTCTATAGCCATATCCATGCCCTTTCCACCCCGCAGTGGGCCGGGAGCCTGGTTTCCAGGGCAAGGGAGTTCAATAAGGAACGCGGTGTTGCCGGGAGTGTTGCGAATAGTTAATGGGTTTTAAGACCAAGAACCTTTTCTTCGATCATTTTTTTCTTTGCTGCCTCGGGTTCCGGGGAAATCCAGTGAATGAACTGCCCAGTTATGCGCATGTAGGAACCGTTGTCCTCCTTGCATTTGTCACAAATCGATTCCGCACGATCGCGATACATGATAACCTTGCTTGCAGGTTCACCTTCCTTATCCACTGCCGCCATTTTGCGGCAGCCGCAGTTTAGGCGGACCACAGCGACTCCAATAGCTTCGGGACTGCCCTCAATGATGCCCTGGATCATGGCTTCTTCAGATTTTTCAGGGGTCCATTTCTTCTCTTTATTCATGTCGCTTGCCTTCATGGGTGTTTTATTGAAAAATTAAGTGCGCAAACATGTATGTCTTGCTATCAAACAACCGGTTGCCTCTTGCCGGAATAATGATTAAATTGCTTTTGCAGGTCCGACACTCTAATATGAAAGTAAATGCAAGGCAACCGCTATTTCCCCCCACTTCTTTCCCCTCATATGAAGATAGAGACGCCCTCATTAGAACTTCGTGGATTTTTTTATTGACAAAAAAATAGGGTTGAATTAGAGGGGAGTAGTTTTCGTGCGTGGAAAATCTCCCAAAAGAAGATTGCCAATTTAAATGACTTCGCAAAAACTTTCGCAATCATCAGCGGGGTCAAGTAAATCAAGAGATTAAAGACGCATTACTTGTCGGCGAAATACTTTTTGCGCGGTCGACAATTTTAGGTACAACTGGTCTTATGACTTGTTATAAACAATAATTAATTTTCATGGAGGTTTTACTATGTGGGAAGTTGTCGTTGATAAAGACAAATGTAGTGGCGACGAAGAATGTGTAGATGCGTGTCCTGCGCAGGTTTATGAAATGGTAGATGGAAAATCCGAGCCGGTTAACATGGACGAGTGCCTCGGCTGCGAGACCTGTGTAGAAGTATGCCCGGAAGGTGCTATTACTGTAACTGAGGTTTAATTCTGTCTCAAAAAACAGACCGAAGATGTAATCCATAGGCCTGTTTCCTGCAAAGGAGACAGGCCTATGTTTTTTTGGCATACAGCCATAGTGTTGTAAAACTGTAAACCCAAACTTTGTGCACCATACTGACTGATGGATTTTAAAAAGAGGCTCATTCGTTATAAGCCCGGGGTATCGGTTAGGACCCATCTATTCCTTGCCGCCCTTATCTGGAGTCTAGTGGGCTTTTTTCTGCTGACAAACGGTTTTATCCTGATTTCATTGAATGATCAGTTATGGTACGGAGTGCTGGGATTGCTCCTGGGAATCGCCAAGACATTTTTCATTCTTGACCGGGTAGCCCGGAAAAACGTGAAAAGAATCAAGGAATTTGAGGAAAAGGTCTGCATCGGTTCTGTATACTCCTGGCAAACGTGGATTCTGGTGGCGGCAATGATTGGCTTGGGCAGGTACTTGCGTACTACGGTACTGCCCGGTGAAATTATCGGACTTATATATACAGCCGTAGGGTGTGCCCTAATGCTTGCAAGCAGACTTATGTGGCGAGAATTGAAAAGGACTCCCTGAAGATGGAAGCACTTCCTTTTAACAGGGTCGAGATTGATATTGCTGCCCTGCAAGACAACTTTAAAAGTATTCAGCTAACAGTCGGACAGCAAGTCAGGGTCATGGCTGTGGTAAAGTCGGATGCCTATGGCCATGGCTTGGTTGCATGTGCTCAGGCAATTTACCAGGCTGGCGGCAGAACCTTCGGGGTGGCGGAAGTATGGGAGGGAGTTGCCCTGCGCCGTTCCGGCCTGCAGGGAGAGATAGTTGTACTTCTGGGAGGCTCCCCGGAATCCTATGATGAAATTATTAAACATAAGCTGACACCGGTTGTTTATGATGTTGAATTTATCACAGGGCTATCAAATGCGGCTGCAGGGAAGAATACGGAAGTTAGGGTGCATCTGAAGGTGGATGTTGGCATGGGCAGGCTGGGAGTCCTGCCGGCCGAGGTGGAATCCTATGTTTCACTGATAAGACGTTTGCCGGGCATATCGTTGTCAGGTTTATTGAGCCACTTTCCGGTTGCCGATGAGATAGGGTCGTCAGAAAAAACCCAAGATCAGTTATCGTATTTCAGAAGTGTTCTGGCCAGGTTGGAGACAAAAGAAGCGGGGTCCGTTGTCGCCCATATTGCCAACTCCGCAGCCCTTTTGTATTTTCCCGACACCCGTCTCGACATGATCCGACCCGGTATCAGCCTCTATGGTTATTATCCTGACGCTTCCCCTGCCAGGGCAAAAACTGCTGCACCCACACTGAAATTGCAGCCGGTTATGAGCTTCAAAACCAGGGTTGTACAGATAAAAGAACTGGGTGCAGGATGCGGCATCAGCTATGGCCATACCTTTGTCACCCGCCGCAAAAGCAGGATTGCAGTATTGCCGGTCGGGTATGCTGACGGGTATTTAAGAAAACTTTCCAACAGGGCAGAGGTTTTAATTGGTGGCAGGCGGGCACCCGTTTGCGGCAGGGTCTGTATGAATGCCACCATGGTTGACATTACCGAACTGCCGCCGGCCCATACAGGTGATGAAGTAGTTCTCCTGGGAAGACAGGGTGATGCAGTAATTACAGCTGATGAGATTGCAAAATGGATGGATACGATAAGCTATGAAGTACTCTGCTTGTTCGGCACTTTCAATGAAAGGGTGTATATTTGAGCCTTCAATGAGTCCCATCTTCTGTGTTATCGCCTGTTCGGCATAGCAGAAACTATGGCCGAACAGACTCTGCCTTGAATCCGGCACCCATTGAAGGCTCAAAAGTGTTGGGTATATAAAAGAATAAAAAAGATTACAGATTGTTTTCAAAAATAGCTGTGCAAAATATATTGAGTTAATAATGATAAAAGAGCGCATAAAAGAACTTCTGGATCAATATTTCACTGCAGGTGTGGACCAGGGACTGTGGACTAATGCAGCCGCGGGATCATATACTGTGGAGCTGCCGAAACATGCATCGCATGGGGATTTTTCCACCAACATGGCCATGCTGATAGCGAGGCGCGAAAAGAAGAATCCTCGTGAAGTCGCATCCCTGCTCGCAGAAAAGATGGGTGGCGATGGGGACCTGTTTGATAAGGTTGAGATTGCAGGGCCGGGTTTTGTCAATTTCTTTGTCCGGGACGCGGTATGGCAGTCAGTGGTGCAGTCGGTCTGTGAGCAGGGGTATGGGTATGGCTTATCTCAAATAGGGCGGCAGAAAAAGGTACTGGTCGAATTTGTCAGTGCCAATCCCACGGGCCCTCTTTCCATCGGACACGGCCGCCAGGCTGTCCTGGGTGATGCCATTGCCAGGCTCCTCGAAGCCACCGGTCATGTTGTTATGCGGGAATACTACTATAATGATGCAGGCCGGCAGATGCGCGTCCTGGGAGAGTCCACCAGGGCCAGATACCTGGAACTCCTGGAACTCTCCGGAGAGTTCCCAGAGGAAGGCTACCAGGGAGAATACATCTATGATATTGCCAGAAAGCTGGTAGCTGAAAAGGGTGATTCCCTGAAGGATGCGGATGACGTAACACCTTTCAAGGAAACAGCGGAAAAGGAGATATTTGCCGATATTGTAGAGACGCTCCAGCGTCTGGATATCAAGTTTGACAACTATTACAACGAGCATTCCCTGTATGAAAAAGGACTGGTCGATGATGTGGTTGCCAGGCTGCGTGATAAAGGCCTTGCCTATGACCATGACGGGGCGGTCTGGTTCAAGACCACAGAGCTTGGCCAGGAACAGGACCGTGTTATAATTAAAAGCACGGGAGAACCTACCTACAGGCTTCCTGATATTGCCTATCACAGGGAAAAATTAAAACGGGGCTTTGATTGGCTGGTCAATATATTCGGTTCAGATCACATTGCGACCGTGCCGGATGTCCTGGCCGGGCTCAGGGCCCTTGGCTATGATGACACGAAAGTAACGGTTGTCATCCACCAGTTTGTGACATTGACCCGCGAAGGCAAACAGGTGAAAATGTCAACCAGGAAGGCAAATTTTGTCACGGTGGATGAACTCTTTGACGAGGTCGGCCCGGATGTGATCAGGTTTTTCTTTTTAATGCGCAAGGCAGACAGCCAACTTGAATTTGATCTTGATCTAGCCACCAAAGAGAGCCAGGAAAACCCCGTATTCTATGTGCAGTATGCCAACGCCCGCTTGAGCAGTATTCAGAAAAAAGCGAAAGAAAAAAACATTGCCCGGGGACCTCTGCAGGATGTTTCTCTAAAGAAGCTAACACTGGCCGAGGAGCTCAACATGCTCAAGGCACTTGCCTCATATCCTGAACTTGTTGAAAGCAGCGCCCTTGACCTTTCACCCCATCGGATTATTTTTTTCCTCATGGATCTGGCCGGGCAGTTTCACAGTTACTATAACAGCCACCTGGTCATTTCAGATGAGCCGGAGCTTACCCAGGCCAGGTTATGGCTGGCTGAAGCACTTCGTATAGTATTCCATAACGGTTTGCGGGTTGTCGGTCTTTCCGCACCGGAATCCATGTAAGATGAGAGGCATGACGCTGTAAATTGAAAAATATTAGTACTATCGAAAAATTACCCGGTGAATGTTGGGAAACAGGTCGTGGCCAAAAGAAAAACCAGAAAAAAAAAGAAAATAAAGTTTGAGCTCACCCTGAGCGGACTGTTTGGGATTGGCGCC
>JAHEID010000031.1:0-10642 GCA_024639555.1 Deltaproteobacteria bacterium
ATAAGCTTATTACCGGCTATCCTGAAGGGCGCCGCATGTGGCTGAACATCAAGTGGTATGATGCTAACGGCGCCGAGATCATTGGTGAAGAGGTTGGTGAATGGGGTCCTCTCGGGGTAACAATAACCAATCCCAAGGACGGTACAACATTTGATCCCTGGTCGATTGTGGATATTGATAACCCCAAACTCAGAATCTACGAGGTCCACCCGGCCATAACAGAGGATTGGGCTGCAGTAATTATGTCTGTACCTGAATTCTCTTACCATCAGGATACACCTATTGGCTTTAACCGTTTGAGCGGTGCTGTTGAAGGAACGATCGGTGAGTTGGCGAGCGGGGCATTAGGTCCCTATAAAAAATCCTTCCACTTTGTGCTTAACAACTATATTGCAGATGATAACAGGATCCCGCCATACCAGATGAGCTATGATGAAGCTCTGAGACGGAATGCCAGCCCGGTTCCTTATGATCAGTATGGCGGCGCACCTGGTGGTGTATACGAACACTGGGATGAATTTGACATTAGCGTTATTGCGCCCACAGGTGCAGTGGCAGCTGACCTTACCCTTTACTACCAGGGTACGAGCTGGGAGTATGTCCAGTTTTTGTATAAAGCTGCAGAAAATCCTCCTCCTCATGCCGGCCCATTCCTGGCTGAAGAGGGTGTGAACTTTCTTGATGCCTGGGTCAAGACAGGTATGGTGCCGCCATTTGCCATGGCCACCGCTACCTGGGGTCAACACCAGTGCATTCCGGACGAAATACCAGAACTCACCTGTAATGACGGCAAGGACAATGACTGCGACGGCTTGACAGACTGTGATGACGTCGATGATTGCGGCACGAGTCCATCCTGCAGCGATTGTACGCTGATTGAGTTCCCAGCGTGTTTTGATGGCCTTGACAATGACTGTGACGGCGACATTGATTGTGCTGATAGGACCGACTGTGACGATGTTACAGAGCCAACGACCTGTGGTGTCGGTGTATGCGAGTCAACAGGAAGTCAGACATGCAGAAACGGCACTTTGGAAGAGGTTGCCTGTATTCCCGGTGATCCTACTGAGCCCGGCACTGAGTTGACCTGTGATGATGGTCTGGATAACGACTGCGACGGTCTGACCGATGCTGGTGATCCGGACTGTGCCGGACAAATGCAATGTTCTGATTATACCAACAGAACTGACTGTAGAAATGCAGGTTGCCAATGGAAGAAGGGAATGTGTCAATAAGTAAACTTATTTAAAATAATATTTAAAGAAATAGCGGGGGAGTCATTTCCCTCGCCGGCTCCAGTAATTGAGAGGGTTTATAGCTTTAGTTAGCTATGTGCCCTCTCTTTTTTTATGCTCAGTTCTATGATTATCGGGGGGGGAATCTCTTTATACTTGACACTTTTTTGGGGCATTCCCAAAGAAATAACGAAGTGTCAAGGATAAAGATTTGACCCCCTTATACTTAAAGAAAGAAAAAGCTTGCTTTATTGTGAAGTTTGGTTCATTTGTAACAAGTAACTTGTTAGAATCGCATCATTATTGCTAATTATTATCATTTGTTGAACTGTGTCAACCATCTGCTGCATTAGCCGCATATTTGCAACTAATGGTGGATATTCATCCATACTCTGTAGATTTTAATGAAATAATTTAATGGACGATTATACATTCAGGAAAGCCAGCTATGATGCGCCCCTTTTCCATGAAATGGACACTGATGAGATAATAGATATCTTTATAGGCGGACACCATCTAACTTCATTCCATAAGACTGATATATCCGACGAATTATTCTTTCAACTATTCGACACAGGCGTGGAATGCACCAACTGTACCTGGCACGGAGTTGACCCTAATGTAGTATTCAACCAGGATGTGTTCTGTCCAAAGTGCGGGTGCCTGGCAAACCTCATGGAAAATAGGGGTACTCGAATGTAAATGAAGGAACTGTATCGGGGGTCAAATCTTTATCCTTGACACTCTTTGGGGACATTCCTAAAGAACAACTAAGTGTCACGGATAAAGATTTGACCCCCATTGACTGAGGGGGCTGCGTCATATGATGCAGCCCCTTTTGTATTGTGGAAAAGGAAAGCCCGTTTCCGGGGGAGACGGAAACGGGCTTCTGAGGAGGAGAGATGGGGCCTTTGCAATGATTTGCGCCTGATTCTCTATGCCGGTGATTGGTCTTTGCTCTTGGGGGGCTTGGATAGCGACCTGTCACCAGGATGAGCAGAGGCAGTTAACGAGGCAAAGGGACCCCTGCGGTGTGCTCGAAGTATTTTTTATGCATAGTGCATCTGGACCGGATAATTTCCTGTATAGCACAATTATTTTTCAATCATGGCCACCAGGAGAAACGCCAAAATCCAGACAAGCGCAATTATTCCTGATGCCGCCATTATTTTGTCAAAAGTCTTATTAACCATAGCACAATCAGTTGGTGGTAATGAGTTTGTCTGGATATTTTCAGTCACCTTTTTGGATAATTTACCGTTTGCCATGTTGATTAAACTGAATTAGCTGGAAATAAGATTGGTAGAGTTTATTTGTTTAAATACCCAACGTTCTACTTTCTATAAGCAAAGACGGTGCCAGATTTTTTAAAGTCAGCATTCGGCCGCCAAAATTTACTGCTCAGGAAATGCAAAAAAAGAGTGAGTATTGCAATTCTCTAATCTTATCAATAAGATAAACTGCTTTTAGATTCTGGCGCCAAGAGTGTTTAATTGGAAAATCAAACCCAGGAGGAAATGGCATATTTGGAAACGGGGTGGGAACGCAACAATTATTTACTGTTTTTGTGCAAACTAAATTTACAAAAGTAAAATTGTTTACATGATTTGCTGCAGGCGCAACCGGGTCAGCCCCTTGCATTATATTGCTTGTTTGTTGCTAGGACAGCTTTGATTATAGGCTTGACAAGCCGTAATTGCGGCAACTAAGCTCGTATGGGAAAACTATGAAGATCATATCTGATGCTGATAAAACGCTTATGCCAGAAGGGGGAATGTACTGCCCGATTATAGGAACTCTTGGTTATGTCCTCTCCCCTGATCGTACGAAAACTCTTCTGATCCACCGTAATTCCCGTCCTGACGATCATCACTTGAACAAATACAATGGTCTAGGCGGTAAGATGCTGGCCAATGAAGACGTGGTTAGCTGTATGCGGCGGGAAATTCTGGAGGAGGCCGGGTTGGAGTGCGAGGAAATCCTTTTGCGGGGAACAATTAATTGGCCCGGGTTTGGCCCCAGGGGCGAAAGTTGGCTCGGCTTTATCTTCAGGATTGACAGGTTCAGCGGCACCCCGCCCACCTTTAACGAGGAGGGCACCTTGAGCTGGGTGGAGATAGAGACTCTGGAGACACTGCCGATGTGGGAGGGGGATCGTTATTTTCTACCGCTGGTATTTGACGACAACCCGAAGATATTTCATGGCTATATGCCATACAAGGACGGACATCCAATAAGCTGGCAGTATGTCAGAATCTAGTTTATAATTTTTTATCTAATATGGCCCCGGGTTGAAATGGTGCCATGGTGCCATAAACAGCTTGCTTTGTCATTTCCGCGCGGGTATGATTTGTACAGCCTGCAAAGGGCAAACAGTTCCTGAGATCAGGATATTTGCAGCAGCCTGGAACAGGGCATGCTGAGTAATTCTCACAGAATACGGAACACGGATATGATGCAATAACGTGATGGAAAGAGGAGAGTCTTGCAAAAATGGAACATAATAAAGACCTGGCGCGCTTGGAGCAATTTGTTGAAAAGCTGATTGACAGCCATAATCAGTTGAAAAATGAGAATGATGAAATAAATACTCTACTGCAGGCAAAACATGAGGAAATTGCTGAACTCCAGGAAATGATAAAAAATCTCCAGGAAGACAGAAGTGTTATGCATAACCGGGTCACGGGTTTGATCGATAGAATAGATGATTGGGAAAAAACTTTTGAGCAGGAAGACTCCGGACAAAATAGCAGTTCAGGAGCTGGCAAAAAGCAAAGACTGTCTAAGAAGTCTTCGTCACTGTTTAATGTGAAATCAGAACAATCTTCCAAGCCGGCTTTACGATAAATGTCATATATTATAAGCTTTAACGTCGTGAAGTTTAATTGAAGGTGTATGCAATGGAGCGGTTGGTCAAATTCGAGGTGCTCGGCCAGGAATATCCTTTGTATACCAATGCTCCTGAGGAAGACATTGAGGAAATTCTGCATTTGGTTAAAATGCAGATTGAAAACAGCTCAAAATCTTCAAAAAGTACCCTGCCGGCAAACAAGGTGGCAGTCTTAACCAGTCTCACAATGGCAGGGAAGTATGTAAGCCTGAAAAGGGATTTTGAGCATTATAAAGAGCAGATGAGCGAGCTCGTTGATAGACTGGCGTCGGCAATCGAAAACTCTCTGCCCCCTGACAGGGAGACACAAGCCGATCACAATAAAAAGATTGGAACTGATAGCGAATCCAAGCTTGCTCAGAACGATTAAAAATGTTCATATAAGGGGAGCAGAAATTTCAGGGGTTGTGAAATGTCTGCTGGGTGAGTTGGAAAATCTCCCCTGCGCTGTTGGTGATTGACAGGTAAAGTTTGAGCCAACTCTCAAAGATAGGGCGCCTCCACTGATTCTGGATAGCAAATTCGCCCAGGCGATATTACTAGAAGGGGTTATGAGCACTGCCCACCTAGCGCATGTTAGGTTCTATCTTTCTGTTGACACGGCAGGGCGGGGGGTTTAACTTAAAAACACTGCATCTCAGGCTTTAAGAGCAGCCGGGATGTTTAATATATAGGCCGAAGAAAATATATTTTTCACAGGCCCTTTGGAAAAAGAGAAACTCGAGGTACTTGGAGAAAGATCGGGAGTCATCAACTGGTAATAGCAATTCCTGAAAGATCAGGTTGATATAAAAAAGCAAGGAATGAATGCCACACCTGAAAAAGTTAAAGCATAGGGTAATTGTTCTGTAGGTATTTTCACAGTTGAACTCCCGTTTATGGTTTTGGGGAGCAAAGCACGATAATCATCCCCCTTAAAAAGTTGCTCATGTATTGAGCGTGACTTTTGATTGGCAGGGTGATACATAAAAGCAAGTCCGAATTCTCATCCGAGATTCACTTGCTGCAGATGCAAAGCCCGTTTCCCCCCTTATTTTCTTTCTTCCGAGTATATACAGACAATAGCTTTTCACACCTCCTGGACCTGGAATTTTTTAGCCGGAGCAGGAGGCTGAAAGAGCTTTAATACAATCAGGAGGTTTGGCTCCGTGAATATATTCAGTGGCACACTCCAGGTAGTTGTTTTTGTTCTGATTGGCATTTTTGCTGGCATTGCGATCGGCATTTATATCCGTAAGCGATTCACCGAAATACACCAGAAAAACATCGAAAGCCAAGGCAAGCAGCTTATTGAAAAGGCTATACGCGAAGCAGAGCAGATCAAGAAGGAAACCCAGTTACAGAGCAAAGATGAGGCCTATCAGCTCAAACAGGAAACCGAAAAGGAGATCCGGGAGAGAAAATCAGAAGTAATTCAGGAAGAAAAACGCCTGAGCCAGAAGCTTGATCAGCTTGAAAGAAAAATTGACCTGCTGGATAAGCGGGAAACTGATTTGCTGCGGCGCGAGCAGTCCTTTGTGCAGCATGAAAAACAGCTTGAGCAAAAAAACAAAAAAGCAGATGCCTTGATTGAAGAGCAGCGTTTCAGGCTTGAGAGGATTGCCGGTATCTCAAGGGAAGAGGCCAGGAAAATGCTCATGGAGAGCATTGAGAGTGAGGCCCGTCTTGAGGCCGGCAAAAAACTGGTCCTCATTGAAAATGAAATGAAGATGCAGGCAGACCGGAAAGGTAAAAATATACTGGCTCTGGCAATTTCGCGCTATGCCGGTGATTACGTGGCTGAACGGACAGTTTCTGTTGTGCCGCTGCCAAGCGAGGAGATGAAGGGACGGATTATCGGGCGTGAGGGCAGAAACATTCGGGCTATGGAGGCTGCTACAGGCATAGATATTATTATTGATGACACCCCGGAGGCTGTTATCCTTTCCGGATTCAATCCTGTGCGGCGTGAGGTTGCAAGGCTTTCTCTGGAGCAGTTGATTGCTGACGGCAGGATCCATCCGGCCCGTATTGAAGAGATTGTTGAAAAGATCGCAATGGAATTGGAAGTAACCATGCGAGAGGCAGGCGAGCAGGTTACTTTTGACGTCGGTGTTCACGGTCTCCATGTCGAGTTGATTAAACTTCTCGGGCGCCTGAAATACAGGACGAGTTACGGCCAGAACATGCTGCAGCATTCAGTTGAAGTTGCCTTTCTCTGCGGTATCATGGCAGACGAATTGGGTATTGATGCGAAACAGGCAAGAAGGGCTGGGCTGCTCCACGACATCGGTAAAGCAGTAGATCACGAGGTTGAAGGTTCTCATGCTATAATCGGCAGCGACCTGGCCAAAAAATATGGCGAGGCCCAGGAAGTGATACATGCCATAGCCGCTCATCATGAGGATGTTAAGCCCGAAAGTGTTCTTGACGTCCTTGTCCAGTCAGCCGATGCACTATCAGGAGCCCGTCCCGGGGCACGCAAAGAAATGCTTGAAACCTATGTGAAACGCCTCGAAGATCTGGAAAAGATTGCCAATTCCTTTGAGGGCGTGGAAAAATCATATGCCATCCAAGCAGGTAGGGATCTGCGCATCATCGTGGACAGTGGCGATGTTTCTGATGCTGATGCAACCCTGATGAGCAGGGATATTGCCAAAAACATAGAAAAAGAACTGACCTATCCAGGCCAGATACGGGTCACGGTTATTCGAGAGACGAGGTCTGTCGAATACGCCAAGTAAGCGCGGGACTTTTTGCGATTACACAAAAAATCAAGCGTAACAATTTGAAAAGCCATGAATTATACCATTGATGAACAAGTATCACTGATCGAGCGGGGCACGGTAGACGTAGTATCCCGCGAAGACCTGGCGCGCAAGTTGAAAAAATCCAGTGATAGCGGGGTGCCGCTGAAAGTCAAAACCGGATTTGATCCTACTGCACCGGATCTTCACCTGGGCCATACTGTTCTGATCCAGAAAATGAAGCATTTTCAGGACCTGGGTCACGATATTTACTTTTTAATTGGTGATTTCACAGGCATGATTGGTGATCCGACAGGCAAGTCAGAAACCAGAAAACCATTGACCCTCGATGACGTCAAAAGAAATGCCGAGACATATAAGGAACAGATATTTAAAATTCTTGATCCTGAAAAAACAAAAGTTGTATTCAACAGCTCCTGGCTTGGGCAATTAACATCCTATGACATGATCAAGCTTGCCTCGCAGCTTACTGTTGCCCGAATGCTTGAGCGTGAAGATTTTAGAGTCAGGTTTGATAATGAAAAGCCCATCAGCATTCATGAATTTTTATATCCGCTGATCCAGGGCTATGACTCGGTCGTCCTGGAGGCCGATGTTGAGTTGGGCGGGACTGATCAGCTGTTTAATCTGCTGATGGGCAGGGATCTGCAGCGCTCCTGGAATCAGGAACCGCAGGTAGTAATCACCATGCCCCTGCTTGAAGGTCTGGACGGAGTAAATAAGATGAGTAAGTCTCTGGGCAACTATATCGGCATTACCGAAACTGCCGACGATATCTACGGCAAGGTCATGTCAATCTCAGATACTCTTATGTTCCGTTATTATGAATTGTTGAGTGATTTGACGTCAGATGAAATCAGGATTCTATCTCAGGATATGCAAGACGGGAAAATACACCCGAAGGATGTTAAGAAAAAGTTGGCCCGGGAGCTGACCACCAGGTTTTATGGTGAAGAGGATGCCACCAGGGCTGAAGACTCTTTCGAACAGGTCTTCAAGCATCATGGGCTGCCGGATAATATTCCGGAACTGGTCCTGGAAAAGGCAAATGGAGAAGTGTGGCTGCCCAAACTGCTAGTTGAAGCAGGTTTGACGGAATCCACCTCTGAGGCCCGCCGTTTGATAAAACAACAGGCTGTCACTCTGGACAACGAAAAGATACTGGATACAGAATATAGTGTTCAGCCGGCAGGAGATATATTGCTCAAGGTTGGGAAGCGAAGATTTGCCAGGATCAGCTTCCGGTAAGAATTATGTTTCGGGCAGGCACGTGCTGCAAATACCGGAAAACTGAACATGGTGATCCAGTATTTTGTAATTGCAGCATGAAGCCGCATTTTTTTCGAGTTCTCCGAGTCTTTCAATAAAGATGTCTTCAACCCGTTTGCACTTCACGCAGCGCACATGATAATGCGGGGAAGTGTCACCATCAAAGCGTTTTTGTTCACCCCCAACGTCAAGTTTTTTGATAATACCCATTTCAGACAGGAGGTCCAGGTTGCGATACACGGTGCCTAGTCCGATTCTTGGCAGTCGTTTACGAACCATATCAAAAACTTCGTTGGCAGTGGGATGCGACGTAACTTTTTGCAGCTCTTCTAAAATGACCTGGCGCTGGCTGGTTAATCGCATATTGTTAGCAAGCTCGCTCATGGCATACTCTCCAAATAACATTATTAATTAGGAATGATTCTCTGAATCTTATTTCAAATAAACAAAAAGGTCAATAAAATTGCATCATAGGCCGCAAATTTATCTCCTGAGTCTACAAACAGGCCCTGATTTCTGTAAGGATTTTATCGTAAAGAGGGATTGAAGTAGCCGAAACGAAGCATTGGGAAGAGTTGTATTAACTCTGCAAGCCAGGTGCGAATTCCCATGGGAGGAGCATCGGGCGTATATTCCACGGTTTCAAGGTACCAGTCAGGGTCCATATTCAGGTTGCGCAGCTGTACAAGGTCAGGCCGGTGGTCTTCGATTAACCTGCAGAGTGCCGCAAATTCATCAGGATCATCGGAAAAACCCGGAAGAATAAAATAGTTCAGCGAGACAAATTTTCCCGCCTTTTTCATGATATCAATGGATTCCAGAACATCGGCAAAGGAAAAATTAACAGGCCGGTAATACCGGGCATGATATTCTTCCCTGGCACTATTCAGACTTACCCGTAAACTGTCTAGTCCTGCTTCCGCAAGCAGCTTGATTTTAGCCGGCAGACTTGCATTACTGTTCAGATTGATTGTGCCCCGTTGAGTCCTGGCGCGTATTGAGCCTATTGCTTTTCCAGAATAGAAGCCTGCAGCAGTGGCTCCCCTTCACAACCCTGCCCGAAACTGACAATTGCACCAGGGGCCTGTTTAAGATGCGGTACGGCAATAGCAGTAATCTCCGAAACCCGCGGCACAAAGTTGATCCTGTCCTGTGTGGCAGGACAACAGCCGGACGGCTGCAGGGAAATACAACCCACGCACCGGGCATTGCATACGGGCGAGGTTGGCAGAGGTGCCTCCCAGCGCCCGAGAAAATAATTCCTGGCAGCAGGGCACCCATAGGTAAGGCAACATTTGCCCAGGTGCTGGATGAGCCTGTTTTTGGGATTTTTTTTCAGGAGGCGGCCGGTTTTCTTTTTAATTTTCTCAGGATCAAAGCAGCGTGCATCCTGTCTGTTGTCAGGATCACTGCGAAAGGCTGACACCCAGAATCTGCCTTTATGCCAGCCGACAGCCGTGTAAGCAAAAAGGGGCAGAGGGGCTAAATCATTTCTTGCAGGTTCATAAGCGGCACTGTGGATTGCGGTGTGTGCCGGAGCCATGAAAGCTGCAACAGCCTGTATCGTTTCACGGGGTGCATCCGGGTCATGGTCAAGCACTATCGGGTCATCATCTCCTGGTGAGATACCCATAGGCTTCCTGTCAGGCAGCAGGAAAAGTTCACTACCCTCCGGAAGTGGGATGAGATCATCAAGACGCGGTTTGCAGAAAAAATTACCGCTTCTCCCGGCCATATAGAGTTCAGGAAAGTTTTTTATTTCTCCCTTGTCATTGGCATAGACGAGAGTCGGAATATCATCGGGATGCAAAAGCTGCATGGGGGCAAGCTGAAAGGTAACAGCTTTCTAAATTATGAGGGTCTTATCTTGCTGAGAATAGAATCAACAGTGAGATAAATATCAAGGTCGTCACCAAAGACATCCTGCACCTTAGGATGGTCAACGAGATCTTCAATAATGTACTGAGTTAGGAACAGGCTGATAAAATTTGGATCTGTAGCCAGATTCCGCAGCGGAGCAATCTTGAATTGGATATCAAACTCCTCCATGTTGGATATGGTGCGGAGTTGCTCAGAGAATAAATCGCGCATTGCCTGTTCAGAGGTGGTTTCAATAATATGTCGGTCAATGAGTCGCTGGACAAGTCTTAGTGAGAGTTCGTCAGCGTTTTTGAAGGCCTGGGAGAGCATAAAGCGCCTTTCCTGCTCACGTTTCCGGTCAATAGCCCTGATTGTTGCGTCAGTGGCGCTGTTATTGTTGAAAACTCTTGCCATAATCACCTGCCCTTTTGAAAAATATTGAGAAATTTAACTTCTGCCTGTCGCATATCTAAATAATACATTAAGGCCAATGTTTCAAAGAGAAAGGTCATTTAAGAATCCTTTTTCAGAAATTATCTGTAAATAACCTAAAAGTGCAGCGTGAATGGCAGAAAGAAAGGCCCCGATGCAGGAAATAAATTTGTCTTGAAACCCTGCCTTATTTAAAGCGGAACAATGTT
>JAHEID010000031.1:10742-20071 GCA_024639555.1 Deltaproteobacteria bacterium
CCTTTTTCAGAAATTATCTGTAAATAACCTAAAAGTGCAGCGTGAATGGCAGAAAGAAAGGCCCCGATGCAGGAAATAAATTTGTCTTGAAACCCTGCCTTATTTAAAGCGGAACAATGTTAAAAATTACAAGGAATACATAGTACTGTCGGCTTGTTAGGTTGCAGGCCGGCATGTATCTAACACATCAATTGGGTAAAAATACCTGCCGGGGGGATTGTGGAATTTCTAGGGAGAGGTCTTGCAAAAGCCCTACTTTTTTTCTTGACAATTCCCGCTCCTCTTAATAAGGTTGGGCGCTAAAATGAATCAAGGTTCAGTTTATCCACTGTCCATATTTATCTTTATAACTCACTGATAAAGGAGAAGAATTATGTCGAAATTAGTACCACCACATGGCGGAAAAGGTTTGGTCTGCTGCCTGCTTCACGGCTCTGAGCTCGAGTCGGAAGTTGAAAAAGCAGCATCATTGAAGAAGGTTTCCATTTCCGGGCGCGAGAACGGCGATCTCATCATGATGGGCATCGGCGGTTTCAGTCCCTTGAATGGTTTCATGAACAGGGCTGACTGGAAGAGTGTCTGCGAGAATATGCAGGTGTCTGACGGTACCTTCTGGCCCGTGCCCGTGACCCTGTCCTGCACCAAGGATGATGCCGACTCAATCACCACCGGTGACGAGATTGCCCTTGAAAATGCTGACGGTAAGGTCATGGCAACCATGAAAGTCACTGAGAAGTACGAAATGACTGAAGCTGACAAGCGCTGGGAGTGCGAGAAGATCTTCTTGGGTCTGGGTGAAGACAGCGTTGGCGGCAAGTTCTGGGAAGTTGCCATGGATGATCACCCAGGCGTTCAGATGGTAATGGGTCAGAAAGCTTTCAACCTTGCCGGTCCTGTCAAGGTGCTGAGCGAAGGTGACTTTCCGGAGAAGTTCCCCGGTGTTTACATGACCCCGAAACAGGCCCGTGCCAAGTTCGATGAGAAAGGCTGGAGCAAGGTAGCTGCCCTGCAGCTCAGGAACCCCATGCATCGTTCCCACGAGTACCTGGCCAAGATCGCCATTGAAGTGTGTGACGGCGTCTTCATCCACTCACTGGTGGGTTCTTTGAAACCCGGCGACATTCCTGCTGATGTGCGTGTTAAATGCATTGACACCCTGATCGAGCATTACTTCTGCAAGGACAACGTCGTCCAGGGCGGTTATCCCCTTGACATGCGTTACGCCGGCCCCCGTGAAGGTCTGCTCCATGCAACCTTCCGCCAGAACTATGGTGTAAACCGCATGCTTATAGGCCGCGATCATGCCGGTGTAGGTGACTTCTACGGCATGTTTGAGGCCCAGGACATCTTTAACACGATTCCCAAGCCTGAGGGTGCGGGCAAAGCGCTTCTCTGCCAGCCGCTGAACATTGACTGGACCTTTTACTGCTACAAGTGCGACGGTATGGCCTCACTGAGAACATGTAATCATGGCAAGGACGACCGCGTAATCCTTTCCGGCACCAAACTGAGGAAAGCCCTTTCCGAGGGCGCCGAGGTTCCGGATCACTTCGGCCGTGACGAAGTTCTGACCCTCCTGCGTGCATACTACGAAGGTTTAACCGAAAAGGTTGAAGTTAAAATGCAGAAAGCCGCCTCCGGCGATGAGATCAAGTAAGACAGTTTCTGTATTTTTGTTGTTTTCAAAGGGAGATGCCGCAGGGCGTCTCCCTTTTTTTATTTTTTCCTTATTTACCCGGAGTGGTTACATTCTATCATAGGAGTAGTGGCAGAGAATCATTGCGAGCGAGTTCCTGAATTCGTGCGCCGGCGGATGTAAACAAGTATCAATTCAAGACACAGAGTTCGAAAGTTTTGTGGCCATAAACAATTTTCCTTCACGGATTCAGGTAATTGTTCTTACAATAAATTTGTGATAGAACCAAAAGCATGGAAACGCAAGCAGCCAATGATGTTGAGACCCCCTATTCCTTCAGGCAACTGCAGGAGATGATCGCTGCCTATCTGGGGCCGGATAATGTTCCCCGGCGTTTCAAGATTATCACCGATACATCGGATTTTTTCCGGGTTGATTATAATGATGTGGTCATACTTGGTGGTGTGCCGTACCTGATGCGCAATTATACCCGGGAAGGCAGATTCGGCCTGGATGATGAACCCAAGTACTGGGTCAGAAAGGCCATTGATTTGAAAAACCGGGAAGCAAAGATAATCAAGCTTGTTTTTTACGAGGAAATTGATGCCCGAGTAGGGGACATGGTTTTCAAGTGCGTACGCAGTCCGGGAAAAGAGGCAGCCATACTGGAGATGGTCGCGGGGCACAGAAATTTCATGCAGGGTATTGCAATCAGCGATACGGCAGGCAATATTGTAAGAATTCTCGACTTTATCCAGGGAAAACGTTTTGATGAACTTATCTTCAAACTGGCCGGAAACCATGAAGAATTTTTTTATGAACATCTGCCGGGCTACCTTGCCATATATGGTAAAATGGTAAAAGCCATAGGGTTTCTGCATGATCAGGGGCAGAAACATGGAGATATCCGCCGTGATCATATTCTGCTCGATAGAAAAACAGACGATTACCGCTGGATAGATTTTGATTATGATTATTATCATGCGGCCAACATGTTCGGCTATGACCTGTTCGGCCTTGGCAACATCCTTGTTTTTCTTGTAGGCGGAGGGGATATCACTGTTCAGCAGCTGCAGGCCAATGAATCGCAGCATCTGGAGAAGCTCAGCCCGGAAGATATGAATATTATTTTTAATAACCGGGTGGCAAATATCCAGAAAATCTATCCGTATGTGCCCGATGCATTAAATTATATCCTTCTTCACTTTTCAAATGGGGCAAATCTGTATTATGAAAATACCGGACAACTGCTTGAGGATCTTGAAGAGGTGCGCATCAATGCCTGAAACATTGCTTTCATTCCAGAGGATACAATTATGAGCATAGATCATACGAAGTGCGATATCACGGGCATGGTTGAAAGGCATATTATGATTGCTGTGGACAGTTCTGATAATTCCAGGAGGGCGGTTCTTTTTGTCGGTGATTTTTTTGGGTGTTATGAGGGGTTCCAGGTGACGCTGCTGCATATTATTCTGGAACCGGAAGCCACTTTTTTCCGCGATACAGATGAACGGCAAAAATGGCTTTCCGGCAAACTCGAAGAAGCAAAAAAGGTAATGGATGAATACAGGCATATTCTCCTTGATGCCGGTTTTCCGGAAGACAGGGTCAATGTGCGCATTGATACAATGCGGGCCCCTTCGGTTGCGGACTGTATTATAAAGGAGCAGGAAGAGATGAAGTGCTGCACCATAGTTATTGGCAGGCGCGGTATTTCAAAAAAGGAAGAGTTTATTTTCGGCTCCACCTCGAACAGGATTATCCATGAAGCTAAAAAGTGCGCGGTCCTGGTGATCGAATAACTTCGGCCTTTTCCGGAAACGGCAACCAAGTAAAGGGAAAATACATGAAATCAATTACAGTCGGCCTTGGGGAAAGATCCTATTCCATACTCATCCAGCAGGGCCTGCTGGATAAAATCGGCGGCGAACTGCACCAGAATCCATTTGCCAAACGGTACGCCATTGTAGCTGATGACAATGTGGCTGCAATGTTTGGCGAAAGGCTCCTGGCCTCTCTGCGCGATAGCGGCATTCCGGCAGAAATGATCACCTTTGCGCATGGGGAAGCCAGTAAGAATCTCGGCACAATTGCCGATTTGTCCAGCACCCTGGCCCGTCTGGGTTTTGATCGCAAGGACGGCCTTCTTGCCCTGGGGGGTGGCGTGACAGGTGATATCACCGGTTTTCTTGCAGCGTGCTATATGCGCTCCATCCCATTTGCCCAGGTACCTACAACCCTACTGGCCCAGGTAGACAGTTCGGTCGGCGGCAAGACAGGGGTCGATATCCCTGAAGGCAAGAACCTGGTCGGGGCCTTTTACCAGCCCAAGGCAGTATTTATTGACAGCCAGATTCTCCGGCAACTCCCGAAAGATGAGCTCTTGAATGGGCTGGCTGAGGTGATCAAGTACGGTGTCATATATGACAGGGACTTTTTCAGGTTCCTTGAAATGAGCCGTAAAGATATCCTTGCCCTGGACATGCATGTCCTGGAGGATGTCATTGCCAGGTGCTGCAAGATCAAGGCCGCTGTTGTCGAGGCTGACGAGAAAGAATCCGATCTCAGGCGTATTCTCAATTTCGGGCATACTATTGGTCATGCCGTCGAGGCTGCTTCAGGTTACACGCTGGCCCATGGCTCGGCTGTTGCTATAGGTATGGTGGCAGAAGCGAGGCTTGCCGTGTTAAAAGGAATCCTGGAGAGCCGGGAAAAAGAGCGTTTGGAGAACCTGATCCATGAATACGGTTTGCCGGTTGCAATTCCACAGGAATATGACCGGGCCAGGATCCAGGAGTATCTCCTGGCTGACAAGAAAACCATTGGTGGAAAGGTATCTTTTGTCCTGCCCGCCTCCATCGGCAAGGTCATCATTACAGACGAGATCGAGGCAGGAATGGTAGCAGAGGTTTTATAGGGTGAAAGTCATACTTGCTGCCGCCACGACTATTTGCGGCAGGATAAGCCCTGCGGGTTATGGAAGTCTGCTGGACCGGCGCAGACTGGAGGAAACAAGGGATAACACCGGGGCTAGTATCATGGGCGCCAATACTCTGCGGACTGAAAACCCGGAAATGCGCGGTACAAACGGCACTCTGTCCCCGGACCGAATCAGGGCTATTATCTCCCTGAGCGGTTTGATCCCGGTTACAGGCAAAAAATTATTCGACCATGGCCCCAAACCTGTTATCTTCACTGGTGAGGAGAATATATCAGCGCTGCAGGACAGACTCAAGGACAAGGCCCGGGTGCTTTCCCTGCCTGAAGGTCCCCACGGTTTATCTCTGCAGGCAGCTCTCGATATTTTTGCCGGCAGGGGAGTGGAATCGGTATTGATAGAAGGAGGGGCGCAGCTCAACTATGCAGCCCTGGCTGAAGGAGTGGTTGATGAAATTCTATTGACCATCATGCCTTTTGTCTCAGGCGAGCATGGAGGCCCCGCTTTTGCCGACGGTCCAAAATACCTTGGCGATCCCTTCCTGGAACTTGAACTATTGTCCAGCGAGCCGGGTTCAACCGGTGAACTGTTTTTACATTATCGTATAAAGAAAATGGAATAATCTTCAGGAACCTGAATCCGGGGGACATCAGACAACTCAAGGGTTAAGGACCAGATATCCATCAACATGAGGTAATTGTCATGGAAAAAGTTGAACTTGCAATCATGTTTTCAGGCGGCACTGATTCCCTTGCGCTTTATGCCCTTGCAGCATTGGGACATCATCCGGACCTGCCGCGACCGAGGCATATTCACCTGCTGCATATGCTGAATGGTATGAGCCGCTTTCATGAATTCCCCCGCCAGCGCTTTGAGGAGGCCCAGAAAATCCTGGTCAAGCAGGTCCCCCTGTCAGAGATGAGTTTTCCGGACGGTGCGGTGAAGCTGCCCGAGGCCTTGATGGTGGAGCTCGACATGGGGCGGTTGTTCCAGGGATTGTGGCTTGACAGCTATGAAGAGCTTATGCCGCGCTATAATGGCAAGAACCTCGTCTGTGTTGCCTGCAAGGTGGCAATGCACACAAGGGCGATCATCTACTGCCTTGAAAATTTTATTCCCCACCTGGTGACCGCTTATGCCAAGAGGCAGGAGTATTATCCGGAACAGACCCCTGTTTTCATGGAAAAGATTGAAGAATTCTCCAGTGGTTTTGGCATCCGCACCTATTTCCCGGTTTATGAGGATTTGGAAGATGAAATGATCACCCGGCACCTCCTGGAAGACCTTGGTCTGCCGTCAACCGGGGGCGGGGAACGTAAGTGCCTTTTCTGTCAGACGCTGACAACCGCAACACATAAAGAGATCGGTCAGTACCTTGATGACATGCTGCCTCTGGTGAAAAAATATGTCGAACTCCGGCAGGCCGGCAGGATAAGAGAGGCAGCCAACTGTTTTCCGCCCGGCAATGCGAAGATTATACAGGAAACCCAGAAGAAGAAGAAGAAGAGAAAAAAAGTCAATTAGCCTGTTAGCCTGAATTTCTAAGACAAGAAACTCGCATTTCTACCGGATACCTTGACACATTAAGAATTATTCACTGGTCAGATACGGCAGACTTCTGAATATTGAAATTATTAAGGCAGAGTTAAGAAAAGTGAGTTGCTATGTTGTATAGGGAATATTACTGAAGCAATAGATTATGACATAACATAGTATCCAAAGGGACCGTCAAAGTCGCCACCATAAATTTCAAATTCGCATCCGACTCTTTTTTTGCGAATGTTTCTGACAATAACATCTCTCCTGATATCAGTTCTTTGCTCAAAATCAAATGCAACTTCTACACTAAGCTCGTCACCAACGTTGAAAGTGGGTGCATCCAGACTTGAAAATGCCAGGCCGATCACAGAAATATCCAGGATGACAATATCACATTTGCTGCCCTTATGTGCATGATTGGTATAGGTTCCTCTCAGAAATGATTTCTTGCGAACTTTTTTGCGGAATTCAAGAAAAACCTTAAACGTTTGCTTGCAAAAGCATTTAACTGTAGGCTTGTGTTTATAGCCCCTGAATGGTTCAACTGAGATCTTTTTCCAGTGCGTGCAATATGGACAAATTAATACAGCTGTATTGTCTGACATGACATATGTTTTAGCGATATCAGATTCTTGCATGATTGCATTCTTACCAAATAGGAAACTAAAATTTAATGATGAATATTATTATTGTTTCATTATTTAGAAAATAAGTCAATAAGCTTTTGTCAGCCGGCTATCTCCCATAAGACCCATAATTCTCAGTCCCTGTCTTGCGGCAGGTTTGGTTATTTCTTGCGAGAAGAAAACATAAAAGCCCCGGTGAGATAAGTTATCCCAAAGGAGGTTTTAATTAAGCAATTTTAATGCACCGCTTTTCATGGTGGTAGTTCCACAAAGAGGTTTATGTAAAGAGTTATTTGTGAAATAAACAGGAAATGGTTAACAGCCAAGAAAAAAGTACTACAATGTGGTGGTAGAGGAGGGTGGCAATTAGGTCCGGCTTTCTTGCCACAATAGAAAATTTTTTGAGACGTTTAGGTAGTTTTCATGTGCAGTGGCAATACTGACTGTGCAATCAATCTCTCTAGTTCAGATTGCTGCAATTTTGAATTTTGTAATAAAAAAAGACAGAGCCAAATAAATGACTCTGCCTATTGTGGGAAAAGAGTCTCATAATTTTAGGTTTTTTATTTTTGTGTTAGACTCTTCCTCTATTCATTTATTTAGCAAAAAACGAGCCAATATTCATCAAAGCAGGGCGTTTTCTTTATTTCTGCTTTCATTTCAGTTAGTTACTTTCATGTGCTGGGTTTAAGTCCGAGCCTGCACCCATGGCTTTCTATTTGATTGTTGGGTGATTCTGCCGGATAGTATTGGTTAAATAACCAAATGACGGAGAGGGGATGTCAAGATTTCTTGCCTATATGTTGAGTTTTGACTTAGTCAAGCTGACTCAACATGTACACCGTACATCTTGATACTTTAGGAATAATTCACGACCCCTCACCACGCAGCATCAACTGGTTGGATGATTGGTGCGGGTCATGACATCCTGTACATTTCCTCCCTTTCTCCGGAGGGTGGGGAACCTTGCCGCTAAACTCCTTGTCGTGGCATTGATTACAGAGTTTGCCTATATTCTCTATGGGTTTGAACGCATGCTCAGCGGTCGGCACATGGCATATGGTGCACTCGCGGACTGATACCGGGCCGTGGACGTATTTTCCTTTGCCCATATTGGTATGACACTCGGATGTCACACAGGATTGTTTTTCTGCTGCTGCAAATTCTTTGGGTACCAAAATGTCGGCCAGGGAAATGAATGAAATTGCCGCAACAATAAAAAATATAATAAAAATGTTATTTTTGAGAGTCCTTCCAACGTTCATAGGATTTCCTTGAATTTAATTTTTTCTTTTAAAAAAGGAGAGTCCAGATTACTTGCCATCATCTACGGTTTTGTCATACAAGATTTGACACAATATATCCAACGGCAATCTTAGTACATCAGGAATAATTCACAACCTTCAATTAATAGCAGCAATTGAAAGTCGCTGATACCCTGCATATGGAATGAAAAACCCCAGACAAAAAAGGGGGCAATGGATAAGTCTTTTCTGCTTGACACTGTCAGACATATCAGCAGTTATTCATAGTCGTGACATAAAAAACGGGGCCAATTTTGCCCCCGCCTTTTATGAGGGACGAGGAAGAAATTTGTTACGCCGGATTTTGGGGACTATCTTGAAAGTGCAAACTCTATATCTCTGGTAGCATTCTTTTTACACAATCTTTACCTTCATTTAAGGCTTCTACTCCCTTGTCGAAAAAAAATATTGGCTTAAATAAGCTATACACAGAGCCACATCAGCTTCACTCTGGGATAAGTCAGAATCACACTGATACAAGCTGGTTGAACACTGATTTAAATCTGATTGTGCTTGAGATAATTCCGCTTGGGCTTGGGCTAATTCCGCTTGGGCTTGGGCTAAATCTACTATCAATTGTCCTTTTTCATGGTCACTTTCATTGGGAAAAGGGTCGCAGGCATTGCCAATACCATCGCCATCTGAATCAGCCTGATTGGCGTTGGAAACTGTCGGGCAGTTGTCATCATATGCGCATATTTCATCACCATCACCATCGTTGCCTGAATCATTAGGGCAGTTGTCATTGCAGTTCGGGATGCCGTCGCTATCAGAGTCAGCATCGCTTACACCGCAGCCGCAAAGTCCCGGTTGTGTTTTTGAAGGATCAGAGGGGCAGTTATCGTTCGACGTGTTTGTAGAGTCATTTACATTCGACGTGCTATGGGCACCCACACCAAATTGGAAACCAGATGAATCTCGTTCAACTGCACCCATATCAGGGCCAGCGCCTTCATAGCCATCATTGAACCCCCGCAGGACTATACCGTCATCATGTCCATTAGTCCACTTTTCCAATGTTTGTGCAAAGATGGTGTCGCCATCTGTAAAAAGAGTGGCAGCATCATAATCCGGTGTCCCGTATATTCCGCCATAGGAATCATGGGGTTTAGAAGGGCAATCGTCCGCTGAATTTACTCTGCCCATCCATAAATTGTAGTCAAAATCATTTGTGCATTCGTCAACAGATCCATTATTGTAACTCTGGATATTAAAATAAATACCATTTGGGGCTGACCCCGGAGATTCTTGATCTTGGTCTAAATGGACAATGTTATTATATG
>JAHEID010000134.1 GCA_024639555.1 Deltaproteobacteria bacterium
TCTTCAGCCTCACGATTGGCAGTGGAGAGAATTTCTTTCAGTTCCCTTTCCACCTTACCCATGATCTCGGCCTTCTGGCCTTCACCAAGCGACCTTTTTTCCGCAGCGATACGTTTACGTTCAGAAATCATGCGGTCATAAACCTTGAGGCGTACTGTTTCAATATAGTTAACCCGCTTGAATAAAACATCTACGAGTTCAATTCCATATTTAGGAGTGATCTTGGAGGCAGTCTCATGGATCATGGCTGAAATCTTATCACGGCCGAACTTCAGCTTTTCCTCTTCCACAGCAGAATTCAGCATTGTTTCAGGTGAAAAATCAGAGCTCCTGATGATCTCCACCAGGTCGTTTTTGTTCACCAGGTCGCGCACCGTACCGTCAATAATGTCATCCAGTATGGTCTGGGCCCTGATTTCGTTATTGACTGCCTGCAGGAATACAAGGGCGTCAGTGATACGCCAGCGGGCTGTGACGTCAAGGTAAACAAAGGTTTTGTCATTGGTCGGGATCTGGTTGGGGTCGCCGTCCCAGATAAGGATCTTTTTCTCGAAGAAAGTGGCTTCCTGGATATAGGGGGTCTTGAAATGCAGTCCCGCTTCTGTAACTGGCTGGCCGACAGGCCGCCCGAACTGGGTGATGACCGCCTGCTTGCCTTCTTCAAGGAAATAGAAGCCGTTGGCAACAGTCACAATCAGGGCAATTACTATAATTATGCCGATGGTTCGTATTATATTATTCACCTGCTTACCTCTTGTATTATGTTGGTAATAGTATATTTGCTTACTTTTGTTTACTGCCGCTGATGTCCAGGAAAGGTAGAATGGAGCGCTGGTCCTTGTCGATCACATAGATATCTTTGACAGTGGGCAGGACATCCTGCAGGGTTTCCAGGTACATCCTCTGCCGGGTGACATCTTTGGCAGCCTGGTATTCTTTCATGACGGCAAGAAAGCGTGCCGTCTCACCCTTGCTTTCGTTGACCCGCTGTACAGAATAACCGCGGGCTTGCTCGACAATTTTCTTGGCATCGCCGCTGGCCTTGGGAATAACCTTGTTGTAGGCTTCCTCTGCCTCATTGACCAGCCGTTTCATGTCCTGGTCAGCTTCGTTGACCTCGTTGAAGGCAGGCTTGACCGCATCGGGCGGGTTGACATCCTGGAGCTGGACGGTAACGATATCAACCCCTGCCTCGTAGCTGTCCAAAACGGCCTGCAGTTCATCTGCCGAAGAGCCTGCCAGGATTTCCCGGTTGCTGAGAACATAATCAAAATCCATGTTGCCCACGGTCCTGCGGATAGCGGTTTCTGCTATGTCTCGTAACGCCTGCCTGACATCCTGGACCTTGAAAAGAAAATTAAACGGATCACGCACCTTGTACTGTACAATCCATTCTACATCGATAACATTCTTATCAGCGGTCAGCATGAGCGATTCAGCATCATAGCCTTCTTTCTGGTACACGGTCTGGCGCGCCGGTACCTTGGTGCGGAAGCCGAATTCCTCTTTACGTACATTTTCAATATCAACCTTGGTAACTGTATCCATAAGGGGGATCTTGAAGTTAAGCCCCGGAGGTGCGGTCTTGCTGTATTTGCCGAACCGCAGGACCACGCCGCGTTCACCCGGCTTGATGGTGTAAAATGATGTCCAGACGACCTGGACCAGTACCACGATAAGAATGATAACAAGAACTTTGCCAATACCGCCAAAAAGTCCTGTTGGAGGGCCCCCGGCAGGAGCCTCACCCCCTTCTTCTCCAGGGGGAGCGCCGCTGGAGCCGCCGCCAAATGTTTGTTTGAGTTTTTTCAGAAGTTCTGCGATAAAATCTTCAGGCGATGGAGTCCTTCCACCTTTGCCCCAAGGGGACTGTTCGTCCTGCCAAGCCATAGTGTTTCCTCTCTCTGCTCTATTTTCATTAGCCGTAAAAGCAATATGTTTGCCTTTGCCGGAAATTCATAGGCCGGTAATTACGTATTTAAAGAATTTGCCACAATTATAAATCCGATTCTCACAGATCGGATAGGCAATTTCAAGTATTATTTTGTTTTACTTTGTGGTCAATTCGCTCTCTTGGTAATGGGAAAACAAGTTTGACTTTTTACAGGGCCTCGTTGAATTTGTCACTGAATATGGCAACGCCTGAAATATTCCGCAAGACTTTATCTTCAAGGACAAGGATCATAAAGGCCTCGTCCGGGACTCCTTCCCACTGGCTTTTGATATTGAACCTGGAGGCGGGCTGAAAGCCGAAGCGCGGGTAATAATCAGGGTGACCGAGCACTATGACAAAAGGACAGCCCTTATCCTGCAGGATTTGCAGTCCCGATTTTATCAGCAGGGTGCCAATGCCTCGACGCTGTTGCGATGGCGAGACTGCCATAGGCGCCAGGCCCATACCCTGGGTAACTTTGTCGTTTTTTATCAGAACAGGGGTAAACATTATGTGGCCGGCAATGCTGCCGTTATCATCTGCCACCAGGGAGAGGTGGTCAGCACATGCCTGGCGCAGCTTGTCCGCCAGCCTGGCTTCCTCATCTCTTTTAAATGCCTGCTCATGAACAGAGTAGATCAAAGGGATGTCTTCAGGCTTTTCATGTCGAATGACAATCACAGGTTACTAGCGTATCAGTGAATAGTAAAGTTCTTTTTCCAGCAACCGGGATGAGTTGCCGATACAAACAATTTGTCAGCTCATGGCCAACCACCAGCATAAGCCTACAATTGCCAGGCTGGCAATAAAAAGGTTTGTCTGCAGCGATGTTTTATTGATCAGAATGCGTTGAGAGGGCATGAAAACGAGCAGGCCGCCGAGAGCTGCACCGGTAAGAAGTCCGAAAAAATGGGCGCCGAGATCGGTCCGTGGACCGCCTGCGCCCAGAAAGGCCAGCAACCCTGCACCTGCAGCCAGAGGCAAGAGAATTTCTTTCAGTGCGGCAGAACGTTTACTTATTGCCTGGTACCCGGAAAGGATACCGATAGTTCCGAAAACTGCCGTTGAAAAGCCTACAGAATTGTGGGAACTTCCATGCAGAAGGATGTTCATTAAATTGCCCAGAGTGCCTGAAGCCAGGATGAGGAACCAGCCCAGGCCGTTGCCGAGCAAGCGGCAGAGAAAGTGAACCAGGACACCACCGATAAGGATATTGCCCACGAGGTGCACTACATCGGCGTGCAGGGTGAGGGCGGTTACCAGCCGGTACCATTGCCCGTGCTCAAGAATCTGCCTGCCTGAAACCGCCCCTCCGGAAAACCACGCACTGTCATCAGACCATGGCCCGGTGATGACATAAAAGATGACCAGAGCGCCCATCATCAGAATTGTCGGAGGCTGGTATTTGGTCAGAACGGGAAGAGGGAGGTTCTTTTTAGGGTGGTAGGGAGGCCAGTCGCTGTTCTCTTCCATGAAGGCTGCTATTTCCCGTAGGGCCCTGTGTTCGTGCTGCGGCGAAACCTTGATGACCCAGCTGCGTTTTTCAAACTCGATGACGCTTGGGATATTTGCGGCTCTTAATACCAGGGACCACTGCTCAGCCTGTTGACGGCTGGCCGGCAGGCCGATTGTAGAGGTCATCAGAAGTTCAGTCATTGTATATAAGCCATTAACTCCTCATCAGGGGTGGTGACGGCGAAGAAAACGAAAAAAAATTAGTCGCACTTTGCAAACTCTTTCAGAAAGTACAAGTAAACATGGAGCTTTCGCTTGTCAAAAATTATTCTTAGAAATAAGATGGACAAAGGGGTGCACATGACAATCAAAACAAGCACAAAAAAAAGGCTCTCATTCCTTGATCGGTTTTTAACCTTGTGGATATTTTTAGCCATGTTTGCAGGAGTTATGGGCGGCTGGCTGTACCCGGGCATCCGTGATGTCATCAATACTTTTCAGGTGGGTACTACCAACATTCCCATAGCCATCGGCCTGATCCTCATGATGTACCCGCCCCTTGCCAAGGTGCGCTATGAAAAGCTGCATGAGGTGTTCAGAAATGTAAGGGTCCTTGTTCTATCCCTGGTACAGAACTGGATAATTGGCCCGGTTCTGATGTTCGGGCTGGCTGTAACATTTCTGTCCGGACAGCATGACTACATGGTCGGCCTCATCCTGATCGGCCTGGCCCGCTGCATTGCCATGGTCATCGTCTGGAACGACCTGGCAGAGGGTGACCGGGAATACTGTGCCGGCCTGGTCGCTTTTAACTCCATATTTCAGGTACTTTTCTTTGCATTGTACGCCTGGATTTTCATTACCATCATACCCGGTTGGCTCGGTTTGGAAGGAGCGGTTGTCGATATCTCGATGCAGGCGATAGCCGAATCCGTGTTCATTTATCTCGGCATCCCCTTTCTGGGAGGCATGTTCACCCGTTTAATCGGCGTAAAGACCATGGGAGAAGAGTGGTACCAGGAAAAGCTCATTCCCATGATCAGCCCTCTGACCCTGGTGTTCCTGCTTTTCACCATTCTGGTCATGTTTTCCCTCAAGGGGGAGTACATCGTCCAGCTGCCATTTGATGTTATCAGGATTGCCATCCCGTTGACCATCTATTTCCTGGTCATGTTTCTGGCTTCCTTCTTCCTGTCGTTGAAAGCCGGCGCCACCTATGAACAGTCCACAACTTTGAGTTTTACCGCTGCATCCAATAATTTTGAACTGGCCATTGCTGTTGCCATCGCCGTATTCGGCATTGATTCCGGCCAGGCCTTTGCAGCGGTTATCGGGCCTCTTGTTGAAGTGCCGGTCCTTATTTCACTGGTCAGTGTCGCATTCTGGTTTAAGAAAAAATACTTCCCGTTTGCCAGGGAAACCCCGACCGGTATCTGCCATGTCAGCTGTGAACAGTAACTCAAACCGCTTACTTGACTTGGATTATTTTTACTCTTATATTTGCAAAACTAACGAGCAAATCACTTTATGGTCCAAATTATATCGCAATACATCACCTCTTGCAGGCGTCATCGCATGGTGAAAGAGGTTGTCCTTAAAATGCCATAGATAGCCTCCAGGGAACAAGAACCCCGATGAAGGCTTTTGTGTTTAATGCCCTGGCAGCGTTCACGCTGTAAACACATTTCATGTATCGCATGTATGTTCAGCAACGTGTCGGTTTAGCAAGGGGAACCCGACTCGCCATGTAGAAGAATTTCTTTTTCAAGGTTATTACAATGAATATCCTGTTTGTTTATCCTGAATACCCAGATACTTTCTGGAGTTTCAAATACGTCTTGAAATTTGTTTCAAAAAAAGCCGCTTTCCCACCCCTGGGGTTGCTCACCATTGGTGCGATGCTGCCCGAAAAATGGCAGAAGAAACTTGTTGATCTGAATGTTGAGTCACTGGAAGATGAGCATCTTGCATGGGCGGACATGGTTTTTCTGAGCGCCATGATCGTTCAGAAAAAGAGTGCTCGGGAAATTATAAACAGATGCAGATCCCTTGGTAAGAAAATCGTCGCGGGGGGGCCTGCCTTTACTGCCCAGCAAGAAGAATTCACCGGAGTGGATCATTTTGTTTTAAATGAGGCCGAAGTCACATTACCCCTTTTCCTCCATGATTTTGAGAAAGGCGAGCCCAAGAAGGTCTATACTTCAAGTCTTAGGCCGGAGATATCTGAAACACCAATCCCGCTCTGGTCCCTCATAAATATCCATGATTACGCGACATTGGCGGTTCAATATTCCCGGGGATGTCCTTATAATTGCGAGT
Source organism: Deltaproteobacteria bacterium (assembly GCA_024639555.1). Lineage (GTDB taxonomy): Bacteria > Desulfobacterota > Desulfobulbia > Desulfobulbales > BM004 > BM004. The sequence continues at coordinate 5,708 of JAHEID010000134.1, forward strand.
TCTGCGATATTGTCATAATGAATGGCAGAAAACCAAGATCTAAAACCCCGGAGCAGATGGAAAAAGAATTTCAAGCCCTCTATGATGCGGGATGGCGAAAATCTGTCTTCATAGTCGATGACAATTTTATCGGTAACAGGCGGGAGGTGAAAAATATGCTGCCTGTACTGATTGAATGGCAGAAAGAACACAACTATCCTTTTACGCTGCTTACCGAGGCCAGCACTGATCTCGCCAATGATGAAGACCTGATGCAGATGATGAGCAGCGCCAACTTTTTCAAGGTCTTTCTTGGTCTTGAAACGCCGGACAAGGAAAGCCTCAAGGAATGTGGCAAGTATCAAAACTCCTCCCGGAACCTTGTCGAAGCAGTGCATACTATTCATAATCACGGCATGCAGGTCATGGGGGGATTTATTGTCGGTTTTGACAATGACACCGAATCAATATTCG
>JAHEID010000032.1 GCA_024639555.1 Deltaproteobacteria bacterium
ATCGAAGAATTCATGCTAGCTGCTAATGAGGCAGTCGCCTTTACGCTTGCAGCCCAAGGTTTTCCGACCCTGTATAGGATCCATGAATCCCCGGATGATGTAAAGGTCAGGGAATTTACTTCATTTGCCCGGACATTGGGGTTGCATCTTTCTGCCAACGGCGGCTCCCCCAAATGGTTCGGCAAGGTTCTCTCACTCGTCGCCGGCAGTCCCAAGGAATACATTGTGAACAACATCCTGTTGCGCACCATGCAGCGCGCCCGTTACTCCCCGGAAAACGTGGGGCATTTCGGTCTGGCCGCGGCCTACTACACCCATTTTACTTCACCGATCCGGCGCTACCCTGACCTGATTGTGCACCGCACCCTGTTTACTCTGCTGACCAAAAAGAAACGCGGCCGCGCATCCCCTGCTCCTGACCTGCAACAGGCTGGAGATTTTCTCTCTGACAGGGAAAGAGTGGCCGTGGGTGCGGACCGGGAGATGAGCGAGCGTTTGCAGGTCCGTTTCATGGCAGAAAAGATTGGTGAATCCTTTGAGGGCATTGTCTCGGGAGTTACCGCCTTCGGTCTTTTTATCGAGCTTCTGGATCATTTTGTCAGCGGCGCTATTGAAATAGCAAAACTCAAAGGGGACTTTTACCATTTCGATGACAAAAACTACCGGTTGATAGGTGCCCGGACTAATAAAATATTCCAGGTTGGAGATATAATCAGAATAAAGGTGGAAAGCGTGGATAAACGGCGGAGGAGGATTAATTTTGTGCTGGATTGAAAGGTGAAAGTTTAAAGTCGGCGGCAATCATATATAATTGCATTACGACTTATGCATGATGTGATTTTATGCGTAGCTATAATGGATCCTTTTTAAAGTTCATTTTTGTTTGCCCAAAAACGAACCAAAAAGGGCACCCGGCTGTACCGGCCCTTCGGGCTTCCTTGTGCTTCTTGCTGTTGACGGGACGCTGAAAACTCACCGCCTGCGGCGGCTCAGACAGGTTCAGCGTCTTATTCCGTCAACAGCTGCGATGCTCAGCGGTACAGAATGGGTTTTCTGTTTATTTTTCCAATTAAAAGGTGTTTGCCATTTCACGCAGCCGAGCAGCAAAGCAAAAAACGGAAAAGCGACTCGGCGGAGTACCCGCAAGGGTGCGACTTTCCGATGTCGCCCGTTCTTTGCGAGCAGCGCAGGGTAGTCCGACGCTGTCGGACCAAGTGATCGGCTGCACTTTCTTTTGGTTCGTTTTCTTTAGGCAAGTAAAGAAAATGAACATTTAATAAAAAAGATGATTTATAATTAGACACGTATAACTAATAACGCCAATGTCTCTATCGGTTCAAAAAAAGCAGCAGATGCTGAACAACATCGCCATTGTCCTCATGGGGCCCAAGTATCCTGAAAATATCGGGGCTGCTGCACGCAGTCTAATGAATATGGGAATTTCCCGCTTGATTGTTGTCCGCAATGAAGCCCCTGACCAGGAAAAGATGCTGAAAATGGCGACCCACAAGGCTGCCCATCTTATTGAAGATCTCAAGTGCTTTACAAACCTTGAGGAAGCTCTGGCCCCCTTTTCCCATGTTGTGGGAACTACTGCAAGGCAGGGCAGAAAAAGGCGCATTGAAAACAGTCCTCGTTATTTGTTGGAGTCCATCCTGCCATTGCTGGAGAATAACCCGGTTGCCCTGCTTTTCGGCCCGGAAGACAGGGGTCTTACCAACGAGGACCTTAAGTACTGCCAGACAAAAGTGACCATCCCAACTGCGGATTTTTCCTCTCTGAACCTGGCACAGGCTGTTGCTATTTTGTGCTATGAACTCTATTGGGGTGTCATGTATTCTGATAAAGTCATGCAGCCCAGCCCCAAACTGGCAAGTTCCCATGAACTGGAAGGAATGTATGAGCATGTGGAAAAACTGCTCAATCAGATAGGGTTTTTAAGGACTAATGACAGCAGCTACTGGATACGCAACATCAGGAATTTCCTGGGAAGGGTCGGATTGCACGCTAAAGAAGCACGGATCATTCGCGGCTTCTGCCGCCAGTTCCTCTGGTACGATAACCAGTTAAAAAAGCATGGGTCCGTTTCAGCACCTGGAGAAAATTACCATGTATTTTCAGATGCTGAATCTAACCGGGATGAAGAAGACCTCTCGAATTGAATTCTCTTTTAGAAAATTCCAACTATAAAAGATCCAGGTAGGTATATTCTTTTAACCCCCTCTCATATTCCTTGAACAGGCGCATGCCCTCGTTTGGCAGGACGCGGTCCTCTTTAATTGCCTTGTCGAATTGACGCTTCATGAGGCGGGCCAGCTCATTTCCGGAATACTGCACCAGCCCGAGAACTTTTTCCATGGTTGTCCCTTCAATGGTTTCCTCGATGTAATAGCCAGATTCTTCGTCTTCATCGAGAAATACATGCGCCTCATTAACCCGGCCGAACAGGTTGTGCAGGTCCCCCATGATATCCTGATAGGCGGCAGTAAGAAAAATTCCAAGATAATATGGCTTCTTGTTGAGAGGGTGCAGGTTGAGAGTATCCACCCCTTCTTCATAATGACTGATAAATTTTGAGACCTTACCGTCTGAATCACAGGTTATATCCACAAGGGTCCCCTTTTCCGTGGGCTCCTCGTCGAGACGATGAAGCGGCATGATCGGAAAAAGCTGGCCGAATCCCCAGTGATCCAGCAGCGACTGGAATACGCTGAAGTTGCAGAGATACTGACCGCTCAGGGTGTACTCCATCTCCACTATTTCTTCAGGAATATATTCAGCTCCCTTGTAATGCTTGAACACTTCCGCATTGATGAGCCAGAAAAATTTTTCTACTTCAGCCTTAATTTCCAGGCCAATGAGCCCGAGTCCGAAATGGGCCTGCGCTTCCTCACGGAGATGTACGGCATCATGATAAGCCTCTAAAGGATTGTCAGGATTTATGTTCGTATAGGTGAACCAGGATTCATCCAGAAGCCTGTGCTTCAGCTTCGGCTTTGTTCCCGTTTTCAGGTCGGGCACTTTTTTTATGTGGCCAAAAGCCTCTACGACCAGAACAGTGTGATGCGAAACAACGGCGCGTCCGCTCTCATTGATTATTACCGGATGGTCAACCTTTTCCAGGTCACAGATATCCATGATATTATAGACAATATCACGGGCATATTCATTAAGGGAATAGTTGGCCGAGGAATGAAATGTTGAGCGGCTGCCGTCATAGTCGACACCCAGACCGCCTCCCACATCAAGATACTCAAGATCATGCCCGAACTTTTTCAGCTTGGCATAATACATGGCCGCTTCCCTGGTCGCTTTCTTAATAGTTAAGATATCCGGAACCTGGGAGCCGATATGAAAGTGGACGAGCTTGAGACAATCAGCCATACCCGCTTTTTTCAACATGTTGGAAGCCGCAAGAATCTCCGGTGCAGCAAGACCGAACTTTGCCTCATCGCCGGTACTCTTATCCCATTTCCCCTGGCCTTTACTTGAGAGCCTGATGCGGATACCCAGCTGTGGATCGATCTTGTATTTCTGGGCATATTTAATGATGTTTTTTATTTCTTCAACCTTTTCAACAACAAGAATTACCTTTTTCCCGAGCTTCATACCGATGAATGCGGTTTTTATAAAGCGATGGTCCTTATAACCATTGCATATGATCAGGCTTTCAGGGTCTTCGTGAAAGGCAAGGGCGGCAAAAAGTTCGGGCTTGGACCCCACCTCCAGGCCATAATGAAAGGGGGCGCCCGCGTCAATGATCTCCTCAACAACTTCACGGAGCTGATTTACCTTTATGGGATAAACTCCCCGGTAGATGGATGTATAGTTGAATTCATCAATTGCAGCCTTAAATGCTCCATTAATCCTCTCAACCCGGTCGCGCAACAAATCCTGAAATCGTATCAACATGGGGAAATGAAGCCCCTGCTCCCGTGCTTCCTGAACCACATCCAATACCCTGATGCTGGTTCCTTTTTCTTTCAGGGGCGCAACCATGACATCGCCTTTGGGACTTACATCAAAATAGTGCAGGCCCCAGCGGTCAACTCCATACAACTCCTTGGCATCTTGAACCGACCACATTTGGCTTTCATCAGGATATTCTTCCTTTTTCTTTTCTTTTTTAGGAGTCATTTTTTTACCCGTTTATGATCTTAGCTGAGCGCCAGGCCTATTAATTTGTAAACAAGCTTTGCTGCAGTAAAGTCAGGAGCATGCATAGTGGGAATGGGGGCCAGCTCTACCACATCAAAACCGCAGACAGTCCTATTTGCGCAAACTCTCTGCAACAGGTCTATACTCTGGTACCAGGTCAAGCCACCGGGCTCCGGGGTGCCTGTCGCCGGCATGATGGCTGCATCAAAGCAGTCGACATCAAAGGTGATATAGATCTGCTCCGGAAAATCCCAGGGCAGAACTTCAGCAGGTATCCCTGCTGTATTAATGTCTGCTGCATCCAAACTTTTTATGTCATGCGTTCTGCGAAATCTGAATTCTTCCTGTGACAGACTGCGAATTCCAATCTGCACAAAAGGCAGCCCCATTTCATGCACGCGGCGCATTACACAGGCATGGCTCAAACGGTTATCCTCATAACTATCCCGTAGATCGGCATGAGCATCAAACTGAACGACACCGATTTTTTTGTTACTATCAACAATAGCCTTAAGAGCACCAAGGGTAACCGTATGCTCGCCGCCAAGAATAACAGGAAGCCCATTCTTCTGTAACACCCTGGCTACTTCTGCTGCAATGACTTCAAGATCCTTTTCAACCTCATCAGCCTGGCATTGAAGCGGTTCATGGGTATACATGCCGGCTTGTCCCGGAACGACTCTGCCGTCAAATGCTTCAAGCTGCAGGGAGGCCTCCAGGATTGCCCTGGGGCCGGCAGCGGTTCCACCCCCATAGGAAACGCTTTTTTCCATCTCCACAGGAATTATATGGATGCGTGCATCTTCATAAGAGGAGGGTGGGATGTCCAGCTCGAGAAAACTTGGATAAGCAGTATTTGCCATATTCTTTGCCTGATGCTTAGGACAACCTGGACCGATAATCCTGGTAGCCGAATTCCTTAATGACCTTTATCGTATCGTCCTCAGGTTCATAGGTTGCAATTGCAGGCAATTGGACACCGTTAAAGGTATTGTTTTTAACCATCGTGTAGTGGAGCATATCAAGAAAAACAAGTTTCTGGCCTGTTATCAAGGGCGTATCAAATGAATAATGGCCAATAACATCTCCTGCCAGACAGCTGAGCCCTGCCAGCTGGTAGGTAAATTTTTTCTCACCCGGCTGCCCGCCGCCAATGACTTCGGGTCGGTACGGCATTTCCAGGACATCCGGCATATGGGCTGCTGCTGAACTATCCAGGACCGCTATGGGCTTATCGCGCTCAATAATATCGAGAACCGTGCTGACAAGCATGCCTGCATTAAGGGCAATTGCCTCTCCAGGTTCAAGGTAGACCTCAAGGCCGTAGCGCTCCTGAAAACTGTTTATAAGAGTACAGAGCCTGTCCACATCATAGTCACTTCTGCTTATGTGGTGGCCGCCCCCGAAGTTCATCCACTGCAGATTTTTAAAGTATGGTGCAAATTTCTTTTCCACTTCAGCCAGGGTCCGCTCCAGGGTATCAGAATTCTGTTCGCACATGGTATGAAAATGAAGACCGCTGATCCCTGTGAGATCATGCCCCTGCAACTCATCCAGCGTTATGCCAAGTCTGGAGTCCGGTGCACAGGGATTGTAAAGTGCAACCTTGACCTCTGAATACTGCGGATTAATACGCAGACCGCAGTGGATCGGCCTGGAGCTCTCCAGCACCTTTTTTTTATGGTGTTGCCACTGATTTATGGAATTAAAGCTGATATGCTTAACCAGGGGCAGCAGTTCTTCCATGTCTTTATCGCTGTAAGCCGGGGCATAGACATGGACTTCGCCGCCAAATTCCTCCTTCCCCAACCGTGCCTCGTGCGGTGAACTGGCACAGGTGCCCTGCAGGTAAGGGCTGATTAACGGGAAGGTGCTGAACATGGCAAACCCTTTGAGGGCGAGCAGGATCTTACACCCTGTCCTCTGGCGCACCCCGGCAATGACCGCAAGGTTTTTCCGCAAAAGCCCCAGGTCGCACACATAACATGGACTTGGAAATGCAGTCGGATTAAAGGGTGGCAGACTTATCATTATCAATATCCATAAAGGTTTCGATCCAGGGAAGTCCATGCTGTGACAGTTTCTTCATGAATGGGTCGGGGTCGAATTCCTCGACATTATAGACACCGGGCTGATGCCATTCTTCTTCAAGCATGAGCATACCGCCGATCATGGCAGGAACTCCCGTTGTATAGGAAATTGCCTGGGAATTTGTTTCACGGTATGCCTCCTGGTGATCACAGATATTGTAGACATAATATCGTTTCCTGCGGCCATTCTTTATGCCCTCAATCAGGCAGCCGATGCAGGTTTTGCCCCTGGTCTTAGGCCCGAGGGAGGCGGGCTCCGGCAGCACTGCCTTTAAAAACTGCAGGGGAATGATCTCCTGCCCCAGGTACTTGACAGGATCTATCCCCGTCATACCCACATTTTCCAGGACACGCAGATGGGTGAGATAGGACTCTGAAAAAGTCATCCAGAAACGGATACGCTTCACGCCCTTTATGTTTTTTGCCAGAGACTCCAACTCCTCGTGGTACATGAGATATATCTCTTTGGGGCCTATGGCGCCGGGGAAATCAAAAGTCTTGTGCACCGCTAATGGCTCTGTCTCCTTCCACTGGCCATGGTCGTAATAACGTCCCTTGGCCGTTACCTCGCGGATATTGATCTCAGGGTTAAAGTTAGTGGCAAACGGCAGGCCGTGGTCACCGTCATTACAGTCTATGATATCAATGGTATGGATCTCATCAAAGTGGTGCTTCTGGGCATAGGCACAGAAAATATTGGTAACGCCCGGATCAAAACCGCAGCCAAGAAGTGCCATGAGGTTTGCCTTTTTGAAGCGTTCCCGGTAGTCCCACTGCCACTTGTAGCAGAACTTCGCTTCATCACGCGGCTCATAGTTGGCCGTATCAAGATAATCAACTTCAGTTTCAAGACAGGCATCCATGATGGTTAAATCCTGGTACGGCAGGGCCACGTTGATGACAAGCTGCGGTTTAAAATCCTTAATGAGGGCTATCAGTTCAGAAACATTGTCCGCATCGACCCGGGCCACCCGTATCGGACGAGACAATTCCCGCTGTATGTCCTGGCATTTTGACAGCGTCCTGCTGGCCAGGCAGATCTCGCTAAACACACCGGGATTTTGCGCACATTTATGGGCAACAACCCGTCCGACTCCCCCTGCACCGATAATCAATACTTTGCCCTTGGTGATCATTTTTTTCTGTCCTCAGTCATAAAGGATTGGAGTAAATTAGAAATTAACTCCTTACCTGATTGATCCAGCTATAACACCTCAAAAATAAGCGGCCCGTTATACAGAATTTTACAAAAAAATCAATCTGTTTATAGATTTTATTAATAAATTATTTTAGCAGAATTTAAATCCGAAAATCAAACTTTTTCCAGAGGGCAATGACTGCAGAGTGGGCCGCTCTTTTTGCAGAATTCTTTACCGGTCCGGACGATGAGCGCATGGTACTCATTAAATAGTGCTACATCTTCGGGCAGGGATAGCGCGAAATATTCCTGGATCTCATGGTAGCCGTCTTCTTCCGCAATAATATTGTGCCTTGCAAAAATACGGTGGGTATAGGTATCAACAACAAAAACAGGCTTGCTGCCTGCATAGAGTAGTATGGAGTCCGCGGTTTCCGGGCCGATCCCTTTTACAGTTATAATTTCCTCGCGCAGGGCATGCATATCCATAGCAAACATTTCTGCGAGGGAGCCGTTATACTCTTGTGCGACAAAATCAAGGAGATTCTTTAAGCGCGCTGCCTTGAGGTTAAAATAGCCTGCGGGCTTGATCTTTTCAGCCAGTACCTCAACCGGCAGATCATGCAGTTTCGCAAATGACAGGAGATTTTCTCTCTTCAGGTTATCTATGGCTTTGCTGACATTTGTCCAGTTGGTGTTCTGGGTAAGCACCGCACCAACCATGATCTCAAAGGGCGTCTCTCCCGGCCACCATCCCTGCGGCCCGAAATAATCCAAAAGGATCTCGTAGATTTCTAAAACCTTATTCATTATAAAGTATCAACAGGTGGTGATCTCCGGCGCTGGTTGAGCAATTTATTAAATCCTACAGGTTGCTCCGCTAAACTACAAAACTCACCGCCTTCGGCGTCTCAGACAAGGTGTAATTTTACGCTCCACGTCCCTGTGAATTTCTCGTAAATTGCTCAAATGCTTGTCTATCTCCTTCCGTCCGGCATCCACACGAAATTATAAACAAAATTTGCTATAGCCAAGGTTTTACCGGTACTTAGATAAAGAAAGATTTTTCAGGATTGAAATGAAATTTTTGTGCAAGATCAAGGAATTCAAGAAATTGTGCGGAGTCGTACTAGTGGTACGCCGCACAAGCAATTTTGCAGAATGACACAGAGATTGCGCAAAAAGACATTTCAATCCCCGAAGCAGATGCCTATTTCGCGTGCAGTCATCACCTTGTCATTATCCATGTTTACCTTTCTCCTGGACGTGATTGCCTCTGCCAATGGGACGGCTTTCATATCGGGAGTGGCCAGTGCCACCATGTGATCAAAGGTTTCCGACTCAACCAGGCGGACTGCTGCTGCTCCGAAGCGCAGGGCGAGCAGCCTGTCAAAGGTGGTCGGGGTGCCCCCCCGCTGTAAATGGCCCAGGACAAGAGACCTGGTGTCCTTTTTGGTCTTCTCCCTGATTTTCTGGGCAACCCACTCCCCAATTCCGCCAAGAACTACCTCTTGTCTGCCAACCTCCCCTTCCCGGCAGAAAACATCACATTCTTTTTCCTGGGCGCCTTCTGCGACCACTACAATGGCATAATCCTTGCCGTGCAGTTCATTATCGGAAATTTTGTCGCACACCTTATCAATATCAAATATAATTTCAGGGATCAAAATTACATCAGCTCCCCCTGATATTCCTGAATTCAATGCAATCCAACCGGATTCCCGCCCCATGACCTCCACGACCATCACCCTGTCGTGGGACTTTGCTGTGGAATGGAGTCGATCCAGGGCCCCTGTAGCGGTTGATACTGCTGTATCAAATCCAAATGTCAGATTTGTTGCCTTAAGGTCATTATCGATTGTTTTTGGCACCCCGACAACCGGCATGCCCAGTTGGGCGAAACGGTGGGCAATTTCCAGGGTGCCGTCGCCGCCCACAGCAATATGACAGGCAAAACCCATGCGGTTGAAATTCTTGAGAATGCGTTCTGAAACATTTCGGATCAAAGTCTCTCCTGCCTGATTTTCCACAGGCATGGCAAAGGGATTCCCCTTATTTGTACTACCGAGAATTGTGCCTCCAGTAGGCGTGATGTCTTCAACCTTTTCAGGAGTCAAACTCACAAGCTCATCAAGCTCGAGCAACCCTTTGTAGCCGCTGCGGCTGCCATATACCTCCCAACCGCGAAGGTGCGCCGATTTCACGACAGCGTAAATAACCGCATTCAATCCGGGGGCATCCCCACCACCTGTCGATATCACAATTTTCTTCATTTCATACCTTACCGACTTGTTATAATTTTATTAAAACCATTTGCAGCATGGGTCTCATTGACAGCTGCCTGAAAAATAAGATACCTCGTTCATTTTGCATAATATCCCAATATACTGTTTTCTGACAAGCAGTGCATCACTCTTTTCTAAATCATATATGGCAATATTTTCTCATGATATCGAGATAATATACATTAAATATTATTGCGTCCTCTTTTCCTATATTGACTTATTTCCCGATCTTCCTTAATGTTATGAGTGAATTAATAAAGTAATAGGTTTGTCTGCAACTTCCCACTGGCCAGACTATCCGCGTAAGCGGGTTTTCTTCTGGTAGGAAAACATGCAGATGTTAACATTAAATAATATGTAAGGAGTATTCGTAATGTTTGAAGTAACAGAGTTAGCAACACAAAACCTGAAGTCGTACATGGACCAGAACAAAATTGATTCTGCCCTGCGCGTCGCACTCATGGGCGGTGGCTGATCTGGCCCCTCTCTGGGTCTGGCTCTGGATGAGCCAAAAGACAATGATGCGAAATACGAACAGGATGGCCTGACATTCCTGGTTGATAACAACCTGTTGGATAGCTGTGGATCAATAAAGATTGATTTTGTCGATGCCGGCATGCGTTCCGGATTTTCAATCAGTTCTGCCAAACCCCTCAGTAGTGGTGGTGGTTGCAGCAGCAGCGCCTCCTGCGGCTCCAGCTGCGGTTAATTTATTTTTATTAAAATTCTGAAATACCCCCGTACAGGTATCTGCCGGGGGTATTTTTTTGCCCCATTTACAGACAGGAGAAAAGGGGCCGATAGATTTAATATTGAAAATTTGAGAAATTGAAGATTGAAGATTTTCTATAACCAAAGTTTTCTGCTCATCTATTATACCATTTCACACAGCGCAGCAAAGAAATGAACAAATGCTTCATTTTTATTGCAGTGAGACTCTGACAAATGCGGTCTTAATAAATTGAGTTGTTGATAAGATATAATACAACTAAAAACCAGACACAAAAAAACCAACATTTTGCCTGTAGTATCTGTCATCTGCCTTCTGTCATCTGTCATCTCGCTTTCTTGACAGATAACAGGAGTGAACTTATCATTTCAAGCAGTTACAAATCATATTTTTCATAATTAATTGCAGATATTTTATGAATTGCGGAGGAAAACATGCAATTTGATAAATTCACCATAAAATCACAGGAAGCCATCCAGGAATCGCAGAGTATTGCGGAGAGGAATGGCCATCAGGAAATCAAGCCCGAGCATTTACTGGCAGCTCTTCTCCAACAAAAAGAAGGCGTCATTATCCCGGTTCTGCAAAAAATGGGAGTCAATCTTTCTTCATTGAAAGAAGATGCAAAACGCCTTATCGATAACCTGCCCAAGGTAAGCGGCTCGGGCTTCGGTCAGGTGTACGCTTCCCAGCCTTTTACAAAGGTGCTTGACCAGTCCTTTTCCCTGGCCTCAAACATGCAGGATGAATATGTCAGCCAGGAGCACCTTTTTCTTGCTCTCCTTGCGGAAAAAGGTGTGACTGCTGAAACACTGCAACGGCATGGTGTGAGCCGAGACGCGTTTTTGCAGGCCCTGGTCAGCATCCGTGGCAACCAGAGGGTAACTGACCCGAACCCGGAAGAAAAATACCAGGCCTTGGAAAAGTATGCCCGAAACCTGACTGATGTCGCCAAACAGGGAAAACTCGATCCGGTAATAGGCCGGGATGATGAAATCCGTCGGGTGATACAGGTCCTTTCCAGGCGTACAAAAAACAACCCGGTTTTGATAGGTGAACCCGGCGTGGGTAAAACAGCAATTGTTGAAGGCCTTGCCCAACGCGTTGTCAATGGAGATGTGCCTGAAACCCTGCGCAATAAACAGGTGGTTGCCCTTGATATGGGAGCCCTGATTGCAGGAGCCAAGTACCGCGGTGAATTTGAAGACCGGCTGAAGGCTGTTCTGAAGGAGATCCAGAAACGCGAAGGAGAAATCATCCTGTTCATTGATGAGATACACACCCTGGTTGGAGCCGGAGCAGCTGAAGGCTCCATGGATGCCTCCAATATGCTCAAACCTGCGCTGGCCCGTGGTGAACTCCACTGTGTCGGCGCTACGACCTTAAACGAATACCGCAAATATATTGAAAAGGATGCGGCACTTGAGAGGCGCTTCCAGCAGGTACTTGTGCAGGAACCCTCCATTGAGGACACTATAGCAATCCTGCGCGGGCTCAAGGAAAAATATGAAGTGCACCATGGTGTGCGTATTACCGATTCCGCAACAGTTGCCGCTGCCACTCTTTCAAATCGATACATATCAGATCGTTTTCTGCCGGATAAAGCCATTGACCTTATTGATGAGGCTGCCTCCCGGTTGCGTATCGAGATAGACTCGATGCCCACTGAAATTGACGAGGTGGAACGCAAAAAAATCAAACTGGAAATTGAACGCGAAGCCCTGAAAAAAGAAAGAGACAAGGCCTCAAAGGAGCGGCTTGCCAAGCTTGAAAGTGAACTGGCAGATATAAATGAAAGCCTTAACAGTATGAAAGGACACTGGTCCCTTGAAAAGGAGGCCATTCAGAAAATCAGGGATATCAAGGCCCATATTGAAGAAGCCGGCATCGAAGAACAGCGGGCCCAAAGAGCAGGCGACCTCAGCAAAGTTGCCGAAATCCGCTACGGCAGGATAGTTGAACTTGAAAAGCAGATGACCGCTGAAAATGAACGATTAGCCGAGATACAGCAGGACCGCAAAATGCTTAAGGAAGAAGTGGATGAGGAGGATATTGCCAGTGTAGTGGCCAAGTGGACGGGCATTCCCGTTGATAACCTGCTTTCGTCTGAGAAGGATAAGCTGGTCCACGCCGAAGAATTCATGGCCAGGAGAGTTGTGGGACAGTCCGAGGCCATCGCTGCGGTTGCCAATGCAGTGCGGCGCGCCCGGGCCGGCCTGCAGGACCCGAACCGCCCTCTCGGATCCTTTATTTTCCTGGGGCCAACCGGTGTAGGCAAAACCGAATTGGCCCGGACCCTGGCTGACTTTCTCTTTGACAGCGAACAGGCAATGGTGCGCCTTGATATGTCGGAATTCATGGAAAAACACTCTGTGGCCAGGATGATCGGCGCCCCGCCAGGATATGTGGGCTACGAAGAAGGAGGCTATCTTACCGAGGCTGTGCGAAGACGTCCCTATTCCGTCATCCTTTTTGATGAGATTGAAAAAGCTCACCCTGACGTCTTTAATGTCCTGCTGCAGATTCTTGACGATGGCCGCATGACAGACGGCCAGGGCCGAACCGTTGATTTCAAGAATACCATTCTGATCATGACCTCCAATCTGGGAAGCCAGCTCATCATGGATCTTGGTGAACAGAACAGGGAGGAAATGGTAAAACAGGTGGATGAGATCCTGCACCGGCAATTCAGGCCGGAATTTCTTAACCGCGTTGATGAAACTATTATCTTCCATGGCCTGTCCAAGGAAAACCTGGCCAGGATTGTTGACATACAGGTTGTCCTTTTGACCAGGCGATTGGCGGAGAGGAAATTTTCCATCAGCCTGACGGATAATGCCAAGAAATTTCTCATAGATGTGGGCTATGACCCTGCATATGGTGCCCGGCCTTTGAAACGGGCCATCCAGCGCTATGTCCAGGACCAGCTTGCCATGCAGATTCTGGAAGGAACTTTCAGTGAAGGCGACAGGATAGTTGTTGATGCTGATGCCGACAACAAGAAACTGTTTTTCAGCAGGGAATGACACAAAACTGATGCCTGAAAAAACGATGGCAGAAAAGACGGAACTTCCCGGGCTTTCTTCCTGACTATTCGTCTGATATAGCTTTCTCGCCCGATTCATTGCCTGCTGGATCAACACCTCCCGGCTGGCATCCTGTTACTGCTTCTTGAACAGGCACAGATGGAAAACGAGTCCCTTATGAGCTTTTCCCAGTTTCACAACAGACTGTGGAACTGTCAGGTCATCCTCTTTTATTCTTAATATCATTGTAATACGTTTAATTCCAGCCTATAACCCGTTGAATTATAAATGCGGGCCTTTCTCTCACAACAGATTTTTTTGAAAATTATGTGACAAGATGCTATGTAATTAGTAAACGCATGCCATATAAGAAAACAGTCCGCTTTCATTAAAAGCCGAGCTAAAACAGGGAGAACAAAATGGATTTCCCCCTGCTCATTTTCACCGACCTGGATGGTACTCTGCTAGACCACCACAGCTACTCATTCAAGGGTGCTGAAGAAGCCTTGCAACGCCTGCGCCGGCATTCCATTCCAATTATACTGACTTCTAGCAAAACACGAGCGGAACTGCAAACGCTGCAGGAAAAACTGGGCCTGAACGAACCCTTTATTTCTGAAAACGGTGGTGGAGTTTTCATCCCCGCGGATTATGCAATGCTGGATACCACTGCATTAGAAAAATTGGATGATTACCACGCTAAACAATTCGGCAGGCCGTATAGAAATATCAGAACAATATTTGAAACGGTTCAGTCCAAATACAATATCAGAGGTTTCGGTGACATGACGGCCGAAGAAATCATGGAGGTCACCGGACTTTTAAAGTCAGATGCCCTTCTGGCCCGCCAGCGTGAATTCAGCGAACCGTTCAGGTTTCTGGCAGAGCCCCGCCTGCAGGAACTGAAAGAAGAAGTAGCTGACCATGGCCTAACAGTTACTCGCGGGGGCCGGTTTTATCACTTACTGGCTGCCGGCCAGGACAAAGGACTTGCAGTTGCTCAAACCACACGTCTTTTTCAAGCTGGTTCCCCAGACAAGATTGTCACTATCGGGCTCGGTGATGCTGAAAACGATTACCTCATGCTCAAGGTTGTTGATATTCGGGTGCTGATTCCAAAACCGGATGGGAGCTATGAAAACATGGATCTGCCATATTTGCGCAAGCCCGCGTATCCCGGCAGCAAAGGTTGGGGAGCGGCTATCACAGCGATCCTCGATGATTTTCAATTAGCATCCCCCGAATATGAGGATCACCGATTGCACTGAAATGTAGAAAGCTGCTCCTTAAAAAATCTCTCACAGGAGGGGAGTTATGGCTGATTTTCACCAGGAAGGAATTATCACTACGCTGCACGCGCTTTATGAGGCATTTGACAGGGATGCTTATCTTGAGGAGCTTGAAAAAAAACTTGTTGATTATTCCAATCATCTGAATATCTCCCTGCTTCTCCCCTGTCTATATTCCGAACTGAAAAACCCGAAGGTGCTGAATCCCATCGTCAATCATATAAGCAAGGTTCAATACCTTCATTCCATCGTGGTGGCCCTGGGTGGCGCCAACCATGAACAGTTCCAGGAAGCACGCCACTATTTCAGCAAACTTAGTACTGATGCAAGGGACCTAAAAATTGTCTGGGTTGATGGACCGGGTGTTAAGGAAGTTCTTGACCGTATCCAGGAAAAAGATATTGTCACCGGCGTGGCCGGTAAAGGCCAGTCCGTCTGGCTTGCCCTCGGTTACATTCTCGGAACTGAGCAGGCGCATGTTGTTGCACTGCACGACTGCGACATTGTAACCTATGACCGGCTGCTGCTCGGCAGGCTCATCGAACCTGTGGCCAATCCCAACAATGACTTTGAATTCTGCAAGGGATACTACGCCCGCATATCTCCAGCCGAGCGTGCAATGAAAGGCAGGGTTACAAGGCTTTTCGTGGTCCCTTTTGTGGACGCCATGATGAAGATCATGAGGGAGAGAGGATTTTATGGGCTAGAGAACTTCTTCCGCTACCACCGCTCATTCAACTACCCCCTGGCCGGAGAATTCAGCTTCACCACTTACCTGGCACGTGGGCTTAACATTGCTTACGACTGGGGCCTTGAAGTCAGCACTCTCTCCGAGGTTTACAACAAAGTTATCACGAAAAAGATCGCCCAGGTTGACCTGGCCCCCAACTATGAGCATAAACACCAGGCAATGTCAGCAAAAGATGCACAAAAAGGCCTGCATCGCATGGTGGTCGATATTGCAAAGTTCTATCTTAATTACATGCGTTCCCACGGTTTCGCACTGGACAATGCAATCATAGACATGATCCTGCATACGTATTACCAGAATGCCCTGGCGTTTATCAAAAGCTACAGCGATGATGCAGAAGTCAATAATCTGGTCTACGACCGCTACCGGGAGGAACAGGCAGCTCATTTATTCAGGGGCTTTCTCTGGACAGCATGGGAATACAGCAAGGGGCCTCATTTAAGCACCCAGATTCCCTCTTGGAACAGGGTGCTATACAGCCTGCCGGATATTTATGACCACCTGAAGTACGTGGTCGATAGAGATAATGGTGAAGTTAAATAACTGATTCAGCACTAATTCTAATGAACATTAACGAACGCAGAAAAATTGCCCGCTTGATATTCGGTTCAGCTGTTGAGAGTGTCCTGCCGGACAGACTGATTACCGGCTCTGTTGTTTTACAGGACAATGAACTGCATATTCATGATGCCGTGCATTCGCTTCAGCCAGGCCAGAAGGTGCATGTTTTCGGGAGCGGCAAGGCTTCCGTTGGTATGGCCAGAAGTCTGCTGCCCGTCCTGAAAGAACAGGTTGCCGGGGGCATCATTGTTACCAGCCGACTGACCGGTGATGACCTTTCTCCCCTGATGGTAGTAGAGGGCTCACATCCTGTCCCTGACGAGAAAAGTGTCAGAGCGGCTGAGCTTCTGATTAATGGCCTTTCACAGTTAAACAGGGACGATTTTTTCATATATCTGCTTTCCGGCGGATCCTCCGCCCTCATTGAAAAACCGCTCCATTCAATCACTCTTGCAGAGATGCAGGAGACAACCCGGCTGCTGCTCCACAACAGTGTGCCCATCCAGAAGATCAATGTTATCCGCAAACATTTAAGTATGGTCAAGGGAGGCAGGCTGGGCCAGTACACCCGGGCTACCGGTGCTGTCCTGGTAATTTCAGATGTCATCGGTGATGACCTGGCTGTAATTGGCTCCGGCCCCCTCTTCTTCGACCCTTCTAGTTATCATCATTGCCGAGAAATACTTGAACGTGGAGCCATGTGGGATAAAGTCTCTTCCGGTGTGCGTTCTCTCATTAGCAGAGGTGTAAAAGGAGACATCCCAGAAACACCAAAAAAAACAACGGATTTCATACACCACTATCTGCTCGGCACAAACCGCATCGCTCTGGATAAAGCCCGTCAGGCAGCAGAAGCGGCCGGTTTTACCTGTTATATTCTCAGCGCGTCATTGGCAGGTGAAGCACGGGAGGTGGCAAAGGACCTTGTTTCATTGGCTATGAATGTCAGCAAGCATCATGAGCCGTACAAACCGCCAGCCTGCCTGTTATTTGGTGGTGAGACCACGGTAAAGGTTCGAGGGGCCGGCAAGGGCGGCCGCAATCAGGAATTAGCCCTTGCCGCGCTTGCAGAAATTGGCCAACAGGATAATATTCTTTTATTAAGCGGCGGCACGGACGGTATTGACGGTGATTCTTCAGCGGCAGGGGCCATTGCTGACAGCGGTTTTTTTATGGAAGGTTCCAGGCAGGGGCTTTCTATTGCTCATTTTCTTGAAGACAATAATTCCAATGCTTTTTTTCAGGCTGTCGACGGTTTGCTGGAAACCGGCCCGACCGGCACCAATGTTATGGATATTACCCTGTTAATTATTGACAAGGAGGACTTATGAGCCGCACCGCAAGGTTTTCCACGGCAATGCGGGATTATGCCCGACGCCAGATTGAACAACTCGGTAACGCAGATATTGTAGTGGGGATCCCATCCTATTACAGCGATGAATCCCTGGCCCATGTCATTCAGATGGTGGCAGAAGGTCTTGATCATTTCTACCCTGAAAAGAGATCTTTGATCATCGTCGCAGATGGCGGCTCCACTGATGACACCCGGGAAGTTGCCCAAAGTGTGGACAATCATCACTTCAACATGGATGTCCTGGTTACCATCTACCGTGGCATACCGGGCAAGGGCTCTGCATTCCGTGCAATTTTCGAGGCGGCGAAATACCTGCGGGCCTCTGCTGTTGCCCTGTTTGATTCCGACCTTAAATCCATTAAACCCGGCTGGGTGCGAAACATCATCGATCCGGTATTAAATGGTTACGATTTTGTCGCTCCTGACTATTCCCGCTATAAATTTGATGGCACAATAACCAATACCATTGCCTACAACCTGACCAGGGCCTTATATGGTGTTAATATCAGGCAACCCATTGGCGGCGACTTCGGCATGTCCAGGGTTATGGTAAATCAGTGCCTCAACGAGGACGTTTGGGATACGGATATTGCCAAGTTTGGCGTCGACATCTGGCTGACCATCACGGCAATCACCGGTGGCTTTAGAATCTGCCAGGCAAAACTTGGCGCCAAAGTTCACGGCGAGAAAGACCCGGCTGCGGACCTGGGCCCCATGTTCAGGGAGGTGGTCGGCACAATTTTTACACTTCTTGGCAGGAACCAAACATATCTCGAAAAGGTCAAGGAAACTATCAATACACCGATCTTCGGAGAAGCTATTGGTGAGGAGCCTGAAGCCTTTGAGGTAAACCTGGAGCCCCTGGTCCAATATTTCCGTATCGGCTATAAAAACTTCGGGTCTGTCTGGGCAAACATCATAGAGGAGGAGGACTACAATACTATAAAGAAACTTGCCATGTCCCGGAGCCTTAAAAGATTCAACATGCCCACAGAGACCTGGGTACGGATCGTTTATCGGTACGCTGAACATTTCTGCCGGGCCGAACGCCAGCGCTTCAAGATTCTCGACACCCTCATTCCTCTTTATAATGCCAGGGTCGCATCGTTGATTATGATATTAAGCGAGAAGAACCACGACGAAGCTGAGGAGTTTTATGACGGTCAAGCTCAGGTATTTGAATCCATGCGCGGCTATCTTATAGAACTGCTCAAAAATAATAATACGGCCTCCTAAAGAGGATTGGTTCTTTCAAGGCGTAAATGACTTTTAAAAATTCCAACACTGCTTTACAGAGCCATGAAATAATCGAACTTGTCCGCCAGCGTGCAGAAAATATTTTCGAAAACCTTAAACTCTGCTGTTCAGAATCTCTCCTGCTGGTCCTGAATCACGGATTTAATGGTGGTCTGTCTTCCGAACAGGCCAAGCAGCTCGGCGCAGGTTTCTGCGGCGGCATTGGTGAGGCCGGTTGTACCTGCGGGGCCCTTTCCGGAGCCATCATGGGACTCGGCCTCCTTGTCGGTCCCCACATAAAAGGTGGAATGAGAAAGAAAAACTTCAGGCAGCTTGCCAGGAAATTACACGACCGATTTCACGAAGAATTCTCATCTACCTGCTGCAGCGTGCTGATCAAGGATTTTGATAAAAAAAGCAAAGCCCGCTCACAGTTCTGTTCCAACCTGACCGGTAGTACAGCAGCCATTGCTACGGAACTGCTTCTTGAAACCAGGCCGGACCTGGTGCAGCGTCTGCAGACTGATTATCTTACCTATAGGGATTCTAAACTCACCGGTTTTTTACAAAAAATTGTATAAATCATCCAATCTCCTGCTTTATTTGAACTGATAAACAGGGAGTTACAAATGCCTAACAACTAAAGATGCCCCATAAGTCAAATAATTACTGATAAAGTTTGAAATAGCTATTGACAATTTTTTGATAAGGTTATAGGTTGTCGCGGTTCCGGGTGCTGAGCAGGTCAGGTATCCGGCGGTCCAAAATGGGATTGACAATTTTGCTTATTGTGGTAAGATTATAGTTTCCT
>JAHEID010000135.1:0-3590 GCA_024639555.1 Deltaproteobacteria bacterium
CCTGCGAAGCGGAGCTTGTGGAAAACCAAGATGCAGAACACCAGGCAGGAGAGAGCGCAGAAAATGATGCGACCGCACTTGAGCAGCGTTTGAAAAACGAAAAGGTAATTGGCAGCAACCTCTGGACAATTATGCCGCACCGGCCTAATTATTTTCTCCTTGCCAGCCATAATTTCAGCTCGATGAATGAAGGTCCCTGGAAGGATGTTGCCGGTGAAAGTGCCGAGCTCCATGAGACCGAGGCGAAATTCCAGATCAGCTTCAAGTTCATGTTGTGGGAAAAGCTTTTCAAGAAAGATATTGATTTGTACATGGCATATACGCAGCTGTCCATGTGGCAGTTGTATAACAAGGATATCTCCAGTCCGTTCAGGTCTTCGGATTACGAACCGGAACTTTTTTTCACACTCGGCAATAAGTGGCGGATTCTCGGCTTTAACAACAGGTTGAATGCATTTGGTTTTGCCCACCAGTCAAATGGCAGGAGTGAACCGCTTTCGCGGAGCTGGAACAGGCTGTGGGCAAGCTTTATATTTACGAAAGGGAACCTTGCGTGGGGGTTGAAGCTCTGGTACCGTATCCCGGAGAGTGAAGAAGATGACGATAACCCTGATATCGAGGATTATCTCGGGTATGGACATCTGCGTGCTGTATATAAATGGGGGAATAACACCTTCGGAGTGCTGTGGCGCAACAATCTTGATTTGGACGATAACCGCGGGGCAGTTGAAGTAAACTGGTCATTTCCGTTGCCCGGTACTAAAAGGATAAAGGGCTATTTGCAGTATTTTAATGGTTACGGCCAGTGTCTTTTGGATTATAATGCATCTTCAAGCACCCTGGGGTTGGGATTACTTTTGACAGACTGGCTTTGAACAGACCACTGCCAGAGTTTGCAGCTGGTTTTATCTTTATTTGCTTTTACAGGAGACTTACAATGGGAAAATTTATAAGGGGCAAAAGAAGTATTTCACTGGTGGTAACATTTATATTTCTGGGGTTTGTATTGATAGCCGGCTCAAACATGGCATCTGCAAAATCCGCAAGGGAAATTGATATCAGTGTAGACGTGGCCCTGGATGAGTTTGCACAGCAAGTCAAGGGTGGCAAGGAGTTCTTGAAAAGCGCCAAGGGGGTTCTGGTTTTCCCCAGTGTTATCAAGGCAGGCATTGGCATCGGCGGGGAATATGGTGAAGGTGCATTGCGCATCGGAGGAAAGACCGTTGACTATTACAACACGGCAGCGGCCTCCATCGGTTTCCAGCTCGGGGCCCAGTCAAAAAGGGTCATTATTGTCTTCATGGAAAATGAAGCTCTGAAAAAATTCCGGGGAAGCGAAGGATGGGAGGCGGGGGTTGACGGTTCCGTGGCACTCATTACCCTGGGAACGGGCGGTTCAATCGATACCAATAACATCAAGGATCCCATTATCGGTTTTGTCTTCGGCAACAAGGGGCTGATGTACAACCTGACCCTGGAGGGCTCGAAGTACACGAAGATTGTGCGCTAGGATATTAAAATATTAGGAGAAAGGTGAAAGGCTAAAGGTGAAAGGATTAGCACTTTTCGTCAGAAGTTTTA
The DNA here is from genome assembly GCA_024639555.1 of Deltaproteobacteria bacterium. GTDB lineage: Bacteria > Desulfobacterota > Desulfobulbia > Desulfobulbales > BM004 > BM004. The sequence continues at coordinate 1,582 of JAHEID010000135.1, forward strand.
TGCCAAATAAACAAAACAACGATTATCAGCAAGCAGCAATTACTGATGATTGACAGACGGGTCTTTGTCCTTTAGCCTTTGACCTTTGACCCTTGACCCCTTGAAACCTCGGAACCTTGAAACCTCGGAACCTTGAACCCTTGAAACCCATCTTTACTTCTTCATCCTTTTCCTGAAAAACTTCACGAGGTCCAGGACATAGTCTCGGTCTGTGTAGAGCTCGATGTAATCAACCCCGGTCGCTTTAAAGAGACTCCCCAGTTTGTCGTTTTTCTCCCTGGATAACTCTTCATATCTGTTCCGTACTTTCTTGTCCCCTGTATCAACAAGCACTTGTGCGCCGGTTTCCGCATCCTGTATTTCCAGGAGCCCCACATCAGGCAGGGCGCTTTCGCGGGGATCCGAGACAGTCACTGCTATGAGATCATGCCTGCGGGCCAGAACACCCAAAGTTTTTTCAAAATCCTGATCAAGAAAGTCGGAGACCAGGAAGACCACTCCGCGTTTATGCAGAACCCTTCCCAGATAATCCAGGGCCAGCCCGATATCGGTCCCGGCTTTTGCACGTTTTTTGCCCGGACCAAAGTAGAGTAGTTCACGGATCAGGCGGAGGACATGTGAGGTGCCCTTGGCAGGCGGGATGAACAGTTCAATGGTGTCGGTGAAGACGATGAGACCGACCTTGTCATTGTTCTTGATGGCTGAAAAGGCGAGAAGGGCGCAGAATTCTGCCGCAATCTCATTTTTGAGTTTCTCTAGGCTGCCAAAAGAGCCTGAGGCGGAAAGATCAACAAGGAAAAAAACCGTGATCTCCCGTTCCTCAACATAGCGTTTCACGTATGGGTGCCCTGTGCGGGCTGTGACATTCCAGTCTATGGTCCTGATGTCGTCGCCGGGCTGATAGGCACGCACTTCATCAAATTCCATGCCCTGGCCTTTGAACACACTGTGATATTCCCCGGCCAGGACATCGTTTACCGCCTTACTGGTGTAGATCTGTATGTAGCGGATTTTCTTTGCCAGTTCTTTCGGGATCACGGCACTTCAACATTGTCGAGGATCTGTTTCACAATATCATCACTGGATTTTTCTTCCGCTTCCGCTTCATAAGTGACAATAATCCTGTGGCGCAGAATATCCGGGGCGCTGAATTTGACATCCTGGGGTGTAACATAACCGCGGCCGGCAAGAAGCGCCTTGGCCTTGGCTGCATGGGCCAGGAATATAGTGGCGCGTGGTGAGGCGCCGTAGCGGATAAGATCGCCGATGTCCAGGTTGCACAACCTGGGATCACGGGTTGCAGCAACCAGGTTGAGGATGTATTCCTCGATCTTTTCATCCATGTAAATGGAACCAGCCAGGTCACGCATGCGGCTGATATCAGAGGGGGTTATAATTCCATTTACCTGAATATCTCCAATTGTTCCAGTCATGCGCCGCAGGATCTGCTGCTCTTCAGCTTTACTGGGATAGGTTATTAGCAGCTTGAACATGAAGCGGTCTACCTGTGCTTCGGGAAGGGGATAGGTCCCTTCCTGCTCAATGGGATTCTGGGTTGCCAGGACCATGAAGGGCTCACCGAGTGGAAAGCTCTGATCCCCGATCGTGATCTGCCGTTCCTGCATGGCTTCGAGCAGGGCACTCTGGACTTTTGCCGGGGCACGGTTTATCTCATCCGCCAGGATTATGTTGGCAAATATCGGCCCCTTGCGGGTGGAGAAATCACCGCTTTTCGGGTTGTAGATCAGTGTACCGATAAGATCACCGGGCAGCAGATCAGGGGTGAACTGGATACGCTGGAAGGAAGCCTGGATTGTCTTTGCCAGGGTAGTTATTGTCAGGGTCTTGGCCAGGCCGGGAACCCCTTCAATAAGTACGTGGTTGTTGCAGAGCAGAGCGATCAGCAATCGGTCAACCAGTTCTGTCTGGCCGACAATGACCTTGCCGATCTCATCACGGATCTGGTTTAAGACTGCAAGTTCTTTTTCAACTAATTTCCCTAACTGGAT
>JAHEID010000135.1:3690-6068 GCA_024639555.1 Deltaproteobacteria bacterium
TTCCAATATTCCAACATTCCACTACTACAATTATTAAACTTTGCTCAATGTGTGAGTCTTTAGCCTTTACCCTTCTTGTAATTTCTTCTGAATCATCCGCAGATCCTGCCAGCTGGCTTTTTTCAGTTCGGAATTTTCCAGGAGGAGTGATGGATGCAGGGAAGGCATGACTACTATTTTTTCCTGCAGCTCACTGCTGCAGAGATCGTTAAAGTTGTAGAAACGACCGCGCAGTTGAAAAAGTGATTTGCGGGAGTGAAGAAGTGTCTGGGCCGTCAGCATGCCCATAGGGCATATGACAGTGGGACAGATGAGCTCAATCTGTCGAAACAGGAAGGGAAGGCAGGTCTTTATCTCATTTTCAGCAGGCTTGGCATCTTCACCCGGAAAGCATTTTACCAGGGTTGTAATATAGACCTCCTCCCGGGACAAGCCAATTGCTGCCAGCATGTTGTCAAGCAGTTCTCCTGCCTCTCCCTGAAGAGGGGTCGCTTGCTGGTTATCTTCTTCACCGGGTGCATCAGCAACTACCATAAGTTTTGCCTTGGGAGATCCCTGGCCGAAAACGATATTGGTCCTGGTTTTGTGCAATGGACAGCGTTGACAGTCGCCCAGCTCTTCCCGGACATCCTGAAGTGTGACTTTTTTTGCCAGGCCGGAATCAAATAAATGTTTTTTCTCGACTGCTTTAGGGGCTTTTCTTTCCTTTCCCTGTATTTTGTTTCTCGCAAGAGAAGGGGAAGGCCTGTCACCTTTGTGCAGAAAACGTTCGAGCAGCTGCGTGCGCGGATATTCTTTCAAACCAAGAGATTCATGGTATTGCAGGAGTTTGCTGATCTCCTCAAGCAGGTTTGTTTCGGATTGTATCGGCATGTTTTTCAAATGTAAAAAGTTGCTTTAATTGTTGCGGCGTTTTTTCTAATATTGCTGAATTCGTGGGCCGTTGGTCGGTTCATTGTAAAACTGCAAGGTGAATATGAGAATCGGGTCTATTTTTCCAGTATCACTTTGAAAACAAAAAAGTTAGCCGGTTTTAATAAACTTTGCGTTACGGATTCAGGATTCTATTCTATTCACTATCCCATATCATTGCATTTATTGCAAAGGTAACGGAGTTTGTAAGCTGTTTAAAATTTATGAAAATAACGCACTGATTTTTCACGCAAAATGACTAATTTGGGCTTTTGGGGGTTTTATGGTATACTTAATAGTTCGCGCTAAGAATAATGCATTAATAATACCATATTGGATGATAGGTCAGGATGGATTTTCAAAATTCTATCTTACATACTAGTTTTGTCCCTAAAGTACTGAAAAGGCTTACCCTTGATCCTTATGTTAAAGGAAAGACAGGTAAAGATCAATTTATGGAAGCATCTGTAGAACTAAAGTGGCAGGATGAACTCAATAATAATGTAACCAGCCTTGAGGAGCTTAAGGAATACTTCGATCTGGATGCTGCTGAAGAGAAGAAACTGCAGAAGGTCATTGACAAGCATCCCATGAGTATTCCACGCTACTATTTGTCCCTTATAGATCCGACCGATTTAAATGACCCGATCCGCAAGATGGCGGTACCCTCGGTAGATGAATTGGATCTTGAGGGGTCCTATGATACCAGCGGGGAAAGAAAAAATACCAAACTGCCGGGCTTGCAGCATAAATATAAAAACACCGTCCTGCTTCTTTCAGCAAATATTTGCTCCATGTATTGCCGGCACTGTTTCAGGAAGAGAATGGTGGGGCTTTCCAATGACGAAGTTATGGGCAGGTTCAATGAATCCTATGAATACATTGCAAGTCACCGTGAGGTAAACAATGTCCTGATTTCGGGCGGAGATTCACTTGCGCTGCCGACCCATGTTCTTGGCCGTTTCCTTGCTAAACTGACCAGGCTCGAGCACCTTGACTATATCCGCTTCGGCAGCAGGATGGCGGTCACATTTCCGGACCGCATACTTAGAGACCCGGAACTTCTTGAATTATTCAGGGCTTACTCAAGAAAGGATAGAAGGATTTATCTGCACACCCAGTTCAACCACCCTCGCGAAATCACAAAAGAGTCCATTGGGGCAATTCACAGGGTTATAAGATCAGGGGTCATCGTCAACAACCAGACTGTTCTACTCAGGGATGTCAACGACACCCCTGCAGTCCTGGCAGACCTGCAGCGAAACCTCGTGCGTATCGGGGTCAATCCCTACTATGTTTTCCAGTGCAGGCCGGTGAAAAGGGTGAAGAATCATTTCCAGGTCCCTCTTGCCGAAGGCTACAGGATTGTCGCAGAAGCGCGGGGGATGCTGGACGGCCTCAGCAAGCGGTTCCGCTATGCCATGTCCCATGAAAGCGGCAAGATAGAGATACTCGGCATCCTGGGG
>JAHEID010000033.1 GCA_024639555.1 Deltaproteobacteria bacterium
ATATTCTGGCAGCAGAAAATTTAAATTCCTCTGCAACTGCTGCAGGCAATGCTTATTTTATTTCCCAGGGTGAACCGGTAAATCTCTGGAATTGGATAAATGAACTTTTCGCCCGTCTTGGTATAGAACCAGTGACGAAAAAAGTAGGTTTTGGTTCTGCGTATGCCCTAGGGACGCTCCTGGAAGGTATACACATGTGGTTCAACATGGACAAGGAACCGAAAATGACCCGGTTTTTGGCGGAACAGCTTGCCAAATCCCACTGGTTTTCCATTGACAAGGCAAGGCGAGATCTTGGCTATGCCCCTCGTGTTTCAACTTCCTCGGGGCTTGAACGGGTTGTAGAATGGCTTTCGGCAACGCAGAAATAATAATAAACAAGATGAAACATTTGACAAAACTCATACTGGTTCTGTTTATCTGTGCCAGCTTCCAGCAGAATCTTTACAGGGCCAACCCCGCTTTTGCATTTTCAGTGGGTGAGGAGAAAGAGGTTGGGGAGCAGCTTCTCACCATGGTGCGTAAGGGTTTCACCCTTATAGATGAGCCTGACGTCATCCAGTATATCAATAAATTGGGTCAGGAAACCCTTGCAGTGGCTGGATCCCAATACTTTGATTATCACTTTTTTGTTATCAACAACAAGGAACTCAATGCCTTTGCCGCCCCTTCCGGACTCATATTCTTTCATAGCGGCCTTATCGAATCCCTTGACAGTGAGGAAGAACTTGTCGGAGTTATGGCCCATGAAATAGGTCACGTGGTAAGCAGGCACCTGGCAGACAGAATCAAGAAAACCGCCAAGATAAACGCCGCAACCATGCTGGGAGTGCTCCTGGGCATTGCCCTTGGCGCCGGCCCTCTTTCTGAGGCAATTATTGCAGGCTCTGCGGCTGCAGGGCAATCGGCAGCCCTCTCCTTCAGCCGTCTTGATGAGGAAGAGGCTGACCGTCTGGCTTTTAAATGGATGCAGGAACAAAATCTCGATCCTGGTGAAATGGTAAACATGCTGCATGAAATCCACACCATGAACCGCTACCGTATGGGATATGTACCACCTTATCTTCTTACCCATCCCGGTCCGGATGTCCGCATGAGCTATATCCAGGATCTTATTCTTTTCAGTGAGAAAAAAAAATATGTGAAAGTTGACCAATTCCCCTTCCAGAGGTTCAAATGCAGGGTACTGAGCCTGAGCAAGGATCCCGTGCAGCTTGTCTCCTATTACCAGAGTGCGATAGCGACCTTGGAACCTGACTCCCAGGCAACAGCCATGGCTCATTATGTTCTGTCCCAGGCTTATCTTGCTGCAGCAGACTATGATAATGCTGAGAAGTCATTACGCAGGACCATGGCCTTTTTCCCGGATAAACCAATTTTACAGGCTGATCTGGGTATTATATTTCTTAAAGCCGGGAAATTTAATGATGCACTTGGCCTGCTGCAGGAAAGCCGAAGGACTGAGCGCAGCAATGCATATGCAAGTTTTTATCTGGCCCTTGCCTATGAAAAAACTGGCAAATTGCAGGAGGCTTCTGATTTGTATGAAGAATTGCTTATCTTGATGCCTGATTATGCAAAATTGTATTACCAACTGGCCAACCTCAAGGCCAAGTTGAATAAAGAGGAGGAAGGGTTTTATTACTACGGCTACTATTACTGGTATGAAGGAAACCTTTTAAGCGCCAAAAACCATTTTTCCAGGGCTGTTGCTCTTCTGCCGCAGGAAAGTCGGAAAAAAGCTGATGCGGAAAATATGCTGCGGAAAATTTCACGGTTTGAAAAAGACAGTAGAAACTGAATTTTATCGAAGCAGCAGATTCGATTGAAATTGCCGCAGAAAAACCTTGAAATCTGGCATACAATATTTTTTATATATAAGGCACACCTTTTAGCAACCTTTTATGGGTCATTTTTCTTCCTCCTGAAAAATGGCGCGTAAGGAACATTTAATGACCCGCAAACGATTTCTCACATCTATCTTTTTGATTTCGATCATTGCGGTTCTCTTCCTGCCTTTCTATACCAGCCTGTACCTCTATCCGGCATTTACCAAGCATCTGCTTGCCGATGCAGAGGATGATGCAAGGCAGCTGGCAAGCCATCTCATAAATTATATTGTCGAGCCGGAAAACAATCTGGGGTACGAACATATAACAAATGAAGTTATGGATGAAATTGACGAAATGCTTGTTGATTTCGGTTGTGAGAAAGTTAAAATTTTTGCACCCAGTGGTGAAATTATCTACTCCACTGATTCTGAAGACATCGGCACAATCAATACCAGGGACTATTTTAAGACTGTAGTAACACAGGGAACGGACTACACCGCAGTTGTCAGTAAGAACAATATGACGGCTGAAGGCCATAAGTTGACCGTTGATGTCGTGGAAACATATGTTCCCCTCAGGTTTGGCAAGAGGATCGTTGGTGCCAGTGAGGTCTATTTTGAGATTACCGAACACCGCAAAAAGATTGAAACACTCGTACGCAATTCTTCAATCATTGTAATTTTCATCACGAGCATTCTGCTCATTGCTGTTTTAACCACACTGTACAGATTGAATAAAGACATGATCGCCCGTGAGCAGGCGGAAGAAGAGCTCGCAAGCCATCGTGACCAGCTCGAGGGGCTGATCAATGAACGCACGGTAGAACTACGAAGGGCCAACATTCAGCTGCAGGCAGACATAATAAAACGGCAGCTGGCTGAAAAGGCCCTGCGAGAATCTGAAGAAAAATATCGCGGGCTTATTGAAACTGCAAGTGAGGCAATAATAGTCATTGATTATGAAAGCGGGAAAATAATCGACGTCAACAGGAAAGGACTTGAGCTTCTTGGCAGGTCAGCGCATGAAATTATCGGTTTGCATTATTCACAAATCCATCCTGCAGATGAGACCGATAAGTATACCTGGCTGTTTAAAAAACTTGCCAATTACCTCTCGCCACCTGATATTGCCTACCATGTGCTGCACAAGGATGGATCCAGGATTCCTGTTGAGATTAGCACCAGTGTCATGGAACTGGAAGGCAGAAAGATCATTCAGGGCATTTTCAGGGACTTGCGGGAAAAGATCAAGCTTGAAGAAGAGATTCAGAAAGCCCAACGCCTCGAGTCTGCCGGCGTGCTTGCCGGCGGCATGGCCCATGATTTCAATAACCTGCTTACGTCAATTCTCGGTAATGTTTCCCTAGCCAAAGTATTTGCCGACCCGGAGGGTAAGGTCTACGAGAGGCTTACGGAAACAGAAAAGGCCGTTATGCGGGCAAAAAATCTTACCCAGCAACTCCTGACCTTTGCCAAAGGTGGAGTTCCTGTTACCAGAACGGTTGACCTTTCCAATACTATTGTTGAGGCTGCAGAATTTGCCCTGCGAGGAGCAAAACTGAAATGTAAATATCACATTGCTGAGAATTTGTGGCCTGTCGAAGCAGATTTGGGGCAAATAAACCAGGTGATACATAATCTGGTTATCAATGCTCACCAGAGTATGTCAAATGGCGGCTCCTGCAGGATGGAGGCAGAAAATATCCTGATCCGGGATACCGCTTCCATCCCACTGCCAGAAGGCAGGTATGTTAAGGTTTCAGTGCAAGACTTTGGCAGCGGCATTTTACCGGAATATTTAAACAATATATTTGATCCTTTTTTTACCACCAAGAGAAGCGGAACCGGTCTGGGACTTCCAACTGCCTACTCAATAATCAAAAAGCATGGGGGGCTGCTCACCGTTGACTCCGAAGTTGGCAAGGGCTCCATTTTTCACATTTTTCTTCCGGTTTCAGACAAAACTGTACTGCCTGCTGCTGAGGAAAAAATCCATCCCGGGCTCCACACAGGCAAGGGCAGGGTTCTTCTCATGGATGACGATGAGTTCCTGCTGGAGATGACATCTGAACTCCTGCAGCATCTTGGCTATACTGTGGAGACCGCAAAAGATGGAAAAGAGGCCCTTGATCTCTACAAAATGGGGTTGGAGAGTGGGCAAAAGCATGCTGTTGTTATCATGGACTTGACAATCCCCGGTGGCATGGGAGGTAAAGAAACCATACGAGAGCTCAGGAAACTTGATCCAGAAGCAAAAACCATTGTTTCAAGTGGTTACTCTACCGACCCGATCATGGCCAACTTCAAAGATTACGGTTTTGATGCCATGCTGCCCAAACCATATGAGGTGGCGGAACTGGCCGAAACACTGCACAAAGTCATTCACCAATCCGGCTGAAGAATTTAGTCCTGTGGAGTCATATCTTTGATTTTCAACATTCTGGAAATTCAACAGCGGAAAGAAGATATCTCTTCTCCAATGAAAACGAATTCAAACATAATTTGCTTTACAATAAAAAATAAATCCAGTAAGTAGATTTTAATTCAGGTGCTCGTTTATGAGCAGAAAAGGGAACTCCGTGAAAATCGGAGACGGGCCCGCCGCTGTAACCGGGGACGAAAACCGCAGCATGTCACTGTTCGCAAAGACGAATGGGAAGGCGCGGCAAGTAGGACGATCCGGAAGTCAGAAGACCTGCCTGAAATTGTTGTCATACCTCCGCGGACAGAGGTATTGCAAGTGATCTAGAGGATAAAAAAGGGACATCCCCGGATCGATGGAAATCGGTCCGGGGATTTTTTTTGCCCGGACCCTTGATAAACGATTATTCAAGGAGAATGGACATGAAGCAGGAACTAGCACATTTGAAGACGACTCTTCTGTTGATCAGGGACTGGGACGGCTTTCAGGTTGCCATGCGGGAAATAATGACCCGTTCTGACAGGAGGAGCAACTCTTGAAAAAGAAAAACCTTTATGCAACCTTGATTATAACATCAATAGTAGCTGCAGGTCCCGTCCTGGCCGAAGACTCTTTGAGCGACGGATATGTTGTCCCAATTATGGATGAAATAGTGGTTACAGGCTCCAGATTTGAAGACAAATTATCTTCAGTTCCAGCCAATATCACAGTTATTCACCGACAGGATATTGAAAATTCTACCGCTGAAAACATTCCTGACCTTCTGCGAACGCAAGTCAGTGTCCAAGTTACCGACACCTCTGGAAACCGCCGCAATTTTAGGGTCGATATCAGGGGGTTTGGAGAGACCTCCCAGTCCAACACTCTTGTTTTGGTTGACGGCAGACGGATAAACCAGGCCGACTTAAGCGGAACTGACTGGGCACTTATCCCATTGGATCGCGTTGAGAGAATTGAACTTATTCGCGGAGGCAGGGGCAGCGTACTTTATGGTGATAACGCTTCCGGTGGTGTAGTCAACATAATTACCAAGACAGGGGATGCAACGAAAATCGGCGGACGCATTATTGCTGGCAGCTATGACACTTTTAAAGGAGGCTTATTTTACAGCGGCTCAAATGAAAAACTCTCCTGGAGCTTTATCGGGAATTATTTAACCAGCAGCGGTTATAGGGATAACAGTGATACAGAAAGTAACGATTTCGCTCTGGCTTTGGGTTACTATCCTGCTGACAACGTACAGATTAACCTTCGAGGCGCCTCCCACAAGGACAATACCAATCTGCCGGGAGCCCTAAAAGCCAGCGATTTTGCAAGTGGTATTGAACGAACTGCAACTCAACAACCTGATGACTTTGCTGATACTAACGACTACTATATCAGTGTCGGCCCAGAGATATATTTTTTAAACGACAGCATCTTCAAGCTCGACATTTCTTTCAGGCAACGCACCTTTTTCTCTTTTGCGTCATTTGCCGGCGGTTCATTTGAGGGAGACACCGAAATAAACACCCTGACCGTTTCGCCGCAGCTGGTCATACGTGAAACCGTTTGGGGCTTGGGAAACAAATTAACCTTAGGGATAGATTACAGCGAATCGGAGGAGGATATACACAACAAGTCAGTATTCTTCGGGTTCCCGTCTGAGGGCTTTTTTGATCTCAAAAAAGACAACATCGGCTTTTATCTTCAGGATGATCTCGTTCTGTCGGACAAAGTTTCACTGTCAGCAGGATTCAGGCATGATCAGGCCGATTTTGAATTCAGCCCCTCAACTCCTGCCACGGTTGATATGGATGAAAATTTGTTCACTATTGGTCTCAATTATTCTCTTTCAGACACTATCCAGTTGTACAGCAGTTATTCACAAAGCTTCCGCTATCCACTTTTTGATGAACTTTTCAGCTTTTTTACCAATACGGTTTCCACTACGCTGATTCCCCAAACTTCCGATGATTATGAAGTCGGTCTGCGTTATGCGGCACAGAACAGTTTTTTTGGAACTATCAATATATTCCGGATTGAAACGTATAACGAAATTTATTTAAATCCGGTTATTTTTGTAAATGAGAACCTGAACGGAATGAGCAGACGTGACGGGGTGGAGATTACCCTCGCCTGGTCGCATGACAGGCTTTCCCTGCGGGGGGGCTATACATATACTGATGCAACCTTGGAAGAAGGGGTGTATGCCGGGAAAAATGTGCCTGGTGTGCCACGGCACAAGGCCGACCTTGAAGTAGCATACCAACTTGATAAGGGTTTTTCAGTCGCATTGTCAGGCAGTTATGTCGGTGAACGAACATTTGAGAGTGATTTTCCCAATGCATTTACCGAGCAGGACGACTATGTTCTTGTTAACGCGAAACTCATGTACAAAAAGGACAGGATTACCGGTTTTTTGAATTTGAACAATGTAACAAACGAAGAATACTCGGAATACGGAGTCTTGGGAGGTTTTCCTGTTGAACAGGCTTTTTATCCATCCCCGGAGTTTAATGTAATGGCTGGGGCAACCTATTTTTTCTAAAATGAAAAGTTTCCAAAATTCAGCAGTGCAGGATCCCATAATGAGAAGCTTGGTGAAGAATTATGATTGACCTTTTCTTCCGCGGCGGGCCGGTAATGTACCCTTTACTGGCCTGCTCTCTCCTGGTCTTGACCGTAATTATTGAACGGCTGCTGTTCTGGGTCACGGTTGAGATGAACCGCAACCGACAGCTCATCGAGGCAGTTCTGGAGCTTGGACGTCAGGGAGATTGGGAAGCAATACGTGGCAAGGTGTCCGGCTCCAACGATTTTATTATCAGAGTCCTTGTGAGCGGGATACTGCACCGTGAATTTTCCATGACCAAGGCCATGGAAGCCACGGCGGCTGAAGAGATACGGAATATGCGGCGTTATATGGGGGTTCTGGATACCATGATCACCGTAGCACCGCTGCTCGGTATTTTCGGTACGGTTATCGGCATTATTGCCTCTTTTGAGGCACTGGGCTCTGCCGGTATTGGCCAGCCGCAGGCGGTGACCGCAGGTATTGCCCAGGCCCTTATTACAACAGCCGCCGGGCTTGGCATCGCCATTCTTTCTGTTTTTCCCTACAATTATTTTAATTCCAAGGTGGAAAAAGCAGTACTCAATATAGAAAAATATGCCACCAGCCTGGAGATAGTCTACGAAAAGCTGGAAGGCAACCTAGAGATGCCCAAATCATGAAGGTACCGAGCAATTATTTAGGGATAAAGAAGCCTCGCATTGAGATGCTGCCGTTGATTGATATTGTCTTTCTCCTTCTTGTCTTTTTCATCTATGCTATGCTTTCCATGGCAGTGCACCGCAGCCTGCCGGTGTCCCTTCCAGTTTCCTCCACAGCAGAAATTCATACTGAACTGAACCTGACACTAACGGTCAAGTACAGTGGGGAAATTTTCATTGATCACGCCAAGGTTTCCCTGGAAGAATTACAGGCTTTTCTGCAGGAAAAAACCCAAAAGGCAGCTGATACCAAATCTGTTCAAGTAGACCTGTATGCAGATGAGGCTCTTTCCTATCAGGAGCTGTACCGTGTCCTTGATATTATAAGAACTGCAGGTATATCGAATGTTTCATTACAGTCTGGCACCATTGAATAGCCGATCCCGTATGCTTATTGCCTCTTTTCTGGCAATAGCGTTACATCTCGGTCTTATGAACTTCGGATTTACTCCAAAACCGATTCTTGTCCCAACGGTGTCACTTCCACGCTCGGTCTCCGTTTTTCTCAATCAGGGAAATATGCTTGAAACACCTGCGGTGCAGACAGAAAAAGCACAAACTGCTGAACATGTATTCGAGGAACAACCAGCAGCAGAAACAGAACAAGAAAAACCTGTTCTTCAAAAAATCACTACGATACAAGAAAAAAAAGACGATCCGCTTCAGCGACCGGGCTTGTCAGAAAAAACTGTTAAACAACAACCAGTCGTTGAAAAGAGTCTGCCTGTGTCGCAACGCATGGAACATATTGAAAAAGATTTAATGCCAGACCCAGGCGAAGCTGCACCGGATCAAAAATCAGCCACACCGGCAGAAGCTCATGCTGCACAGGAAAATAACGGTGTAACTTTGCCGGGAACGCTGCAGATGGCATATCCGCGTTACCAATTCAACGCTTCACCAGCATACCCCGGCCTGGCGAGAAAAAGAGGTCAGGAAGGAACAGTCATCCTGCATGTCCTGGTTAATGAAAAGGGCAGGGTAGATGACCTGGAAATTGAAAACTCAAGTGGCTTTAGACTGCTTGACCGTGCTGCAGTATCATCAGTACGAAAGTGGAGCTTTGAACCCGGAAGGAGGGGAGAAGAGAGGGTACCGATGTGGGTCAGGGTTCCGGTAACCTTTAAGCTGGATAAATAGTGTTCAAGCACATGTTATTATGTCAAAAAACACTCATATAATTCTTGCTCTTGCATTGATATTCCTATTGCACCCAGTTGATATCATAGCAGGATCGGTCACTGATCAGGTTGGCAGAACCCTCGTCGTTCCTGAAAATCCCACGAGGGTTATCGCGCTTGCTCCCAGCATCACGGAGATCATTTATGATCTGGGACAGGAAAAAAGACTTGTCGGAGTAACCCAGTACAGCACATATCCATCAGAGGCAGAATCCCTGCCCAGGATTGGCTCATACGTCCGTCTTGACATAGAAAAAATTGTTGCCCTGAAACCTGATCTCTGTCTGGCTATTAAAGATGGCAACCCCAAACATATAGTGGACAAGATCGTTACTCTCGGCATACCTGTCTATGTTATTGATCCGCGAAATCTTCAACAGATCATGGATACGATTACCAGGCTCGGATCTCTGTTACATGCAGAGCAAGCTGCAGCAGGGTTGGTTTCTGACATGGAGAAAAGAATAGGGCAGGTAGAGGCACGAGTTAAAAACGGACTCCACAAGCCCCGTATCTTTTTCCAGATTGATGCGGAACCGCTATTTTCAGCAGGCACCGATACCTTTATTCATGAACTGATCGAACTGGCGGGAGGGATAAACACAACTGCAGGGGATGTTTCCTATCCCCGCTATTCCTGGGAGGATATCATCGTACTGCAGCCCGAGATAGTTCTGATAAGTTCCATGGCAGGAGGACTTGCACCGGAATATCTTTTAAATTCCTGGAAAAAATGGAACCTGTTATCAGCGGTAAAAAATGACCAGATATTTGTTGTGGATGCCGAACTGTTTGACCGTCCAACTCCCAGGTTGGTTGTCGGTCTTGAGGTTATTGCAGCAATAATTCATCCTGAACTTTTTATCAAAGGCGAGAATAAGACAGAGGAATGAAGACGCCCATTGGCAAAAAAATTGTACTCATCACATTTCTACTGGGTACAGTTCTCGTATTGATCAGCATAATTGCTGTTTCCGCAGGGTCGTCTGGTGTGCATTTTTGGGAAACCCTTTCTATCCTGGCAGGAAAAAGTGGGCCAGATTCTGCGACGGCCACAATACTATATCAGATACGCCTGCCCAGGGTAATTCTTGCGGCATTTGTGGGTGGCAGCCTGGCTCTAGGCGGCCTTGTTTTCCAGGCCCTGCTGCGCAACCCCCTGGCAGAACCCTATATACTTGGCATTTCCGGCGGTTCTGCCATTGGTGCCATCCTGGCAATGCTTCTTGGCCTGTCCTATTTTCCCGGAGTGACAATTTTTTCTTTTACCGGCAGTCTTCTGGTTCTGGCATTTGTCACTACACTTGCAGGAACCACCCTGGGAAACACCATGCTCGGCAAGGATTCCCTCCTGCTTGGCGGAGTGATGATGAATGCGTTCTGTGCTGCTGTCATCATGTTTCTCATTTCCATGACCCGTTCATTCCAGGTCCAGCATATTCTCTACTGGCTCATGGGAGATCTGGCTACAATGCAGACAGGGCAACTATCGATCCTTTTTCTTGTGCTGCCCTGTTTTGTGGTGATTTTCGTTTTAGCCCGTCCCATGAATCTTCTCCTTCTTGGCAGGGAAACAGCTGCTGCCATGGGAATTAATGTAAAGAACATCGTTCTGCTGCTCCTTATAATAACATCACTGATGGTCAGCATTATTGTGAGTTTATCCGGCCTGATAGGATTTGTGGGGCTTGTTATTCCCCACATTTTTAGACTTTTACTTGGGCCTGATCACCGTCTGCTTGTTCCATCATGTTTGCTGGGTGGTGCTTCATATCTTATCTTCTGTGATCTTCTTGCCAGGGTTCTTCCCTCATCCGGTGAATTGCCGGTCGGCATTATCACTGCCCTGATCGGTGCTCCGCTTTTCATCGTATTATTATTGAGAAACAGAGCATGAGACAAATTCTAGATATAAAAAACATATCTTTGAATTTCCGAGATAAATCAATTTTGATAGACGTCTCATTTTCCGTATCAACAGGAGATTTTTTTGTCATAATCGGACCGAACGGTGCCGGGAAAACCAGCCTGCTAAAAGTTCTTGCAGGTCTTCAAAAAGCACATCATGGTACGGTTAATATCAAGGATAAAAATATTTCGAAATACAGGCGGCGAAACCTTTCGCAGATAATGGCAATAGTACCCCAGCAAATAGAGGTGGGATTCCCCTTTACAGTTGCTGATACAGTTATCATGGGACGCACGCCCCATCTGGGTATCCTCGGCATGGAAGGGAAAAATGATTTTCTCATTGCTGAGGAAGCAATGAAATTCACTGATGTTTCCCACCTGGCAGAACGCAAGCTTTTCCAGTTAAGCGGCGGGGAACTGCAGCGGGTCATTATTGCCCGGGCTATCTGCCAGCAGCCTGAGATAATTCTGCTTGATGAACCGACAACAGCCCTTGACCCGGCCCACCAGTTAAAGATAATGGATCTGATGGAAAAATTCCGCAGGGAACATGGAACAACCATCATCATGGTTTCCCATGATCTGAACCTTGCATCCATGTATGGAGACAGGCTGCTGTTGCTCAAGGACGGCAGGATTGCCAAAACAGGCGATCCCAAGTCAGTGCTCAATAAAGAACTCCTTGAAGAAAGTTACGGCTGCCACATACAGGTTGATGAAAGCCCTTTGGGAGGGGTTGCCAGGGTAACTCCCATTCCTGAAAAACATCTGCATAATTATGAATAATTATGCTTTTTTTGTCTCAGATATACTTTGGATGCAATACTTGCAAGTGTCGAACGCGCAGGACTTTTTCCAAGACTGGATATCAACAGTGAATACGATTAGTTTTGGATGATCAGTGGGACGATATGTAATGTAATAAGAATAGAAAAAAACCATTCAAGAGGAATACAGCAAAGATATGAAAGGATACATCCACATATATACCGGCAATGGAAAAGGGAAAACAACGGCAGCGCTTGGTCTGGCAATCAGGGCTGCGGGAGCCGGTCTGCAGGTTCTTTTTGCCCAGTTCATCAAAGGACGGCTCTACAGCGAATTGAAAGCTTTGAGTAGATTTTCAGACCAGATAACGGTGGAACAATTTGGCCAGCCGCATTTCATACATGGCAAGCCATCTGTGCCCGACATTGAAGCTGCCCGCTGTGGCTTTGAAAAGGTGAAGTCCTCCATGCTTTCGGGAAGGTTTGATATGATAATCATTGATGAAGGAAACGTGGCAGTAACCTGTAGCCTTATTTCCAAGCAAGACCTTCTTGACCTCATTGCCATGAAACCTGAAAACCTGGAACTTGTTATAACCGGCCGGGGCGCATTGCCTGAAATTATTGACAAGGCTGATCTTGTAACGGAAATGAAAGATATTAAACATTACTATGATAAAGGGGTGGATGCCAGGATTGGTATTGAAAAATGATAAGGATTAAGGCGTTAATCCTCTAATTACATTACAGGACATACAGTTTATTAACAAAACACTCTCATGTTGATTCTTGGCGTTGATACAGGCGGGACGTTCACCGATTTTGTCCTGCAGTCCGAGTCCGGGCTTAATACCTTCAAACTCCCCTCCACACCGGATGACCCGTCCCGTGCGATTCTGCAGGGCCTGGAACATTTTTTCGGCCGGCAGCTCCCGGAAAATCTGGAAATTGTCCATGGCAGCACCGTGGCCACCAATGGTTTCCTGGAGCGAAAAGGGGCGAAAACACTGCTTGTCACCACCCATGGTTTTGAAGATGTTCTTTTTATCGGCCGCCAGAACAGGCCAAAACTTTATGACTTCAACGTCACCAGGCCGGCGGAGATAATACCCCGGAGCATGGTTGCCGGTGTTAAAGAGAGGATGCTGTTTGACGGCTCAGTGCTGAAACCGCTGGGAAAAACCGTTGGCAGGCGGCTGCGCAGCATTTGCCGGGAGAAAGGGATCGAATCCGTTGCCGTCTGCCTGCTGCATTCCTATGCCAACGATGCCCATGAACAGGTCATTAAAGGGCAGCTTTCAAGCCTGCATATTCCTGTAACTATTTCCTCCGAGATCCTGCCTGAATTCAGGGAATACGAACGGCTGACAACCACCCTTATCAATGCATATCTCGGGCCGTTGATTTCCTCCTACATCAAGAAACTCACGGGTCAACTTGGCTCCGTTTCCCTGCATATCCAACAGTCAAACGGCTCCATACTGCCTGCAGCTGAAATAGAAAAACGCGCAATTTATACTGTTCTTTCCGGGCCGGCAGGAGGAGTGCATGGAGCCCATCAGCTTGCCCGGGAAATGGAAATTGATAGGATCATTACCTTTGACATGGGGGGCACTTCCACTGACGTTTCTCTTTGTGACGGGAAACCGACTCTAACCAGGGACCACCGGATTGACGGTTACCCCATCCGTATAGAAGTAATGGATATCCACACTGTCGGGGCAGGGGGTGGTTCATTGGCCCATATGGACGCCGGTGGCCTGCTAAAGGTTGGCCCTGAAAGCGCAGGCGCCAGGCCGGGTCCGATCTGTTACGGAGTTGGCGGTAAAAAACTCACGGTAACCGACGCCAATCTTTTTCTTGGCCGCCTGCTGCCTGACCAATTCATGGGCGGCACCATGCAGCTGCAGATGAAGAAGGTTGCTGCTGCCATGGGGAAATTGGCAAAACAGTTAAAGCTTGAGCCAGTGGCAGCTGCTCTTGGTATAATCCGCATTGTCAATGCCAGCATGGCAAAAGCTATTCGTGCGGTTTCTCTTGAAAGGGGATATGACCCCAAGGAATTCTGCCTTTTTGGCTTTGGAGGCGCTTCCGGGCTGCACTGCTGTGAACTTGCCAGGGAATTAGCCGTTCAGAAAATTGTCATTCCGGCCCGTGCAGGCATTTTATCTGCTCAGGGTATGGTTTTTGCCGAGCCGAGCCTGGACTATATGCAGGCTCTTTTCCTGCACGGCGAAGAATTAAATACCCCTGTTCTTGCCAAAAACATGGAAACACTGGTGCATAAGGGTTTTGCAGAGGCAAAGACACTTTGCAGAAATGGATATGCGGCCGATATTGATGTTTCCAGATTTCTGAATCTGCGCTACCAGGGACAATCGTATGAACTTTGTATCCCATACGAAAAAAATTTCATCGAACTGTTTCATCAGGCTCATGAGCACAATTTCAACTACAGGCTGCAGAAAACACCACTTGAACTTGTATCAATACAGTGTTCGCTTAAAATAAACCGCAAGAAACAAGCACTTCCCCGTCAAAAAAAGGCGGCCCACCCGAAGATCGAACCACTCTGTGAACAGTCTGTTTATTTTGAGCACACGCCGGTCAATGTGCCTGTTTTTAAACGAGCCCATATGGCAGCAGGTTTAACCCTTGCAGGGCCCGCGCTTATTGTTGATAATTATACGACCATACTGCTTCCAGCTTCATTTTCCCTGGAGGTAGATGAGTTGCACAACCTTATCATTCAAACCATTTAACATGAAAATTCTGGTTCTTGAGCCTTACTACGGTGGCTCTCATAAGACTTTTCTCGATGGCTTACAGTTCCATTTGCCTTTTGATTTTATGCTGCTGACCCTGCCTGCCAGGAAATGGAAATGGCGTATGCGACTTGCTGCTCCGTTTTATGCCGACAAAATAACAACACTTTTCAACGAAACAATAATTGATGCGGTTTTCTGCTCATCCTTTGTTGATGTTGCCACTCTCCGCTCTCTTCTACCGGCTCCTGTCAACCAACTGCCGTTTTATACCTACTTTCATGAAAACCAGTTTGCCTACCCGGTTCGTAAAGAGGATGAACGGGATTTTCATTTCGGCCTGACAAATCTCACCACAGTCCTGGCATCTGACAAGGTGGCATTCAGCACCGGTTATAATATGCAGACCTTTCTGAAAGGAGTGGAAAAGATACTGAAGATGTGCCCTGACATGAAACTTGAAGGAGTAATGAAAAAAATTGAAGCAAAGGTCTCGATACTTAACCCCGGTATAGATTTCAGTCAAATAGATAATGCAGCACAATCAAAAAGAAAAAGCTCCAGAACTCCGGTCATTGTCTGGAACCATCGTTGGGAACATGATAAAAACCCGACAGACTTTTTTAATACCCTTTTTGAGCTTGATGCAAACGCATCAGATTTCAGGCTGATTGTCCTGGGCCAATCTTTCAGGAGAAAACCGCAAATTTTTTCTGTTGCACAGGATAAACTGAAGCACAAGATCCTGCATTACGGTTATGTCGAATCACGGGATGAATACGCGCGACTGCTTGCCCAGGGGGATATCGTGGTTTCAACTGCCAGGCATGAATTCTACGGCATCTCAGTCATCGAGGCTGTTCGGGCCGGCTGTATCCCGTTGCTGCCCAACTCTTTATCCTACCCGGAACTTTTTCCCGCACAATATCTTTATAAAAAAGGAGATTTGTTCAACAAATTGCAAAAAGCTCTAATTAATCCTGACAAAATCAATGATCTGCATACAAAGGCTTTGACAAGTCGTTTTTCCTGGTTGGTTCTCAGAAAAAAATATATAGCCTGGTTGGGTAATGGATAGTATTTCTCCTGAAGCATCAAACTTTTAATTTCAATTAAACAGAAGCAATACGCATCAGCTTCTACTATACAAAAAAAGCCTGAGTTTTTGAAATCTCCTTGATTTCATTATGCAGGTTTATCATACTGTCCTATATTTGAATTATACTTATACTTTTGAAGGGAGAGTACGATCATGTATCTATTGATGCGAAAACTTCTCATTGTGCTGTTGTCTTGCTTCGTCTTCTACGGTTGCGCTGTAAACCCAGTAACCGGCAAAAATGAACTTTCCCTGATTTCAGAAGATCAGGAAATCAGTATCGGCCAGAAGAATTACGGTCCCAGCAGACAGATGCAGGGTGGTGATTATAATGTGAACCCTGAATTGTCAGCATATGTCAACGGAGTAGGGCAGAAATTAGCCGCTGTCAGCGACCGGAAACTGCCGTATGAATTTACGGTTCTCAATAATTCCACCCCGAATGCCTGGGCCTTGCCAGGCGGGAAAATAGCGGTTAACAGGGGGCTTTTGCTGGAATTACGGAGTGAAGCAGAGCTTGCTGCTGTCCTGGGCCATGAGATAGTACATGCTGCTGCCAAACACGGTGCCCAGGGTATGCAGCGGGGTATGCTTCTGCAAGGTGCTCTAATTGCTACGGGCGTGGTTGCTCAAAGTAATGAATATGCAAACATTATTGTAGGTGGAGCACAGGTTGCAGCTGGGTTGGTTCACACCAAGTATGGTCGGGACGATGAATTGGAAGCAGATTATTATGGCATGCTCTATATGTCACGGGCCGGCTACGATCCAATGGCAGCCGTCGGGCTGCAGGAAACCTTTATCCGGTTGAATGAAAGCAAGTCGCAAAACTGGTTGGCAGGACTTTTTTCCAGCCATCCACCTTCCCAAGCTCGGGTTGATGCCAACAGGAAAACTGCAGCCACTCTCCCCAAAGGAGGGCTTGTTGGCAATGATATTTATCAAAATAAAATTGCATCCCTTGTAAAAGACAAAAAAGGCTATGAAAGTTATGTAAAGGGTAGAGAAGCACTTCAGAAAGGTGACAGTAGAAAGGCTTATTCTTTTGCCCAGGAAGCTATAGGCGTTGAACCCAGAGAAGGACACTTTTATGCTTTGCGGGGAGATATTAATCTAAAGGAAAATCGATATAATGATGCTTTGGCAGATTATAACAGGTCAATTGATTTGAATAGAAACTATTTTTATTATTACCTGCAGCGTGGATTAACAAAAAAGAAATTAAACCGGGCTCAGGAAGCCCATGATGATTTACAGGCAAGTACCAAGCTTTTACCTACAGCAATGGCCTATAACAGTCTGGGAGAGCTTGAACTGTCTTACGGATCACCTCAAAGGGCCCGGCAGTACTTTCAGGAAGCCGCTGGGTCAGACTCTCCGGTAGGTAAAGCAGCACAACTATCACTTCTTCGACTTGACTTTCCTCAAAACGCTGGGAATTACATCAAAATACAGGTTGGACTCAACAAGCAGGGATATGTGTTAGCGCAAGTGATCAATAAAGCGCCGCTGGGAATAAGAAATCTTGAGCTATACATTGAATATCCGGACTCATCAGGGAGAAAAATGCAAACTGAGCGGGGAATTTCGGAAATTATACCTGCTGGAAAAGCGTATACGACAAATCTTAAGCTTGGTCCTTATGCAAATGCGTCTGTACTCAATGCTATTAATATCCGGATAACAAATGCCGAGTTGGTGGAATAATTAAAGAAGGAGAATACCATGAAAGTACTCATCCCGTTTTATTCACTGTACGGTCATGTTTACCAGATGGCCCTGGCTGTTGCCGAAGGTGTAGCCCAGGTAGAAGGTGCCGAAGCTGTAATTCGCAGGGTTCCGGAAACCCTTCCTGCTGAGGTTATTGAAAAGATGGGAGCAGTTGAGGCCCAAAAATCTTTAGCCGATATACCTGTCTGTACTGTAGATGAACTTGAACAGGCTGGTGCTATCATTTTTGGCACACCGACACGTTTCGGGAATATGTGCGGTCAGATGCGACAGTTTCTGGATGCTACCGGGAAGTTATGGCAATCCGGAGGACTGGTTGGCAAGGTGGCAAGTGTGTTTGTAAGTACCGCTTCACAGCATGGAGGCCAGGAAACCACAATAACATCATTCCATATTACCCTGTTTCACCATGGTATGGTAGTTGTCGGGCTTCCATATGCTTTTCAAGGTCAGTTGCGTTTGGATGAAATCACAGGCGGATCTCCCTATGGGGCGACCACAATAGCGGGTACAAAAGGTGAACGGCAGCCGAGTGAAAATGAATTGGATGCAGCTCGCTTTCAGGGTAACCATGTTGCGACAATTGCCAAAAAACTGGCAGGTTAATACTAAAAAGAACTGATAAAGAATCAGAGGGAGAGACCTATGTCAGAATTAATGGATACCATACTAGGCAGAAGAAGCATTCGGCGTTACCAGGAGAAAGCTGTTCCAGATGAAATACTGAACAAACTGCTTGAGGCTGCCCGCTGGGCACCATCCTGGGCCAACACCCAGTGCTGGCATTTTGTAGTGGTTAAAGATGATGAGATAAAGAGAAAAATCCAGGGGTCCGTCTCACCCCGCAATCCTTCCTCGTTGGCAATTGTCAATGCCCCTGTTCTTCTGGTGGTCTGCGCTCAGCTAAAGAAATCAGGCTACTATAATGGCGAGTACCCAACCAAGTTTGGCGACTGGTTCATGTATGACCTGGGCCTGGCTACCCAGAATCTTTGCCTGGCAGCCCATGATTCCGGTCTGGCAACAGTGATTGTCGGCTTATTCGACCAGGACAAGGTAGGAGAGATCATAAAACTGCCGGCTGAGCACGAGGTGCTGGTACTCATTCCAGTGGGCTATCCGGATCATGAACCATCCCCGCCTAAGCGGAGAGAATTACAGGAATTTGTCCACTACGATTCATTTTAGCAGTGTTAAATTTCTGTCAGGTGGACTATTAGAAATTAAAATAGGGCCAGACAAACTCGACCACTATAATTGACATGAGTGCAAGCACACTCACAGGCAAAACCTCATTTCGGGTGGGGTGGTTGAAATCTATTATGCGGAGGGCCCAGCAGGATGCGCCTAATACTAAAGCGAGCGCAAACAGGAGCAGATAACCATTGTCCCGCATAAGATTGCTGCTTAGAGCCGCATAGAAGACAATATTGATAATGGCGAGAAAGGTGATCAGAAACTGGTTCACTCTGATCAGTATTCTGCTGAGCCCGTAGGTGATTTTATAGAGCCCTAAATTTTCAAACATGGCGGAGGAAATCAGCAGGACAACGGACCCTGCCATTCCTGAGGCAATAAAGAGCGTCCGATTTTTGCCGATGAAATTTACTATAAATTCATATGCTATAGTATCTTCAATGCCATATATCCAGTGGTTGAGGATAATTACAAGCGCGGTTAAAGCGAAATCTTTTATTATGCCAATAATCATGGAGATTTATATCTATTAATTAGCTATTTGACTCATAGCGGCAGTGCCTTTAATTATAATTCGGCATAATCTTCCAAAAAACCAATGGCTCGATCGATTTTATGGATATAGGCAAAGCCCTGGCCCTTTTTATTAAGCTTGCCAGCCTTGATGATAGCATCAAATATTGCATCGACCTGACTTTCCTTGGTTACAATTAAAATTATTTCCTTTTCAGGAACAATCAGCTTTGACAGGACCCCGAGTTTCTGTCGGACACCAGTCCCGCGCCCATAATAATAGGTTGCTCCCGGCGCGCCCGCTTTTAGGGCGGCATCCACTACCTTTTCAGCTCTTCCTCTTTGGACAATACAGGTGATAAGGCTAAGTTCATTCATGTTAATGTGCTCCTTAGTGCTCCAACTTTCTGAAAGTAGACGATAATGAAAGATTTGAAGTTACAGCAACAATCAAACCGTCTTAATTTGTTTTAAGCAAGAATAATGCCTAAATTTTAACATACATCTTATTTATGACATATAATTTGTATAATATCCGGATTATTGCGAAACTTATACTAAAAAACCTGATTTTTGAAATTATTACACCATGTTTCTTCCGTATGAAATATTTTTTCAATTTTGACAAGAGCCGAGATGCTATTTTTAAATAATAAGTGTAAAATGCGGTAGAGCGCTATAACCAAATAAAAGGGTACTCTATGATCGTTTTTGACTTTGCATGTGTCTGC